>DATGYM010000312.1:0-10337 GCA_035297925.1 Pyrinomonadaceae bacterium | reverse complement strand
GTAAGGAACATACACGCGGATGTTGTATCCGTCTTTGGCAAGCTGCCGCTGCAAATCGCGCCGCACGCCATAAAGCATTTGAAATTCGAAGGCATCCTTCGGAATTCCCTGGCGCCCGCAAAAAGTAATGGTGGCTTCAATCATTTTAGGATCGTGTGTTGCTATACCCTGATAGGTCCCGCTCAAGAGCAGAAGCTGCATCACGCGCACGTAATTGTCATCAACCTCTTTCTTATTCGGAAAAGCGACTTCCGGAGGCTCGTTGTATGCGCCCTTGCAGATCCGAATACGGGCTGGCAGTTTTACCAACTCCTGCGCGTCTGCATAAGTCCGGCGTAAGTACGATTGCAACACAATCCCTACATCATTCAAGCCAAACTCAGCACGCAGGCGCTTGAAAATGTCGATGGTCTGCTGCGTGACGTTTGAACCCTCCATGTCGACGCGCACAAAATTTCCGCGTCTGGCGGCATCTTCTACTACAGCCCGCGCGTTTCTGTAGGCCAGCTCCGGATCAAGCTCCAGGCCAAATTGGGTCAGCTTGATCGATACGTTTGAGTTGATCCCGGCTTCATCAATGCGGCTCAGTATCTGAAGATACTCTTTTACTTCAGCTGCGGCTTCTGCCGGGTTCGCAACGGACTCATTAAGATGGTCGAAGGAAGCTGAACAACCGTCGATGTTCAACTCCTGAATGGTAGCGACGGCCTCCGCAATTGTTTCACCGGCAACGAAGCGCGTCGTAAGCTTCTTAAACAATCGGAAACGCGCGGCGAAATCCTTCAGACCTTCCTGCTCCGAAAGATAGATTAGGGCCCTTCTGGTAAGCATATCGGTACGCAAAATCCGGACTGGTAATTTTGTTAAAGCTTTTGCTTTGGATCGAACTGCTGGTCTTCCGCTTGAGAATTCCCGGACAAGTCATCCGCCCGCTCAGCACGCCGTGCCATCCAACTATATCCGCTGTGGTATCCTAAGCTCGCTCAATCGGAGTACTGCTTCCATTTAGGCGAGGTCGGCCTGAAGGATACAATCAAATGCGCCTGAAGCTGGTACTTACTTGTTCTTTGCTCGCTGCGATACTAGGCGCGGGGGCTGCCATCGCTATCATCATGGCGGTCTTCTCTTCTCTCAAACCAATTACCACGCCCGGCCTGCTCATACTTTCAACCTATCTGGTACCGACAGCCGCAACGCTGCTGGCGACAATCTTTGTCTACCGGCACACCGCCCGCCGCCGGAAACTGCAGGCAGGGCTAACGGCCATCATCGCCCTGCTACTTACCATTTTCTTCCTCGTGACAGCTTCGATCGTGACGTCGCAACGAGAGCTTCAACCTGCGCCTGTCTCGCCGCCAAATATCAGTCAGTCATAAAGCAATCACTCGGCGGGCGTCGTTATCGGCTTGAGCCCGATCTGTTCCTGCACCGGGCGCAAAGCATCGATAACAAAACGAATGTGCTCATCGAGATCGACGCCCAATTCTTCAATTCCCTGTCTTATGTCGTCTCGATTCACCGAACGCGCAAACGCCTTGTCCTTAAGTTTTTTCTTTACTGAAGACACTTCAAGATCGTCAAGACTCTTATTTGGACGCACCAGGGCGCAAGCCACCAGAAACCCACAGAGTTCATCGGTAGCGAATAACGCCCGGGCCATGGCGGTGTCTCGCGGTACTCTAGTGTAAGTTGCGTGGCCCATAATGGCGCGGATGAAACGCTCTGAGTAGCCGCGGCCGCAAAGTATGTTTGCACCGGTAAACGGATGCTGATCGGCCGTGGGAAACATTTCGTAATCAAAGTCGTGAAGTAACCCGACTAATCCCCACTCGTCCTCTTCATCCCCGGCGGCGCCATAGCGCTTCACACACGCACGCATCGCTGCCTCGACTGCCAGGGCATGCTTACGCAAACTCTCGCCCTTCGTGTATTCGCACAACAGTTCCCAGGCTTCGTTTCGGTCCGGCATATTATCGATTTGAATGAAATCCGAAATGTCGTATCGGGCAGCAAAACTAGCACGAGTGAACTCTGGCTAACAAGAAGAGGCGTCAGCCAATAGCAGGTCAGTTTGGAATTGCCGCAGTACGATGCCCCTACAGAACCAAGCGCGGTAGCGCTGGATGCAGCAGTCGGTTTGAGTTGGCTGAACATCAGATTGCGCCGCGACCGCTCAATCCGAAGTGTTGAATACAGGATCCGGTGCTACCGCGCTCGGTTCTATGGAGAAGAAGGCTCAGCCGCCGCTCGAGGCGCGGTAACCCGGGCGAGCGCGAACGGCGACATTCTTACGCGTCGTTGTGACCTTGATCTTGCGGTATTGTCCATCGCGCGTCTTGTTTGAGGGGTAATAACCAATCGCGTATTGCGTTCTGAGCTCAGCCGCGATTTTGGCAAACGCGTCAGGTAAGGAACCAAGCGTATCAGCGCGCAACACGCGGCCGCCCGATTTGTTTGCCAGTTCGAGGAGGTAGTTGTCAGCCTTATCGTAAAGAGCGTCGAGCATCATGCTGATCGAATCGCCATTCCGCCGCGTGCCACGGCCGGTTGGCCGCGTAGTGTCGCGCCCACTGCCCACATCACCCGGATCGTGATCGGGCCGCCCGGTTGGTCCGGTGGGCGGTAAACGGTCGGGTGATGGATATGGTTCGGCACTTGGATCGCGCCGCCGACCTCTTAAAATTTCGGCAGCGCTTGGGAGACCAAACGGTCCGGTCCTGGCAGGTTCTGTAGTTGGTACAGAACTGGGTTCGTCGCTGGGAAACGTAGGCGCTGTGGTGCCGCCCGGCGCGCGGCGGATAACGTCAATCGTGGGAAGGCTGGAAGCGGGATCGTCAGAGCTCTCGCGTGCGATCCGTTCGCTTTCAGCGCGCGTCTCGTAGCGTATCGGATAAACGACAACGCCCTCTTCGTCCAGACCATGCAATGAGCTGTCGAAGGTGGCTGCGTCGCTGTGCCAGTCCACGCCGTCACTGAAAAGGACAATCGCTTTTCGCCCCCGAATATTTCTTACAGAAGATAAACCCAGTTCAAACGCATCGTAAAGCTTTGTTCCCTTGCCTGACGCCGTCTTGTAAATTGCATTCCTCAACACCGCCCGGTCGTTGGTAAAGTCACTGAGTTCACGCACGTCATTATCAAACGAAATGACTTTTACTCGATCGGCACTCTGCAGTTGCTCGACGAACGCTGCCGCTGCGCGACGGATTGAGCCTAACTTCTCTTCAGTGCTGGCGCTGGTATCGAGCAGCAACACCACGTGAAACGGCGCGCTTACAGTCGCAAAGAATGCGATCTGCTGTTTCTCGCCGTCCTCTGAAATCGCAAATTCTTCCTGCCGCAAATCAGGGATATAACTTCCTTCAATGCTGCTGGCAATGACAGGAACAGTGACCAGGTTTGTATCGATCTTCAGGGTCTCGACCGGTTGTTGGTCTTGCTGCTCAACGGGCGCTGGTTCGCTTTTGGGTTCGGGAGTTGGTGTGGCGGACAAAGGCGGCGCGGGGGCGACGGTTGGCTGCGGTTTTGCAACCGGTTTGCCGCCATGCCGCGCTGCGGATCGGTTTTGGGGCAATATTGTGATCGCACCGGCGAAACAAAACGACAATATGAGGCAGATACGCAGGAGCAACTTAGTTACCCAACTTTCAAAATTATCCAAATCGCAAGCCTTGGATCAGACTGTCGCTGATAGAGAATAAACCCCAGATCGGAGCATTAGCGTATCGCTACGATGAGCGTGAGCTGAATAATCGTTGCCATGCACACGACATCCCTGGGCTCATTCTCCGCCAAAAAGAGAAAACGCCAGACAGACGGTAGTGCAACATCAATGAAGATTTGGAACTGCCGAAGTCTATGGGTTCAGTCGCGCGGTGTCAATATTTTCGAGGGTCTGGAGTGCTAATTATGAAGCCTGAAAAATCCCTTCCTTGCCGGGTTTTCAGTCATCAACTAGAATTGCCGCGTCACTTCGCTTTATCGAAATGAGATCCCTTTTGCTGGCCGTCCTGGCTGCTTACGTAGTTTCCGCGATACATGCAGTGCTGGCGTTTCTCAATAAGCGCCGTGCACTGCAGCGCGTTTCCGAGTGGGCGATGGTCGCCGGTTTCGTTTTGCATACCATAGCGCTGATAGCTGACTGGGCTATCTATGGCCACTATCCCCTGTTCTATCGGCGTGAGACACTCTCGTTCCTGGCCTGGACGTTGATCGCCAGCTACGCGCTCGTGCTTTACCGCTACCACGCCAGGCCATTGGGCGCCTTCACGTTGCCGTTGGTGTCTCTGCTCATTTTCATCGCCATTATCATTCGTTCCGCGCCGGCGGACCGCGCTGAGGCCAGCATCCTGCAAGCGTCATGGCTGTTTCCAGTGCATACGACGCTCCTGCTGTTTGCGTATGGCGCATTTTTCGTTGTGTTTTTGGCGAGCATCATGTATCTGCTGCAAGAGCGGGAATTGAAACTGAAAACCTTCAGCGCGATATTTCATCGCCTGCCATCGTTGACTACGGTTAATGAGATCGCCACCAGCTCGGCTGCCATCGGTCTTACGCTTTTAACTGTTGGCATCGCCACCGGCATGGTCTGGGCGTCGTCACGCGATGGCCGTTTGTGGCACAATGATCCGAAGGAGATTTTCGCTGCCCTCACGTGGCTGCTGTATGTGTTTCTGATTCTTTATCGTTCAACTTCAAGTTGGCGCGGACGCAAGGCGGCCTGGATGGGTGTGGCTGGATTCGTACTGGTCCTGCTTACGTTTTTCGGCACTCGGCTAATGGGTGGTTATCATGTTTTCGGAATAATCAGCTGGATGTAGTTTTGGAAGCTTAACTGCCGCGCATTTGTCTCGACAAAAAGTGCCGGCGTTCATTGCATAAGACTTCGCGATGTCTATTATCTTAGTCGGAATCAATCACCGCTCAGCGCCGGTTGAAGTGCGCGAGCGGCTGGCGTTCAGTGAAGACGCATGCTCAACAGGGCTGCGCGCACTGGTCGACGGAGAGATAGTCAGGGAAGGCTTGATTGTCTCTACTTGCAACCGGGTTGAGGTGCTGGCCGAAACTACCAGTGAACGGCTGCCTGAGACGATAGAACGTGTTAACCAGTTCCTCAGCCGCACCGATGCAGTTCCGCGTTCATTTTTCGAGAGTCATCTTTACCAGCACACTGACGACCAGGCGGTCCGCCATCTATTCCGAGTAACCTCTTCGCTTGATTCGATGGTGGTGGGCGAGCCTCAGGTACTGGGCCAGGTGCGGCGCGCCTATTCAATCGCGCTGGAAGCCGGCACTGCCGGACGAATTCTGAACCGGTTGGTTCATCACGCCTTCCGCGTAGCCAAGCGAGTGCGCACGGAGACTGGTATCGGGGCGAACGCCGTTTCGATAAGTTACATGGCAGTCGAGCTCGGAAAGAAAATTTTTAACTCTTTGGACGGGCAAACGGCCATGTTAATCGGCGCCGGCGAGATGGCCGAACTTTCGGCGCGTCATCTGCTTAATGCCGGCATATCACGTCTGTTGCTTGCGAACCGAACTGTGGAGCGTGGTGCACGGCTGGCCTCGGAATTAAATGGCGAGACAATTCAATTTGAACAGCTTTCAGAGTACCTGGCGCAAGCAGACATTATTATCTGCTCGACTGCCGCTGATCACTACTTGATAACTGAAGCAATGGCTCGCGAAAGCCTAAGCAGACGGAGAAATCGTCCGTCGTTCTTTATCGACATCAGCGTGCCGCGCAACGTCGATCCGGCAGTCGGCAAGATTCCAAATGTTTTCGTTTTTGACATAGACGATCTCGAGTCGGTCATTTCATCGAACATTCGCGAGCGCGAGCGTGAAGCGGAGCGCGCCGAACTAATCGTTGAATCTGAAATTATGCAGTTTCAGCAAACCCTCCGCGTGCTGGACATCGGACCAACTATCGGCGCCCTGCGAAACAAGCTGCAGGACATTGCGAAACTGGAAATGAGTCGCCAACGGCCCCGACTCGGCTCACTGACGCCGGAACAGGAAAAGGCAATCGAGGCGTTATTAATCTCCACCGTCAACAAAATCTCCCATCCGCTGTTGAGTCATATGCGCCGCTCGTACGATGCCAGTGATGCTGAAGCCATTCAGGCCTGGCGCGACATCTTCGGCCTGGAAGAATAGTCCCGTCTGCGAAAATCGATGATCAAACATCTCGTAATCGGCTCTCGTGGTTCGAAGCTTGCGCTCACGCAAACCCAAACAATCAAAGCTGAACTCGAACTGCTCGACCCTTCGCTCTCGATACGTATTGAAATTATCAAGACCTCGGGCGATGTAAAAACCGATCCGCTCTCGGTTATTGGCGGCCAGGGCGTCTTTACCAAAGAACTCGAGGACGCGTTGCTGAAAGGTCAGGTGGACCTCGCTGTTCATTCATTGAAAGACCTGCCCACTATTGTTCCGGCAGGGTTGGCGATCTCAGCCATCTGCAAACGCGAAGATCCCCGCGACGCGCTGGTGCTGAGTCCGAAGCGCCGGAATTTCCAGCCGTCACTGCGCGCGCTGCCGCAAGGCGCAACCGTCGGAACTTCGAGCCCACGGCGCCTCGCACAGTTAAAGTACCTGCGAAGCGATCTATCGATTAAGGATTTGCGCGGAAATGTCGACACGCGTCTGCGTAAGCTCGACGAGGGCCAGTACGACGCGCTGGTGCTGGCCTGTGCGGGTTTGCGGCGACTTGGTCTGGCGGATCGGATCAGCGCGCCCTTGCCGGCAGCGGAAATGCTTCCGGCTGTGGGGCAGGGCGCTTTGGGTCTCGAAACACGCGCCGACGACGAGGCAGCGATCGAAGCAGTCCGCAAACTTGATCACAAATTTACCCGGCTGGCGTGCATAGCCGAGCGCGCCTTTTTGCGCGCCCTGGGCGGAGGTTGTCAGTTGCCGATTGCCGCGCATGCCGTGGTGCGGGAAAAACGAATCCGTCTTGATGGCCTGGTCGCAGACCCACAGGGCCAAGGGATCGTTAGGGATCGCATTTCCGGCGCCCTTGAAGAAGCTGAGCAACTGGGGCGCATGTTGGGCGAACGATTGTTGCAGCAGGGTGCAATGGAGTTACTGGCGCAAGCTGCAAAGTCGTAACCCGCGAACAACAGTAAGAACACAAGACGTGAGCAACGCACTATCCCTGGAAAATGAAGCAGCTCCGCTCGCCGGCCGTACGGTTGTTATTACCCGCGCTCAGAATCAGGCAGATGAGTTTGTCACTGAACTGAAAGGTTATGGCGCCGAAGTAATTCTCTGCCCCACAATCGAGATCCGTGAACTCGAAAGTTACCAGCGGCTGGATGAAGCGATCGAACATTTATATGGGTACGATTGGGTGATTTTTACGAGTGTCAATGGTGTCGAGTACTTTTTTAAGCGACTCGAAGCGAGCGGTCACGACGTCAGTGAGTTAGATGAGCTTAAAGTTTGCGCTATTGGTGACGCCACCGGCGAAAGACTCCGCGATATGCACGTTCACGTGGATTTGATTCCCGACGAGTTCAAGGCAGAAGGAGTTTTTAGCGCGCTCGAGCGTTTTGTTGGTGGGACCGCTGAACTGCAGGGCCTCAACATCTTAATCCCGAGAGCGTCGGTCGCGAGAGACTATTTGCCTAAGGCCTTGGAAAATGCCGGCGCCCGGGTGGACGTAGTTCCGGCATATCGTACGACGGTTCCCGTCAACCTCGATCGCGGACGCATTGGGGCCATGCTTTCAGGCGGCGCTGATTGCATTGCTTTCACGAGCTCATCAACCGTTCGCAACCTGGGACGGCTTTTCGATACTCATGACTTGAGTGGCGCACTGGCTGGTGTTGCCGTTGCCTGTATTGGCGACATTACAGCGACAACGGCGGCCGACTATGGCCTGAGCGTGGAAATCCAGCCGCAACAATTTACAATTCCGTCGCTTGCTCGCGCGATTGCCGAATACTTTTCTGCCAAAGAGAATTAGCCGGCGTGTTATTGTCGGAAACGCGAGTGCCAAATCGATCAATTCCTATGTCAACTGAACTACAACCACCCGAACTGAGTGACGCGAAACGTGAAATTGAACTGCTGCGCCGGCAGCTTCAGGATCGCGGCGCATTCGGAGAGCTTGTGGGCAATTCCGCGCCAATGCGCGAAATCTATGCCCTGGTCGAACAGGTCGCTTCTTCGTCTGCATCTGTTTTAATTACCGGTGAATCGGGCACCGGCAAGGAGTTGGTGGCCAGAACTATTCACCTGCTCAGTCCCAGGCGCGACAAACCGTTCATCGGCATCAACTGCTCGGCGATCCCCGAAACTCTGATGGAGTCTGAACTCTTCGGACACGAAAAGGGCGCCTTCACCGGCGCAGCCTCGAGACGTGCAGGCTGTTTTGAACTGGCGGAAGGCGGCACCCTGCTGCTGGATGAAATCGCCGAAATGCCATCACTGCTTCAGTCAAAGCTGCTGCGCGTCATCGAAGAGAGAACCATACGTCGTTTGGGAAGTCGTAAAGAAATCGAAGTTGACGTTCGCCTGTTGGCGGCGACGAATCAGGACCCACAATTTGCGGTCGACAAGGGAAGCCTGCGCGAGGACCTGCTTTACCGTCTTAACGTTTTTCGAATTCAAATGCCGTCCCTGAAGAACCGCAAAGAGGATCTGCCCCTGCTGGCACAGTATCTCGTGACCACACTTGCCGAGAAACACTCGCGGCCGGCGCGTTTCCTGAGTCCGGCGGCGCTCGAGGCACTGCAGTTTCATGCCTGGCCCGGTAACGTGCGCGAGCTGCGGAATGTGATCGAACGCGCAGTAGTGATCTGTTCGGGGGAGCAAATTGAAAGACACCATTTCGCGCCGTATCCTATCGACCAGCGAGAGCGTTCGCGTAACGAAGATACAATAACTTTTCCGGTGGGGACGCCGCTCGAGGAAGTTGAGCGGCAGATGATTATGCGTACGATCAAAAAAACCAGGAATAATAAGAAGCGGGCCGCGGAACTATTGGGGGTCAGCCTCAAGACCATCCATAACAAACTGAACCTCTATCGCGAACGCGGTCAACTCGACGAAGAGTGATCTGTTGGGGCCACCGCCTGCCGTACCTCTACGTTTCGTCGACCTACAACGATCTATGTCTCAATTTCTTCGTGAGAAGATATACAGGATAGCTAATCGCAATCAGTAACAAAGCGTAAGTACTATTTAGTGTATCGCTGAAGACCGCGCCAATAAGAAAGCCGAGCGAACCGATGAAGACAATGAGCGTTGTCCAGGGGTATCCCCAGGCCCTGAATGGTCGCGACAGTTCCGGTTCACGCATTCGCAATACAAACAGGCAGGCGAACCCCAGCGTATAGATAGCAACGAAAAGGAAAAGTGCGATGCCTAAGGTCCTGGCAAAGCTGCCGCTCACCACTAGTAGGACTTGAACGCCAGTGCTAAGGAGCAAAGCGACCACCGGGGTTCCGCCTCGATTGACCCACGAGGCTTTAGACGAAAACAGACCATCACGGCTTAAACCGAACAGTATGCGAGGGACTTCCATGATGACTATGTTAATCGTCCCTAGTAGAGAAAGTAGCGACAGCGCCGTAATCAACTGTCCACTGCGCGCACCAAAGATCGCCTGCGCCGCATCTGCTGCCGGTAAATTGGAGGTCGCCAACTGCTGAAGCGGTAACACATAAAGCAGTGCAAGATTAACAAGCAGGTAGATGACCATGGCGAAGAGCAGACCGCCCAGCATCGAACGGGGAATATCGCGCCCGGGCTCGGAGAACTCCTCCGCGAAATAGATGGGTGCATACCACCCACCGTAAGTCGCAATCGTGGCCTGAAGCGCGAACACGATGGCGATGAACATCGCTGTGGCAGTCTGTGGCAGCGCTACGACTGTTTGTGAGGCCGCTGGATTTGAATGCCTGCGGCCGAAAAAGAAACAGGCAGCAACTAGTGCGACGAACGCGAGCGCTTTTGCCAGGCTCAATATTTTTTGGCTACCGCTGCCAGCGCGCAGGCCCAGAAGATGTAGCAGCGAAAAAACGAGTAGAACTGTGAGAGCAACTATCTTCGCCCTGCCTGACAAAGCTGGGACGAGCGCCGCCGAATACTCTCCGACGATGATTAGGATCCACGCAAGGATGGCACTATTACCCAGCCAGTCCATCCAGCCAACGGTAAACCCGGCATAGTCGCCAAACGCACGCCGCGTATAAACATACCAGCCGCCGGCTTGAGGCAAACTAGCTGCAAGTTCTGAAACAGAGAGTGCGCCCAGCAGAGCATAGATGCCGCCGACTATCCAGGCCGCAATGATGAGGGGGACATTACCAAGATGCGCCGCC
>DATGYM010000311.1:0-48350 GCA_035297925.1 Pyrinomonadaceae bacterium | reverse complement strand
GGGAATTCCAACGGCAGTGCTGCCACTCGTTACGGCTTTACCGGGCGCGAACGAGATCAGTTAACCGGTCTGCTTTACTACCGCGCGCGCTATTACGATCCACAGCTTGGCCGCTTCATCTCTGAGGATCCGATAGGCCTTTCGGGCGGAATCAACCAATTCGCATACGTAGGTGATGATCCGCAGAATGCCATTGATCCTTCCGGACTATACGAGATCGATGTTCATTACTACCTGACCTATTACCTAGCACTGAAAACTGGTTGTTTCACAACGCATGAGGCGCGGTTGATTGCAGATGCCGACCAAAGTACAGATGAGAATCCAGACACTGAGCCTTGGTACGGATGGAATGAAAAACACCGCCGGACTAACTCAGACAACCACGCATTCAACCCAGGAAATGAGGGCAACTTATCCAATCTTCGTCAAGCGGCTGGACCAAGAAATTATGTGGCCATTGGGAGATACTTACATTACCTGCAAGATACTTTCAGCCATAGAGGTTTCTATAATGCGAAATACGGACAGCTAGGATTTAATGGCGTCGATCTCCCGATTTTGGGAGGTTTTGTTGTCGACAATACCAATCACGATGTAATGAAAGCCGAGGATATGGCAAGAGCTACCTTTTTCGCCCTTTATGAACTTGGCCAAGGGAAGGGTTGTGATTGCAAGTTTCCCGGAATCGATTCCTGGTGGGGGACAGTCATGGACTTTTTGAAAGCAAACAATGACGACCTCGGGACCAAGCAATCGATTCTTGACGTCCCATTGCGCTAGCGAACAATAATGGCAGGGCCAGACAAAGCAAAATCCAAAGTTAGGATCGTGTTACCGGCAGCATATGCTGTAATGAGCGGATTGTTGCTGGTCCCTTGTTTTCTACGCTTGGGGCACTCTTCTTGGTGTCAATACTTCATCAACTCAATGTTTCCAGCTCGGTTGATAATCGGCGCTCTACTTTACCGTCTGTTATCTTCGGATGTTGTGCAACAAAGTTCTGAATTATGGAAGATTCTCGAGGAGATTCTTGTTGTACCGGTACCGTTCATTCTCACTATTGGTCAATACTATTTGATCGGACTATTGATCGACAGGTGCTTAAGTCGCCGCGCATAACGAGAACGAAACGTCACCTTATGAAGACTTATAGGTTTGGCTTGTTGCCCGACCAATTTACGGCGCGGCCCAAGGATAATCACCTATCGCAACTATTCCCTGGGTTGCCCCTCAGCTATGCGGACAATCCGATAAGAGAAACCAGGTGAGTCAATACTTTCTTAACAAATATACCGCTCTCGCAATCGCCGTACAGTTTGTTGTCATCGCATTGGTCTGGATTCTATCGTTAGCCATCTCGCCCGTTGGGGATCGCTATTTAGACTTAATGTTTTATCTTTATGTACCTGCGATGGCCCTGGTATCGATTCTGTTCAATCCCAAGGGCGAACTAGGCGCGGCGATGCTGGGCCTTCCGTGCGGTATCGTAATCTATGGTCTGCTTTTCGGCCTGGCAATCTCTTATCTAAAGCGCCATCGTCGCGAGTCTGGGAAGTAGTGGGTAAGAGTGGCAGTCCTAGCCAGTCACGTTCTAACCGGGCTGTGGCTCGCGATCGGGGACCCCGCCTTCGCGCGAACTCTTGGCGAAGAAAAAAGGAGGGCTAATGTTTTTTGGACTCCTGCTGGCGCTAACAATGGTTAGTCTTCTTTATTTCGCGGCGCGTGGAGTTAAGCAGGTTTAGTCGCCGCTGCATCCCGTACAACGACCGCTGGCTTGGGCCACCTGCAGGCCAATTTGGATAGCAATGAATTCCAAGCAAATCCACAGATGGGACGGCCGCCTGCTTATCCTGGCGTTGTTAATTGGGGCGGGATTGGAAGCTGTGGCTATCGCTCCGTTGCTTCTCTCGCCCTGGGGGTACGCTGGACCCCAGTCGTTGTGGGGCTGGCTGGGAGTGTTACTTCACGTACCGGCTTTGTTCGTAATCTGGATGCTCAGCATGCTGGGTGATAAACAGGACATTAGCTCTGTGGACTGGGGTTTCACCGATATTTACTTCCTTCAGACCTTCATGCTCGCTTACGTCGTTTTCGTATGGTTGCGTTGGAGAAAGCGGAAAGGCAGGCTGTAACACCCACATTCCAAATTTACGTCGAGAGTTGACTGCTCTCCATGTCGAGGCAGGAAAATCATCAAGACGGTTCATTGATTTTTCAGCAGGCCTGCCAACCGCGCTGAAGCAGCGGTGTGAATGGGATCGACAGAAGTCAGTTCAGCGACCGCAGAGGCAATTGATCGGCGGAGATTTCTAGGATTTTGGATCGACGATAAGCCGTGGCAGGATGCGGGGTGAACCATCAATTTCAGCAATGCTTTCGCCATCGCGGTAAGCGCCCATCTTACGGTAAAAGCCTTCCGCATTCGGGTCAGATACAATCTCAACCGCGGAAACATCTTTCTTTGCGGCGTGCTGCATCGCGTGCAGAAACAGTTCCTTTCCCACACCCGTTCCCATGTGCGCCGGCGCAACCCACAGATGATCGAGCTCGGCTTTTTCACCACGCAGGATAAGGGCGTAAAAACCAAGCAGCTCGCCGTCCCTTTCCGCGACGTAAACCTGATTGGCGGCGACAAACTCAGGCGAGATCGTCAGATCGTTCTGCCAGTGATTAATCCAACTTTCCGGGTAGCCCCAATGCCGTTTGGCATCGTGAGCAATCTGCGTCAGGACCGGCGCCTCTTCAGTTATTGCTTTTCTTATTATCAACGATAGCCTTATTTAGTTTTTCCACCAGCTCGCGCGTGGGTGCGGCAAACTCGCCCTTTGGTTCCAGTCGCAAATACTCCTGGTATTCAATTCGCGCCCGTTCCTGTTGACCTATCTTCAAAAGAATGTTGCCGGCGAGCAAATGCGCCTCGGCAAAGTCAGGCTTTAATTGCAGTGTGCGGCCTATGGCGGGGCCGGCGCCATGAATATTCCCCTGGTCCCAGTAAAGACGAGCGAGGGTAAAGTATCCATGCCATGATTTGTCGTCGAGCTTCAAGCCCGCGAGCAAAGTTTTTTCCGCTTCGTCAAATCGCTTTTCACGCCAGTAAACTTCGCCCAAAGACAGCATGGCGGTCGTACTGCCTGCCTTGAGCTCGAGCGCGCGCGCAAAGGCGGCCTCCGCTTTCTGCCATTCACGCTCGTCGACGAAGGCCGTTCCCAGCAGCAGTTGCGCCTCGTAAAAGTCAGGATAGATGTTAACTGCTTTTTGCAGGTGCTCGACCGCTTCCGCGTGGCTCTTTCTGCCGAGCGCGGAGCGGCCGCGCAGCAATTCTTCGCGAGCAGCGGCGGGCGCGCGCGCGTCGATAACATCCAGCAAAGCCGGGCCCTCAGCTTTTTCCGCTGCCAACTCGAAAACGAGATAGGCACGAAAGACGACCTGCAGGTCGGCGTCCTGCTGTACCGGCTTAAAGCCCGGCGCGTTCACGATTACTTTGTAATAGCCGCGCGCCAGATTTGGAAAACGAAAGCGCCCGCCACTGTCAGTATCAATTTGATCAACTATGCCGCCGCCGAATCGTTCCAAGCGTACCGGGATTCTTTTGGCGGGCAGACCCGATTCCACTATTCGCACCTGGCCCACGACTTCAAGTGCAGTGGCGGAGGCGCTTGAATAGGTGTCGCGATCGCGCTGCGCCATCACAGCCGGACATATTGCGAGCGCAAAGAGAAGAAGCATTGATTGGCGAGAAAGGCGTGCCACTTTGAAGACCCCGCAAATCTTGAAGCGAAGATTCGTGTTAAGGCTAACGCAAAAAGGCGCGCGAGCAAAACTAAGCCGGGCGGATTCAGGTCCGCCCGGCAAAGTTAGCTTCTCAGTTGCGTCAGTGACTGTATTTCAAGCCAAACTGAATCAGCCGTGCCGGAACAGCGGTGCCCGTAATCTGGGTGAACGTTGCCGTTGTGCCGATGTTAACCGACGCCGGAGTAGTAAAGATGGGGTGGTTGAACAGATTGAAGACATCCGTGCGGAACTGGAAGTTGTGCGATTCACCAAGGGTGAACGACTTCGCAAGCGAGATGTCCCAGTTTTGCTGGTACGGTGCACGCCACGCATTACGCGGTGCGGTACCCCACCCTGTCGCTCCAGAACCAGCGCTGTTCGGAAGGACCGGCGCTTGACCGAAGCATTCCGTTCTCAGGTAATGAGCCAGCCGCTGCTCGAGAGTACCGTGTGTGTAGGCGTCCGCAATCCGGCTGCACTTAAACTGAGCGGTACCAAGTGCGGTTCCGAACAAGCCTCCACTGGTGCTATCGGTAATGGAGAACGGCAGACCCTTCTGGTAGGTGACAATGCCGCTTACGGTCCAACCCCTTAAAATAGGGTTGTCCATAAAGCTATTCTTCATCACCGGAATATCCCAGGCGTAACTGACAACCAGGCGGTGCGGACGATCAAAGTCGCCGCGCGCTTTATTCTGCGCGGGGTTGGATTGATCGTTATAGATGTTGCCACCATTCTGGCCGTTGCGAGTGGCGTTCAACTCGTCGGTGCTCAGAGAGCCGCTGACATTGTCTTCGGTCTTCGAGTAAGTGTAAGCTCCCTGGAAATAGAGACCGCGATGCAACCGCCGCGACAACGTCGTCTGCCAGGAACTGTAGTTAGCGAATCCGATATTGCCGGAGTAGCGTGATCCTCGCTTGCGCGAGAGACCGATGATTTGGTGTCGCAGTTCCTCATTGGCGACAGTGTTTGTGGTGATGTTATAGGACACACCATTCATGTCACGAACCACAATTGGACTGGCCGGGCTGGCCAACTTGGCAATGTAGGGATCCCAGATTCCGATGCCGCCAAGGAAGTGTGAGCCGACGTAGCCCGTTTCAATTGCCCAGCCACCCTTCAATTGACGTTGGACGGTGAAGTTCCATTGTTGAGTGTACGGCGTCCAGGCATCTCGCGGCGCAGTGGTGAACGACGCCAGGTTGATCGAGCAGTTTTTCGCCGTGCCTCCATAATTGAGGCAACGCGCTCCCGCAGCGTTGACGAAAATCGGGGCCACGCCCGGATCGTTGACGTCCAGCGGTCCGGAGCCGCTGATGCGTCGTAGTCCGGCAAAGAAAGTTGCAGTAGGAATAAATTCAGTTGCAACGATAGACGGTGGTGGCTGTCCCGCGAGTGGATCAGCCAGTTGCAGCGCAGCCGGATTCGCGCGGTTATCAAGTGGTTGCACCGTGAATGGCGCCGCTAGAGAATTTTGCAGAATGTTCTGGTTAGAAAGGCGCTGATAATAAATACCGTAGCCTCCACGCAAAACCGTTGTCTGGTCACCCTTAACATCCCATGCAAACCCAACCCGAGGCGCGAAGTTGTTATCGTCGCGGCATCGTTCAAGGGCGCAGTCGCGAACGCCAGGCGTGCCGGTGAATCCGCCCAGATTGACCTTCTCCGGAATCAAGAACGGGTTTTGGCCGGCGGCTGCGAGTGCCGGATCAAAGATGCCGGCGCGGAAAAGTTTGTCATGACCGAAGCTCATTGCTTCCCAGCGCAGGCCGATATTGAAGGTCATTCGCGAAGTGCGGCGGTAATCATCCTGGATGAACGCAGCATAGTCGGTGGCCACGAAGTTTCGCGCCGGATCACCGAAGGCTGATTGGACCGCTGTAATACGACCTCGCAGGAAGTTTTGGAAAGCACTGCAGTCGTTCGTGTCGTTTTTGCATTGGGCGAACTGCAATGCCGCCAACGCTGGCCCTGTCAATGACGTTCCGGACGTAGTCGAACCGAAGGTCAACGAGCCGCGGACGGCGAAGTTGTTGAAACGATTCAGCTGATACTGAACGGCTTCACCACCCATTCGCAGACTGTGCTTGCCGGCAATCATCGAAAACGTCTCGACGATATTGTAGGTGTTTGAAATAGTCCCACGATCATCGTTAACTCCGGTGCCTAACGAGAACAAGCCCGTCACGGCTACTCGGTACATCCCGGGGAAATTTCCGTTGGTGGCAGAGCCAATCTCGGCCGAGGTGTGTGTGTCTACTGGGATATTGCCAAATAGGAACCGGCTGTAGCCCAGGCGCAGCTCATTTATCTTCGTTGGGCTGAACAAGTGAGTTTCAGTTATCGCCAAATAACGATTCCACTGAAAGTCATTTCGCGGGTTTGTCAACGTGGTGTCAGTGCCGTAAGGCTTGGCGACAGAGCCTTCGTCCCAGAACCAGGTACCAGTAATTTTGTCCTTGTCGCCGCGGAAGCTGCGATCGTAACTGACTGTATACTGGTTATCCCTGATTGGCGCGACGGATGAGAACGTGCAAGTAAAGTTTCCAGGAAAGCCGCCTATGGCGCCCCCCACGGTTCCGCAGCCCCCCTGCGCAACGCGCGGCACCAGATATTGTCCGCCAAAGCGATTATCTTTGAGGTTCAGTATGTTGACGGCTACCGGATCGATCTGCGCCACGTTAAGACCGAATGCCGTAGCAAGCTGACTCGCGGTAACGCTGCCATCAGGATTGGTTGAGAATGCTTGCACCGTGGGGATTGTGCTCGAGCCATTCGGGTCGATGCCGTTGCGCGCGCGCACGCCCTGGTAGTTAAAGAACCAGAAGCCACCCACTTTTGGTATTGGCCCGCTGGCGCTGCCACCGAAAACGTTCTGCAGCAAACGCCCGCGCTTGGTTCCGTTCTTATTGAAGAACCATTCATTGGCGTTGAGAGCGTCATTGCGATGTGACCAGTAAAGGTCCCAATGAAAATCCTTGGTGCCGGTCTTGGTCACGAGGCCTAACGCGCCGCCACCCTTACTGCCCTGAGTTGCATCGTACAGCGACGTAGCGACTTTCATTTCCTGAAGCGTGTTGGGATTCGGCAAGGGCACTGTGTCGAAGTGTGCGAGGTTAAAATCGTTGACGTTGATGCCGTTGAGGGACACGCTGTTATTGCTGGTGCGCTGACCGTTCACACTCACGTCTGCGCTTCCTCGCCCGGCAGTGCGCACGTCCGTAGGTTCCCCGGAAACTCCTGATGAAAGGGAGAGCAGGAACAGGAAGTTGGGCGATGCCAATGGCAGAGTGTTAAGAGTTTGCGAGTCGAGCGCCTGACCAGTTTGCGCGCTGGACGGGTTGATTAGTGAGGGCGCCGCCTCGACGTTCACCGTTTCCTGAATTCTGCCGACCTCAAGGCCCACATCCTGACGCGTCGTCTCGGTAATGTTTACCTTGACGCCGACGACGGCCGCCTTTTTGAAGTTGCTGGCGGTAACCTCGAGACGATAGGTGCCGGGGGGTAATAAAGTGGCTGTATAGGAACCATCTTCGCCCACGGTCACCGTACGAACGGAACGGCCAGTGGTCTCGCTGATAATGTCGACCGTGGCACCTTTAACAACTGCACCGCCCTGGTCAGTCACAACCCCGGTGATGCCTCCGGTTTGGGTGCTTTGAGAATAGACTGAGGCCACAAAAAGAAAGCTCAGGATCAATCCGCTCGCCAGCAAGCGCAAAACGCTTCGCATAACAGCTCCTCCTTCTTTTTAGAAAACTATTTCTTTTTGGAAAACGACTTTTAATTGATTGGCGCTGGAAAAAACCTAGACCCCTTGTGCCGCCGGAAAGGACAATTGCTTTATAAGTCGCAATCAAGCAAGGAACATTCCAGTCCGTTGCGAAGTCCGCTAACTGTAAAAGCCTACCGTTTTGGAAGATTCTGAGGGCTCGATTCAATTTGCGATTGCGAGATAATGGATTTTTGGAGTTTTTGTTCAAATTATTGGATTCGGAGTCCAGTAGCGCAGACCGTTGGAACTGAGCTACTCGATCAGAGTGTCGACAATAACCTGGTGCGATGATCCACAGATAGACAGGAAGGGGACGAGTCGAATTCGGCCTGCTGTTCGGCGTGTTTGTGCCGCGGCTCGATGATTAGACAGCGGCTGGTTGAGGCGGGATGATTACCCGCTTAAGACGAAGCAGCCTCGCTTGCTTCCGCGGGCGGGTTCTCGTCGTGATGTTCCGTCGTGTACAGTCGCAGGATGTCCTGGCCCTGTCTCGATCTGGGATCGATTGTCCTCACGTGTTTGCGACCCTGCATCTCCCAAATTGCCGTCACTACGCCATCCTTCTCGACCGCGTGATAAGAAATATCTTCCGTGGCTGCTTCGGCCGCCGGGTTCTCGGTTGCTTCGGGCGCAGCTTCGGTTTGCGCGCTTTCATTTTCAGACATTTTTACGGTAACACTCCTCTCAAAACTTCTCTATTTGTCTTTTGGATGAAGGAATTGTTGCACAGCGCTCGCACGGGTGTCCAACGTGTAGACGGATAAGCTGTGTCTTGACTTCGGCGCTTTTCTAGGCAGCCTTTGGGGCCGCAGCGGTTCTGTGATGAGGTTTGGGCAGCAGACGCTGCTGTTTAGCCGGCGCGCATGGCAAGGGCAATCTCCACCGCTCGTTTGGGAACCACAACGCCCCAGCCCTGACGTTCAACCTCAACGCCAGGTACTCGCTCAGCGGTACTAATCAGAATTCGCTTCACTTGCTGCGGAGTCAGATTGCGGTTGGCTTCGAGCATGCAGGCAGCAATCGATGCCACGATCGGAGAAGCAAACGACGTCCCATCGACATATTTGTAGTGCTGGCTTATCACGTTTCCTTCACGCAGTTTAATCGTAATCAGTTGCCTCAGCAGCGGGACCGGCAAATCTCGCGCTTCATCGAAATCTTTGTCGACGCCCGCACGCCTTTGGATGATAGTGCTCAAATCAGCGTCGTCCGCGGCATTGAGTTCCGAGCAGAGGTGTGCAGCGTCGGATGTGGGTGTCGAAGGAAGAATGGGTGCTGCTACCCAAATACCAGGCGCAATAATCTCAGGCTTCTGTAAACCATCGATGGTTGGCCCATAAGACGAGCGGTACATACCGCGTCGGGCGCGATCCAGTGAGTTCTGATCGTCGAGCCCGCCAACAGAAATCGCTGCGGGTGAACTTGCGGGCGGCAGCACCGGATGGCCAGGCGCCATACCCGCATTCCCAACCGCGCAAACAACAATCAAGCCGGCGCCCACCGCGCGCTCCACCATTTGACACAGTGGGCTATCAAGGTAGGACCGCTCAAAATCTCCACCGGCAGAAATGTTGACGATGCGAATGTCATATTTTTCTTTGTTAGCCAGCACCCATTCGAGACCGCGCACGATATTCTCGTCGGGAATGTGTCCGGTGCGCCCGATCTTAACCAGCACCACTTTGGACGCGGGTGCAATGCCACGATAGAACCCGTCAGATAGAAAACCGTTTCCCGCTGCCACGACAGATGTCATCATGCCGTGCCAGCTTGCGACATCAGTTGTCTCCAGCGAGGTGCTATCGACTGCAGCGTCGAAGATACTGTGATAAGCGACAATTCGATTTTCCGGTTTGGTTAAGTCGTCGTGCCCGTAGAAACCGGAGTCGAGGAAGGCAATGGTCACGTCGCGCCCGGTGAATCGCTCGTCTGCGTTCAGTCGCAGAGGAGTGGGCAGAACATGGTCCGTTTGTTCGAAAACAACTCGATGCGAATCGATCTGGGCTTTTGCCCGGCGAAACAGATCTACGCAGTTGGCGCAAATCTGAGTGCTGTCGCTTGCTACCCGTGCATTGACTGCCAATAGTTCACGGATATCAGTGGACAGACCATGGAGCGGCAGCCGCTGCTCGCTCGGGCGCCCGCAGACTTGGCAAAACGCATTGCTAGTGTTGCTTACCTGACTAATATCGGTTGAGACAATCGAACCTGACATTGTGACGCAGTTTACTTCATTCCGCTCTGATTTCAATGGTGACCTTTGTGTGTAACGCAACCTGTTAATTGTGCTACCGAGTTGCCTGGGCAAAACCGAACCCGGGCTGGTTGAGGCTGAGCTTGGCGACGTTTGCTCGGTTGTAAACTTACCGGCCGCGCGTGTAAGGTATTGCCGCAGCCACATTCAATCAAATACGGACGATTTTATGGCCCAGGAAGCAATCAGTACTGCCGATCTTTTTCGCCGCGCGCAAGCATTAAGACGCGAAAGACCGCAGGCGTCGTACAATGACATTAAAGATCAATTGGTAAAAGAGTTTACCGGCAAGCCATTCCCGTCCCTGCTAAACCTTACCATTCCGGAGCAGGATGCGCGCGCGCCGGAAGAAGACTGGTCAGCCGGGTTGGCCATCGTCAGGCGGGGAATCCAATTCCAGGACTGGAAAGAAATTGTCGATGGCATCATCCTGAGTCTGGAACAGACTGAAAACTACGAAAGCCAGCGGGGCCCGGAAGGTGATCGCGACGAGTGGCACGACCGCACCGTCGGCATCGAAGAATCAACTCGAAAAGCTGTGGGTAAGTGGATGCCTGAAGAATTGATGAAGCTTGCCGAAAGCCACTCGAAGAAGTAGTTTGACTCGTTCGTTCTGATCTGTGCTCTTTGCGCTTCGTATTTTGAACTTTGTAATCTTTGCCGCGGCGCGCGTGCCGTTGGCAAGTACAAAGTTCCATAACCAGGTTCAAATAACAAAGATCAAAATACAAAGTACATCTTAAAATGGGCTTTCTAAATAATCTAATCAAGGATCCGAAATACCAAACCACCGAGCCGCGCAAACCCACGGAGCTCAACGATCCAGAGGTCATCGTCAGCCCGGACACGCGGCGGGAAAATCGGATACCGCCGGGTCAAACGCGCACTAAGAAATGGCCGGTGCTTGATGCTCACGGCACTCCCGATATCGATCTGACCACATGGTCATTTTCAGTCGAAGGCCTGGTCGAACATCCCCAAAACTGGTCGCTTGACGAATTCCTGCAGCTCCCGGCAGTGCGCGTCTATGCCGACTTTCACTGTGTGACGCGCTGGTCGCGTCTGGATAATGTTTGGGGTGGGATGCCCACCGGCGAGCTGGCGAAGATTGTCGGCATTAAGCCCGAAGCAAAGTTTGCGCTGGCTCTGGCATACGATTATGGGTGGACGACAAACATTCCGCTTGAATACTTCCTGAACGAAGATTCTCTTTTCGCCTGGTCGCATGATGGCGCTCCCATTCCGCCGGAACATGGCGGGCCAGTTCGTTTGATTATTCCCCAGTTGTACGCCTGGAAATCTGCCAAGTGGATCAAGGGTGTGCGATTCCTCGAGGATGATCAACCGGGCTACTGGGAAGAGGGCGGCTATCACATGCGCGGCGTGCCCTGGGGCCCGGGCGATGGTGAACGCTTCAGGTGGTCGTAAGGCTGGGAGCGCGGGCGTCCCGCCCGCAAATGCGAGCGCAGCTCACGAAATTCTGACGTGAAACAACAAGCCCTTCAGGGAAAAGCGGGCGCATCGCCGGAACTACCCAAAGATGCAGCCGCAGTCATTCTTCTTCGTCCCGATACCGACCCTCGCGATCCGGAAGTCCTGCTGGTAAAGCGCAGCGAAAAACTTGCATTCCTTGGCGGCTACCACGCGTTTCCCGGTGGGCAGTTCGACGCGAGCGATGCCGACGTGCCCGTCGAAAACTGCAACGATGCGGGAACGTGCACGGCGATCAGTTGCGCTGCGCGAGAATTATTTGAAGAGACTCGAGTGCTTATGGCCCGCGGCGGAGATGCGCTTACCAAAGGACAACGAGAATCGCTCTTTGATGACCTTCAGTCGGGACGCATGAGCTGGCCCGTGCTCTTAAATCATTATGAACTTCATCTTGATGCTGACGATTTTACTTTTGTCGGTCGCTGGGTGACGCCACCCTTTAGCGCCAGACGCTTTGATACGTTGTTTTTTCTGGTTAGGTGTCCGGCTAAACAGAATCCACGCATCGACGCTGATGCGGAGTTGGAAAGCGTTGACTGGCTGGCGGCGAGTGAAGCAGTGGGGCGCTGGCAACGTTCCGAGATTCTCGCCGTGCCACCGGTAGTACACGCTTTAAGAACTCTGGCGGAGGGACTGAGCGACGATCTGGTCCAAAGATTCCTGTCCTCGCCAAATGCGCACAGTGAGCCGGTCCGCCGTATTGAATTTCGTCCAAACTACATCTGCTTTCCCGTGCGCACGCCGACAAAACCGCCGGCAACGCACACCAACTGCTATTTGATTTACACCTCGCAGGAAATATTGATTGTCGACCCCGGCTCCCCCTATGAAGACGAGCAGCAGGCCTTAGCGCAAACCGTTGCCGATCTCATCGCTGAAGGTCGCACTGTGCGCGAGATTATTTTGACTCACATGCATCCTGATCATGTTGGCGGAGTGAATGCGATCAGAAACAGCGTGGGAGAAAAGACAAAGGTAGCTGCCCATGAATTAACCGCTGAGCCTTTGCGCGAAAGCGTGCTCGTTGATCGCTTGATCGAGGACGGCGAGGCGCTTGATTTAAGAGGCTCTCCTCAGATCAGTATCCGCGCCCTGCACACGCCCGGGCACGCGCGCGGTCATCTCTGCCTTTATGAGGAAAGGACCGGCACGCTGCTTTCGGGCGACAACATAGTCGGTCTTGGCTCGGTCTTAATCGATCCGCCCGAAGGTAACATGCGTGAATATCTCCGCTCTCTGGAGCGTATGCGCGCGCTGCCAAATCTTTCCGTCATCTTCGGCGGTCATGGCCCGGCGATCGCAAATCCTTACCGGAAGATTGATGAATACATCGCGCATCGCCTGGATCGTGAGCTTAAGATCCTCCAAGCCGTTCGCGACAACACCACAACCCCACCAGACATTGTTGCCCGCGTCTATACGGATGTTTCTCCACGCGCGCACGCGCTGGCTGAACGCGCCGTGCTGGCACACCTGGAGAAACTTATCGAGGATGGGTCGGTGCAAACAAACGGAGCAGGACAGTTCCGCAGCGCGAATTAGTCAGACCCGTTACCCGTTTCACCGCACACTCGCGTAAGATATTCACATCCCCCAATTCTTCTATCGCCATTAATCACAAGGTTCTTTATGAGTAGTCCAAAAACCACGGTTGAGCAAGTCAGGACTTTTGGTGAGCTTAAGCAAAGCGGTTACACGAGCGTCTCCGTTAAAGACGAACTGCGCGCCAATTTGATCAACAAACTGCGCGCGGGCGAAAAGCTCTTTCGCGGCATAGTTGGCTACGACGAAACTGTCATCCCGCAACTTGTGAATGCCATTCTCGCGCGCCATAACATTATTCTGCTCGGCCTAAGAGGACAGGCGAAGAGCCGCATCATTCGGCAACTAACGGATCTTCTGGACGATCAGATCCCGATTATCGCCGGCTCTGAAGTTAACGACGATCCGTTCAAGCCAATATCGGCTTATGGGCGCCAAACACTCGCCCTTCACGGCGACCTGACGCACATCGACTGGATTGGTCGTGAATCGCGTTTTGTAGAAAAACTCGCCACGCCGGATGTGACAATTGCCGATATCATCGGTGATGTCGATCCGATCAAAGCTGCCAAGGGCGGACACTTGTTGAGCGACGAACTCACCATCCACTATGGACTGCTCCCGCGCGCCAACCGCGGCGTCTTTGCCATAAATGAACTGCCGGACCTGGCGGGCAAGATTCAGGTCGGACTTTTCAACATCATGCAGGAAGGGGACGTTCAAATTAAGGGTTATCCGGTGCGGCTGCCGCTTGATGTAATGCTCGTCTTCTCGGCGAATCCGGAAGACTACACGGCGCGCGGAAAAATTATCACGCCGCTGAAGGATCGCATCGGCACGGAGATCATGACGCATTATCCCGCAGAGCTGCCGACGGCCGTAGAGATCACTCGGCAGGAAGCGTGGGTCAATCGTAGCGGCATCGCAAACTCCGGCGCGCGTATGCAAATCCCGGAGTTTGTCCGCGAGCTCGTCGAACAAATTGCGTTTGAGGCGCGCGATGACAATCGCGTTGATAAACACTCGGGAGTTTCGCAGCGCATGCCGATCACCGTCATCGAATCAGTCATCTCAAATGCTGAACGACGGGCATTGCTCACTGGTGAGGAGGCAATCGTTCCGCGTATCTCCGACGTGTACGCCGCCATCCCGTCAATGACAGGCAAGATGGAACTTGAATACGAAGGCGAACAGATTGGCGCCGGCAGAATCGCCAAAGATCTGATCAAACGCGCGGCGGGTGAAATATTTGAAGGCTATTTCGTAGGCATTGACTTTGCGCAAACCGTGCAATGGTTTGAGCAGGGTAATAATTTGCGACTTGCGGATACTGCTTCGGCAGGAGAGTGCAAGACGCTGCTCGAAGCCGTGCCGGAATTGATTGAGACCGCAGTTATTCCATTCGACTTTAAGCAATCAGACACAGCTCAATTAGTGGCGGCCTGTGAATTTGTGTTGGAAGGGCTCTATGCGGAAAACAAGATCAGCCGCAACGAGGAAGGCGGCTACACGGCGGTGACGAAAGCAAAGAAGGATCGGCGTGGGATGATCTACGATGATCTGACCGAGACTGGAAAATACAGCTGAGAATGATTGAGGCCACAGATGCACGCGGATGAACACAGATTCAAGCACGGAGATGTAACTGAGAAGATCATCCGAGTTTTTACGAAGTCTATAACGAGCTTGGGCACGGATTCCTCGAGTCCGTTTATGAAAGGTCGTTGGAGGTTGCTCTGAGCTCCATGGACCTTAGGGTTTTTCGACAGATTGACATTCCAGTTTGGTTTCGTGGACATCAGGTTGGAAATTTTTCAGCCGACATGCTGGTAGAAAACTGCGTTCTAATAGAACTAAAAGCTGCGCGGGCGCTGGATCCTGCCCATAGCGCACAACTGCTCAATTACCTGCGCGCGACCAAAGTCGAAGTGGGATTGCTGTTGAACTTCGGAACTAAGCCAGACTTTAAAAGATTAATATTTGATAATCCTCGTAAAGCTATCCGTGAAAATCCGTGTTTATCTGTGGCTGAACTTTTGACACCTGACAAATGAAGTTTACGCGCTATTCAAAATTCAAAGGCCTCGACATCTCGTCGCTCAACCTCGGTGACCTGATGGACTCCCTCTCAGATTCGCTGCTCGATTCCGGTTTCGATGACGACTACTACTGGACTCGCCAGCGGCGGCCACAAGACACGTCGCTTGACGCACTGCGCCGCGCGCTCTTGCAGGCTTTGCTGGATCAGGGGTTGCTCGATCAAAGACAGGTTCAGGAGATGCTCGCCGACAATGAAGGCAATTTTAGGGGCTCACTGCTTGAAGAAATGCTCAACCAGTTGATCGAGCGCCTGGTTGAGGAAGGTTATCTTTCACTAAAAGAGGAGGAGGTCCGGCAGCAACAACCTCGCGGCGGTCCCGGCGCTCCGGAAGTTTCAGAGCCCCTGCCGCGCAACATCAAGTTTGAAGTCACGGAAAAAGGTCTTGATTTCCTTGGCTATAAGACGCTGAGAAATTTACTGGGCAGTCTGGGTAAGAGTTCGGTGGGCCGCCACGACACTGCTCATCTCTCCACCGGCATCGAAGCAGCAGCCGCAAGTAAACCATATGAGTTCGGCGATACCATCAACCTTGACGTGAACACGACGCTGTTGTCTGCTATTCAGCGCGAGGGCTTAACTGTTCCTTTAAATCTCGAATACGGCGATTTGCATGTGCACCAGTGTGACTATCAATCCTCGTGTGCCACTGTGGTCATGCTTGATTGCTCGCATTCAATGATTCTGTATGGCGAAGACCGGTTTACGCCGGCGAAAAAAGTCGCGCTGGCGCTGGCCCACTTGATACGCACACAGTATCCGGGCGACTCGCTCCGCATCGTCCTCTTCCACGACAGCGCGGAAGAGCTGCCGCTGGCAAAACTCGCAACCACACAGGTCGGTCCGTATCACACCAACACTGCTGAGGGACTTCGACTCGCGCGCCGCATTCTGCAATCGCAGCGCAAGGAGATGAAGCAAATCGTGATGGTTACGGACGGAAAGCCGACGGCGTGTTTTATTGAAGGTGCCGGTCCGGCGCTCGCGTCGGCGAAAAGTCGGGGCGGCAGGAATGCCGGGACCGCGGGCGGATCCTCGCGCCGCATCTACAAGAATTCGATGGGCGGCGACCCCTTTGTGATGGAGGCCACCTTTAAAGAAGTTCAGGCGTGTCGTAAAGCCGGTATAATGGTAAATACCTTTATGCTGGCGAGCGATTTTTATCTCGTGGAGTTTGTGAAACAGATGTGCGCGATGACGAATGGCAAAGCCTATTTCGCAAACCCCGGCAATCTCTCGCAATTCGTTTTGATCGACTTTCTTCGACGACGAACCAGCCGTGTCAGGTAGCACGGGATTTTCTTCCACAGATAGGAAATTAGCGTGAACGACTCAAAGCGTGGTGCGCCCCCACCCAGGCGATATTTCGTTCCCTATTTTGTGTTGGTCGTCGGCCTGTTGAGCACAATTCTCTTTTCTTACTACGTTTGGCGCACTGCCGAAGCCAAAGATCTCGAAAGATTCAATAACACTACCCAGGAGTTGACAACATACGTTCGGGGCAGACCTCGCCTTTACATGGAAGTGCTGCGCGCTGCCACGGGTTTGTTTGCCGTCAGTCCGTCGATCAATCCCACGCAGTTTCAGCAGTTTGTAGAGCGACTGGAACTGGCCGACCAGTATCCGGGTGCGCAGGGCATCGGTTTTCTGGCGCGCACGAAACGCGATCAGAAAGAATCACTGACGGCGCAAGCGGGTCTGCTCAACGACGCCGGCATATGGCCCCAGCACTCGACGTCCGAGTCGGTGATAATCCTTCATTTCGAAGCGCTTAACGGGCACGGTCCCATCGCATCTGATTTCGAACCTCACGCTGATCCGGCGTGCCGCGAAGCAATGGTAAGCGCGCGGGATTCCGGTTTGCCCGCGGTTTCGGCAAAAGTGATGCTGGCCCAGGGAAGCGACCAGAAGAAGGAGCCCGGCTTTCTCATCTACGCACCTTTTTATGAACACGACCGCACGCCAAAGACCGTCGCTGAACGTCGGGAATCGCTGTCGGGTTTTGCCTACAGCCAGTTCCTTGCTGCGGATTTTCTCAAAGCTATCCTGGCGATTAAGAAAACTACCGATATCGATCTGCAACTCTATGATGGTCTGCAACCTTCGGCTCAAAACCTGCTATGCGATACGGCGTCAGACGCAGGCACAAATCTGACGCGTGCGCGCTTCACTACGTTGAGCCAGGTAGAGACGGCTGGCCGCATATGGACAATTGGTTTTGCTTCCCGTCCCGAGTTTGCCTCGGCAGCAAGCCGAAAGCCGATCTATTACACGGCGTTCGGCGGTCTGTTGATGACTCTAATTCTCTTTGGTCTTACTTACCTGCAGGTGAATGCGCGTGCCGAGGCGGAACTTTCGGCGGCTGAATTACGCGCCTCCGAGGCGAAAGTGCGCAAGACCCTGGCCGACCGCGAGCTGGCGGAGGAAGCCCTCAGGGAAAGCGAAGAGCGGTATCGCGACCTCGTCGAAAACGCAAACGACATCGTGTTCATGCTCGATCTGCAGGGCAACGTCACGTCCGTGAACAAGGCGGTTGAGATGATCACCGGCTATTCGCAAAGCGAGCTGCTGGGCATGAACATGTCTGAGTTTCTCACTCCAGGTTCAACTGACAATGCCCGCCGCATGACGGAACTCAAACTAGCCGGCGAAGAACGTACTAATTATGAAGTGGATGTGCGAGCGAAAGACGGCCGACTTCTTACCCTCGAAGTCAGCAGCCGGCTGGCAACGAATCAGGGTAAGCCAGTGGGCGTGCAAGGTGTCGCGCGGGATATCACCACACGTCGTCACGCCGAAGATGCTCTGCGCCGTGCGGATCAGCACGCGCTGTCGGAATATGAACGTTTGCTCGAGAAGGTTGCAGCGCTCGCTCAAACTCTGGGAACCGCTCGCGACTTGCAGGCGATCTTTCGCGGCCTGCGAGAGTTTGCCCTGCTGTCAGTTCCCTGCGACGGCTTGTTTGTCTCACTATACGATCCGATACGCGACGTGCGTATCGCCTGTTACGGCTGGGGTGACGGCGAAGAGATCGATACTTCCGAGCTCCCGCCAATGCCCGTGAATTTCACCGGGCCAAACAGCCGCGCCGTGCGCACCAACCAGGTAATTATCACTAGCGATTATTTGAAAGAAACTCTCGGGCACCCCGCCGTGCTCATCGGTCCTGACAATGGACTCAGACCACAATCTTCGCTCTCAGCGCCCATGGCTGTCATGGGCCGCATCGTCGGCACCATTGAAGTCCAGTCTTATCAAAAGGCGGCTTATGGTCCGGAACACGCTACGGCCATGCGCCTGGCCGCAAACCTGACGGCAGTGTCTATTGAAAATGTGCGTCTGCTCGAGCGCGAAAGCACGGCAAGAGCCAGCGCGGAGGAGTCGAATCGACTGAAAGATGAATTCCTGGCAACCGTTTCACATGAACTGCGGACGCCGCTGACAGCGATTCTCGGCTGGTCTCGAATGCTGCAGAGCGACTCATTGGAAACTGAAATGGCTGCGCGCGCGATCGAAACGATTCGACGAAATGCAAAGTCGCAGGCGCAAATCGTCGACGACATTCTGGACGTCTCGCGCATCATTACGGGCAACTTATATCTGGAGCTCCACCCCCTCGAGATCGCTCCCGTGCTGGAGGCCGCGATAAACGTAGTTCGCCCTACGGCAGAGGCGAAAGGCATTCAGATAGAAGTCGAGTTCGATCCCGAACCCGCCGCCGTGCCGGGTGATAGTCACCGTCTGCAACAGGTGTTTTGGAATCTGCTTTCCAACGCCGTGAAGTTTACTCCTGCAGGTGGCCGCGTAAGCGTCAGGCTGCGCAACGTTAATAACGAAGCCGAGATCATTGTTTCGGATACCGGCCAGGGCATAACTGCTCAGTTTTTGCCGTTCGTCTTTGATAGATTCCGCCAGGCAGACAGCACCTCAACGCGGCAACATGGTGGTTTGGGGTTGGGACTCGCCATCGCTCGACACCTGGTTGAAATTCACGGTGGCTCGATTGCGGCAAGCAGCGAGGGCGAAGGAACCGGTGCGACCTTTACCGTAAGGTTACCGCTGATCGGTTCGACCGTTGAAGTGCCGGACACGTCGACCTCGAATATCGAGCACGAGACGGAAAAGAACGAGCGTATCAAGTCACAGCAGGTATTGTCTGGCTTGCATGTTCTAATCGTAGACGACGACAAAGACACTCTGGATTTGCTGAGCGCAGCCCTGCAACAACGAAGCGCAGATGTCACCGCGGTGTTGTCGGCCGCGGCCGCGATCGAGGCAATAAAGTCAGCTCGTCCTGACGTAATAATTTCTGACATTGCCATGCCCGGCGAAGATGGATATGAATTAATTCGGAAAGTGGCATCGCTAAACGTTGTGCCGCCGATTCCGGCAATGGCGATCACGGCCTATGCCAAGGAAGAAGATAAAGCGCACGCTCTGGCGGCCGGCTACCAGCGGTACCTGTCCAAGCCCGTTGAGCTTGGCGAGTTTGTTTCTGCTGTTGCTGAGTTGGCCCACATGGAATTAACGAGATCGTAGCCGCAGATTTGCCGGCGGTTTTCCGGCCGGCCCAAATCAACAAAATGCCCGAGCACCAGAAATATACGATTGAAGAGCGTGTTCGCTGGGGCGATGTCGATGCGGCCAGCATAATTTTCTATGGCGCTTACATCCGTTTCTTCGAGTTTGCGGAAACAGAATTGTTTCGTGCGGTAGGCTTGCCTTACAGCGTAATGTTTGATGAGCTGGACGTCTGGCTGCCCCGGGTTCATCTGGAATGTGACTTCCATCATGCAGCACAACTCGACGATCTGTTGGAAGTCTCGGTTTACGTCGGCCGCTTTGGAAATAAGTCGATGCGTCTGGATTTCGAAGTCAGACGCAAAGGTGACGCACTCATAATTGCCGACGCTCACTTCGTGCTGGCTTCAGTGCGCCGCGATACTTTTGAGACTGTACCCATTCCTGCCGAGCTTCGTACCCGGCTTGCGCTTTATACACAGGCAGTGAGTATTGGCGAATCAAAACCATGAATGAACACCGCAACGGAATTGCTGTTGACGAACTTGACGAGACAACGGTCGAGGACAATCCGCTGAACCTTTTTCAGCGCTGGTTTGAGGATGCTATCGCTTCAGGATCGCGTCTGCCGGAATCGATGACCCTCGCGACCGCGACGAAAGACGGCGTACCGTCGGCTCGAGTGGTGTTGCTCAAGCAGGTCGATAGTGATGGGTTTGTCTTCTACACAAACTATCACAGCGCCAAGGCAAAGGACCTCCAAGAAAATCCCCGCGCAGCGCTGGTGTTCTATTGGGTAGATCTCGATAGGCAGGTGCGAGTTGAGGGCGCAGTCGAGCGTGTCCCTGCGCAAGAATCGGACGAGTATTTCGCAACGCGGCCACGTGAGAGCCAGATTGGTGCGCTCGCTTCGCCCCAGAGTGAAGTTATTGAGAGCCGGGATGTGTTAGAGCTGCGCTTTCAGGAACTGGAAGAAAAGTATCGCGATCGCGAAGTTGAACGACCCCGGCATTGGGGTGGTTACCGCCTGCGGCCCGACCGGATTGAGTTCTGGCAAAATCGGCCGGGCCGGCTGCATGATCGCATCCTCTATGACCGTCAGCGGAACGGAAATTGGACTATCAAGCGCCTGGCGCCGTAGAGTTCATCAGATCGGTCTCAGGGCTTTGCGCGCGAGTCGCTTTTTTAGACCGACGTAACCTTGTTCGCCGGCGACGAGATCGCCGAGCACCTTTTTTATCCCCCGGTGGCCCCGCGCAAACTCAATCATTCTCTCCGTAAAAGGCGCACCCCAGAAATTTCCGTAAAAGCGCCTTCGCATCTGTGCGGCTCGTCGTAATTCGGCGCCAAAGTCTTGGCGCCAGAGTTGCTCATAGTCTTTAGGCTGTCCTGCAAGAAAAGCTTTGGCGAAAAGTTCCGCCGACCGGAGGGCGTAATAAATTCCTTCGCCAGTGACAGGATCCGCAAAGCCCGCCGCGTCCCCCAGTAAGGCCCAGCCTTCTCCGCAGGCACGGCGTTTATCCCAGGTTTGAGCTGCGAGCCCGGGAATGCGAGCGGCGTAACGTTCGGCAGTCGCCCGCAAATTAGTCTCAATCTCGGGCGCTGAACCGCCATTGATATCGGACCATATCTTCGCCTTTGAGTTTTCACGCTGCTGGTAATAACCAACCATGAACTGCCATAGCAACTGGTCCAGGGCTTTATGATCAAAAGCTTCCTGGGTTGTCGCAATGCCAAACGAGATATGGTCGAGACGCGGGAACGCCCAGGCATAACCAACCCAGCGCGGCAGAAAAGCAATCACCGTCGGCGCTGCCGCTTCTTCGGGCAAAGGCGCGCGATAGCCGAATGCGACTTCCATGTCCGCTGCGGCGAGCGGGCCGGCCAGCTTTTTTGCAAGGCCGCTGTTTGCTCCATCAGCGGCAACCAGAAATTTTGCGGTCCACTTAGCGCCGCTGGCTTCGCGAATCGTCCACAAGTCGGCGCAGCGAGACACGGAACGCACTCCAATTTTTTGAGAGACGACGGCAACACCCGCGGCTTGCGCACGATCGCGCAGGTAAGAATCAAAAGCGACGCGCGAATAGATAGCAAAAGGTGCGTCAAGCTTCATCTGCAGACGCCGGCCCGACGGTGAATACATTTCCAATTCATCGACTGTGCGACCAACTGCCTCAAGCAAATGCGGCCACGCCTTCAGGGCTTTTGCAGTTACACCACCACCACACGCTTTTGGTTCACCTTCCGGCCGCCCGTCGAACAACGCGACAGTTGCTCCCCCGCGCGCCAACAACTCAGCGGCGAACGATCCGGCCGGTCCGGCGCCGACAATCAAGACATCAAAGGGATTCGTTTTCATTACCTGGCACGTTCAGAGTTAAAGCTTTAGGTTGCTGCTGCGGAACGGACAAACTGAAGTTTGAACTCCGAACTGCGTGACACTACCGCGAGAAGTCTTTACTGATGATAGTAGTCTTCTCAGTGGAAGGGCAATCGATGTGCTAAAATTCGACCGTTCCCTGACCGCAAGCAACCTATTATCCGTAAAGCCGAGTTGTAGCGTTGCGTCGATCTTTTTCCTTTTCCCGCCACGGGCAGATTAATCTGCGCGTCTGTTAACGGAAGATCAATGGGAAACGCAAGCGCCATTGTTTTCACGGGCATTGCTCCCCACCCGCCGATAATGGTTCCGGAAGTGGGGCGCGAAGCCATAGCTGAAGTGCGCGGCTCGATTTCCGCAATGGCCGAACTTACGCGGCGTATCATAGAAAGCGGCGCGGAAACCGTCGTTCTCATCTCACCTCACGCTCCACTGGACCCCAGCGCATTCGTTGTTTACAACTCGCCCGTGCTCCAGGGAGACTTTGCAAACTTTCGCGCGCCGAAAACGCGAGTCGAGTTTGCTATTAACGAACCCTTACTAGAAACGTTAATCAAAATTGCCTCGGCGCAGGATTTTGAGGTATTGAAACTGGACGACTGCGCGCTCGATCACGGCACCGCAGTACCCCTTTACTTTTTGGACCGGAATGGCTGGCGCGGACGGGTAGTCGCGCTTGGCTACAGCTTCCTTTCCAACAGCGATCACCTGAAGTTTGGCCGTTGCCTCAGGGCGGCGGCAGAGGCCATTGGAGGGCCAGTTGCGCTTGTCGCGAGCGGTGATCTAAGTCATCGTCTGAAACCCGATGCGCCCGCAGGTTACAACCCCGCGGCTCATTTTTTTGACGAGGAAGTGGTGAGGGCGATTGATGAGAACTCACCTGATCGAATCATTGAGATTGATCAAGATCTGCGGCGCACCGCTGGTGAGTGTGGCTATCGCTCAATGCTCATAGCCTTGGGAGCAACTCATGAACTAGCCAGCGCCTGTGAAGTGCTCAACTATGAAGCGCCATTTGGTGTCGGGTATCTTGTGGCGCAGTTGACGAATTTGAAAGATAGCGCGGTCGTTAAAGAGCCCTCGCTGCCTGCCGAGACGCGGGATTCTGAGGCGGAGATTCAAATCCCAGCACTTGCTCGTCAGGCCGTGGAAACTTTCGTCCTCTCCGGAAAAGTGGTCACCCTGCCCGAAGCGCAGTCGCCCCTGCTTGCTGTCCGTGCCGCCTGCTTCGTTTCCATCAAAACGAATATTAATGAACTGCGCGGTTGCATCGGTACGATAGATCCGGTTAAGGAAAGTTTGGCTGAAGAAATCGTGGCGAACGCTATCAGCGCCGCCACTCGAGATCCTCGGTTTCCTCCCGTCAGTCAGGGAGAACTCGCTAACCTGCGCTACTCGGTAGATATTTTGAGTGTGCCGGAAGCTGCGGAACTTGCAGACCTCGACCCCCAAATTTATGGCTTGATTGTCGAGAACGAATCGGGAAGTTTGCGAGGTTTGCTGTTGCCGGACATCAACGGAGTCGAAACGGTGAGCCAACAGTTGGAAATCGCCAGGCGCAAAGCTGGGATTGCGCCGGGAACGCGTCTAAAGCTCTCGCGTTTTCGCGTGGATCGGTACCTTGAAAGCTCGTAGGTCAGGCATTCCTGCCGTCCACTGGGTCCATCTCCTGCGGGGGATCAATTAAAACCGTCAATGGCAAATGAGAGATGGAAAATCTTCAGCTTGTTCCGTCGTCGCCGCCTTAACCAAGACAGGCGCGAATGCCTCTCCTGCTTAGACGTCAAGGTTCCTGACGTCGAGCGCGTTTTTCTCGATGAAGTTGCGGCGCGGTTCCACAGCGTCGCCCATCAACACCGTAAAGATTTCATCGGTTTCCACCGCGTCATCGATCCTGACCTGCAACAGCGTGCGCTTTTCGGGGTTCATTGTTGTTTCCCACAGTTGCTCGGGATTCATTTCTCCCAGGCCTTTGTAGCGCTGAATAGATAAATCCTTTTTCGCGGCTCCCAATACTCTTTCGAGCAGTTCTTCACGCGTCGAGATCTCTTCGCTTGTTCCGTTGCTGCCTATCATAAAGGGCGCCGCCAATTTGTCTTCAAGCGTCATGTAAAGCTCAACAGCCTTTTGAAACTCAACGAAGCTGGCAAAGTTCCAGTCGATCGCGATGTTTAAGCCCGACGTCGTTACCGTTTCAATTTCGCACAACCCGTGTTCCTCGTCGGTCGATAGTTCCGTTCTAAAACCAGATTTCGCGAGTGCGCCTTCGATCTTGGCCATCAAGTCTGTGCTCTGAAACACCTTCCTTAAGGTTGTACCCTCTTTACGCAGGACTCCCTTTTTGCCCGCGAAGGCCTCCAAGAGCGTATCCAGCAAGTGCGCATCACCGCCCAGACGACGCGACGCTCGCTCGCAGTAACGCTTCAGGTCGACCAGTTTTTCCAAAGACTGTGCTAATTCTTTGCCTTCGATATCCTGGTTGGCTCCCACGGATTTTACGGTCATGTCTGCCGTGGCCATCCGCATCAAGTAACGAATCATCAGGCTCTCATCTTTGATGTATTCCTCTTTTTTGCCGCGTTTCACCTTGAACAATGGCGGTTGCGCGATGTAGACGTATCCCCGTTCAACAAGTTCTGCCATCTGCCGGTAGAAAAAGGTAAGCAGCAACGTTCTGATGTGGGAACCATCAACATCGGCATCGGTCATCAGAATGATCTTGTGGTAGCGCAGCTTGCTGGCGTCAAAGTCTTCTTTTCCTATGCCGGTACCCAGAGCGGTGATGAGCGACTTGATCTCGCTATGGCCGAGCATCTTGTCGAATCGCGCTTTTTCCACATTCAGGATTTTGCCTTTGAGCGGAAGTATCGCCTGGTTTTTGCGATCGCGCCCTTGCTTGGCGGAACCGCCGGCCGAGTCGCCCTCAACGATGTAGATCTCCGACAGGGCCGGATCCTTTTCCTGGCAGTCGGCGAGTTTTCCTGGCAACATTGACCCGCTTAAGGCGCCTTTGCGAACGATTTCGCGTGCCTTCCTCGCTGCTTCACGAGCCCGCGCAGCATCAACTGACTTGCCCACGATTTTGCGCGCCACGGTTGGATTCTGTTCGAGATATTCAGTCAAACGTTCATTCAAAAACGACTCGACCGCGCCTTTGACGTCGGAATTGAGTTTGCCCTTGGTCTGTCCTTCGAACTGCGGTTGGGGCAACTTCACAGAAATTACAGCGACCAAACCTTCCCGCACATCGTCACCGGTCAGTGAGCTTTTGAAGTTTTTTGCGAGTCCGGACGATTGCGCGTAAGCGTTGATGGTACGTGTAAAAGCAGAACGAAATCCCGACAAGTGGGTGCCGCCGTCCACTGTGTTGATGTTGTTGGCAAATGAATAGACCTTTTCGTCGTAGCCATCGTTGTATTGAATAGCCACTTCAATTGAAAGCGCGTCGCCTTCCTTCTCAAAATAGAGCGGCTTGTCGTGAAGCGTCGTCTTGTTTTTATTCAGGTGCTTTACAAACTCAGCTATTCCACCCTTGTAGTAAAACTCGTGGGAACGCTCAGGTTCTTCACGTTCATCTTTGATCGTTATGCGAATGCCCTTATTTAGAAAAGCCTTTTCCCTGAGCCGCTCTGAGAGCTTATCGAAACTGAAAACCGTGTGGTCAAAAATCTGTCCGTCAGGTTTGAACGTTATCTTCGTACCGCGTTTTCTGGTTTTGCCGGTTTGTTTCAAGGCCACGGCCGGGATACCGCGCACGTACTCCTGCTCGTAAGTTTTTCCGTCTCTCCAGATCTCCAGGTGTAACTTCTCAGACAGAAAATTCACGCACGAAACGCCGACACCGTGTAGGCCGCCCGAAACCTTATAAGCGTTGGAATCAAACTTTCCGCCGGCGTGCAGCTTGGTCATTACGACTTCAGCTGCCGATTTCTTTTCCTTCTTCATCTCATCGACGGGAATCCCGCGGCCGTTATCGATAACCGTGATCGAATCGTCGAGATGAATAGTAACCTCCACTGTGTCGCAATAGCCGGCCAGCGCTTCATCGATGGAATTGTCAACCACCTCGTAAACCAAGTGATGAAGTCCTAATTCTCCAGTCGATCCAATGTACATAGCGGGCCGCTTGCGTACGGCTTCCCGGCCTTCCAGAACCGCTATGGATGAAGAATCATAAGCCTGGGGTTTCTTGCTCGTAATTGTTGTTCCTGCTGTCGCCAATACGTTCTCCTTACAATCGCTAACTGAAATTTCCTAATTGGCGGTTAGCGATTCCATGCTTTCGTCGGGCATCCCTGAACTGTTTTTAAAGGCTTTCCACCACCGCGGCTGAAGCGGAAAAAGCGCTCTTATTCACCTCGGTTGATAGGGCCTCACCCCGCACAATCTCATGCACGTTTGCCCGGGAAAGGAATCCCTCGAGATGACTTCTCTTTGAAGTGGTAATGAATGTCTGAGTGCGGCCTTCAAGATATTCCAACAGTCGTCTAATTCTTTTTCCATCCAACTCTGCGTCGACATCGTCAACGAGAAAAAGTGGATACTCATTAAGGTTGGAATTATACACCGAAATTGCAGCTAAGTCTAATAGTAACAATGCACTACGCTGTTGGCCGGCGCTTCCATAAACCCGCATTTCGCGACCATCCAAATGTATCGTCAGGTCGTCTCGGTGAGGCCCGATCAACGCTCGACCCGATGCCAGTTCGGCCGGCAGTCTCAACGCCAGACGATCTCTCAATAGCGGTTCGTAATCCTGTATGTCCCCCTTGCTTTCCAGCGACGAAGCGTAGCGGACTTGCAACTCCGCGGCCTCAAACAGTGTTCGTTCAAGCACACGTTTTAGTTGCTCTGTGTAGTCAAGCCGGGCCTTGTGAATTTCGGACCCTAAGCGCACTAGTTGTTCATTCCAGGGCGCGACCAGGTTTTCTGTTTCCCGAAGGGGGAGTTCGCGTTCAGCCGCGTCCTGAAGAATCCTGTTTTTCTGCTTTATTACTTTGTTGTAGTCAGAGACTGTTTGCACATAAGCCGGGCGTAGCGACGCAATACCACGATCGATGAAGTGGCGTCTCGCGTCTGGCATTCCGCGGACGACTTCAAGTTGATCTGCCGTAAAGGCGAACACCTGAAGCATACCGAGATACCGCGCCAGTTGTTCTCGGCTGCCGTTAACCGATATCGATTTTGTGTTTTCTCTTAACGAGATGCGCAGGTTTCGCTGCAGACCTTCGCCCACAGTGACTGCGCCTTCGATAAACGCGTTCTCTGTCCCGAAACGAATCGATTCCTGTAGGCGTTGGGTGCGAAAGGATTTGGTTCTCGAGAGGGTGTGGATTGCTTCCAACCAGTTTGTTTTACCCTCGCCGTTATTACCGTAAATTATGTTAAGTCCGGGACCCCAGAGGATTTTGCCGCTCAGATTCCTAAAATTGTTTACTTCGAGTGACTCGAGGATCATCGAGAGATTTTAGCATACAGGTTTGAGATAAAGAGGTTCAGCCGGCACAAAAGAAGAAGCACTCAACCTATAAAAAACGAGTGCTTCTTAGTTAGATATCGAGGTTGCTAACCGTAACTTCTACAACCGCATCGGCATTACGACGTACTTATAGTCGTATTCGCCGGCTTCGGCCGGTCGTAACTGGGCCTGTGAGTTTCCGTCCTTGAATTCGAACGCCACAGCGCCATCACCAATCACATTTAGGAAGTCCTGGAGATACTGAGCGTTGAAACCAATATCCGTTTCCTCGCCGTCGTATTCCGCTTGTATTGTTTCGCTCGCTTCGCCTTCCTCAGCATTCTGAGAACTGATGACTAGTTGATTTGGCTCAAGATGAAAACGAATAGCGTGCGACCGTTCATCGGCCATTAGAGCTACGCGGCGGATGGCAGAGTTGAGTAAGGCGCCGTCAAACTGAATTGACTTGTCATTGCTTTTCGGCATCACCATGTCGTAGTTCGGAAACTGGCCATAGAGCATGCGTGAGATCAAAAGCCTCGGACCAACCTCAAAGAAAATGTGGTTACCGTCCATCCCTAAACTGATATCACCGTCAAAACCAGCGGTCAGTTTTGTTAATTCTGCTAAGGTTTTTCGTGGTATTAGCGTATCGATGGATTCGGCACTGCCGTTTTTTGAGACGCCTTTGCGTTCCACATATGCTAGTCGATGACCGTCAGTCGTGACCATCCTGGCACCTGCTTCGTCCAAAATAAATTTGGCTCCTGACAACGTGTAACGTGATTCCTCCTGCGTGATAGCAAAAATTGTTCTGTCGATAAATGCTTTTATGACACCGGCGGAGACTTTAGTGGGAGCGGACTTGGATGACGGCACTTCGGGAAATGCGTCACGCGAAATTCCAACCATTTTAAAGCGCGTCTTATCACACGTCACCGTAACCCAGTCATTGTCTTCTTTCTTAAAGGTTACAGGTGCATCGGGCAACAATCTGGCTATCTCAAAAAGTTTTCTTGCCTGGACGCAAATAGAGCCAGGAGTCGAAATGTCTTCGGCATCCATGTCACAGCGAATCGTTACATCCAAATCCGTCCCGGTTACTCGTATTGTGCCTTCGCCTACAGACTCAATAAGGATGTTGGATAGCACAGGAATAGTGTTTTTCTTTTCCACCACTCCCTGAACGAAGCCAAGTTCCTTTTGCAAGTTCTGCTTGCTCACGACGAATTGCATGTTCGACTCCTTGCGCTTAGCGCCTTCAACTGTAGCCATAATATTTTCCTCTTACTTCCTACTTCTAACTAACACAATCATTTATTAATTTCTAGTAGTAGTAGTAGTAGCCTGTTGAATTGTGGAAAAGCCTGGAAACCTCAACTAAAAGCGAAGCGGAACTCGAATACCAGAGAGTGTAAATCCAAATCAGAAATTAAATACGACTGTCAAAAAATTCTTGCCGGGTAGTTATTCTAATCTCTCGCAACCTGTCTACCAAATAGCTTGTGGAATAAATCTAAGAACGCCGGTTAAGCTGATTTTTACAGTTCATCTCTGTTGGCCGCCTTGTGGAAAACGCAGTTCACTTTTGCAAAGCCTCCGAAAGCTCATGGAGACGTCGTTGGATGGAAGCGTCGTCATTAACGAGAGACTGAATCTTCTCACAGGAGTGCATGACAGTGGTGTGATGTTTGCCGCCAAAGGCCCGGCCAATTTCGGGATAGCTGTGTTTTGTAAGCTTTTTACAAAGGTACATGGCTATCTGGCGCGGGAACGCAACCTGCCTTGCATTGTTTTTCGATACTAGTTGCTCGACCGACAACTTATATGCTGCGGCGACCGCCCTTTGAACCTGCTCTATGCCGATAACACCCGGTTCCTCTTCGCTTGCGATGTTTCTGATTGCATCTCTGGCGAGATCCTTTGAAACAGGAATTCCTCGCAGAGAAGAAATAGCCACCAGCCGAATAAGCGAACCCTCCAACTCCCTCACATTATTTTTTACTCTGCTGGCTATGAGCAAAGCCACGTCATCGGGAATAGCAAACCTCAAAGCCTCAGCTTTGCGTTTGAGGATAGCAACTTTCGTTTCCAGGTCGGGAGGCTCCAGATCGGCAATCAGGCCCCACTCAAACCTTGAGTGTAATCGTTCTTCGAGCGTCGGAATCTCGCGCGGTGGGCAATCGGAACTGATTACAATTTGTTTCTGTTGCTCGTAAAGACTATTGAAGGTGTGAAAAAACTCTTCCTGCGTACGCTCTTTACCCGCCATGAACTGTATATCGTCGATAAGCAGAACATCGACAGATCTGTACTGTTCTCGAAAACTCTGAGTCTTGTCATAACGAATAGAGTTGATCAATTCGTTCATGAAACGTTCAGAGGAGAGGTAAGAAACTCTCAGGTGAGGATTACGCTGTTTTATGGCGTGTCCGCAGGCGTGCATCAGGTGTGTCTTACCCAGACCTACGCCTCCGTACAGATAAAGCGGGTTGTATGTTTTTCCGGGAGCTTCCGCTACAGCGACTGATGCGGCGTGTGCAAACTGATTGCACGAGCCAACCACAAATCCCTCAAAGGTGTATTTTGAATTGAGAGCGGGATCGACGGCGATTTCTTTTACGGTCGCAACGGCAGTAGCTGCCGCTTGCGGAAAAGATGGGAACATTGCGGACTTACTCTCAGACTGGTTGCCTGAAGGAGCGTCAGATGGACGGTGTTGCGCCACATCGCGACGCTGTTCATCGGGCAGAACCCAGTGAAGCGAATAACCGCCAAGGCCGAGTTCGGCAAAGGACTGATCGATCAAGCGCGTATAGTTTGAATTAACCCAGTCCCTTACTACCTGATTCGGAACACTAAGACGAACAAGACGTTGCGCGGTGTCGATTCCTTCGAAACTAATCGGGTTGAACCACGTCTCAAAACTCTCAACCTGGAGTTTGGTTTTGATCGCGCGAAGGACCCTATCCCAAAGTTTACTCTCCACCAAACTCACCACCGCTGTGCTACAAGATTTAAGATTAACCGGCCCTGTTTGTGAGGCCGGTCGAAAACATTTTGATCACAATGAAACCCATCAGTAATTCCTGATGAGACCAGTTCGCATTAGCAACCGCCAAAGATATTCACAGGCTTTTCCTCAGCTTTGTGGAAAAGCCCTCGTTCTTAAAGTAAAGCTTTAAGCTTATGATTATCAAAGACTTACAAGAGTTGATGGGAACTGCGGCGGAGACTAACACACAGGTTGAGTTAGAGGCAAGAAACTGAAAAGATAAAACACTCAGAGGGTTTTTTAGGCACAGAGAGGTCCCAGCGCGCCCATCACCAACGCGTAGCCTCCAATCTCAGCGGCCATCTTGAAAGACGTATCGGCTTTCGGAATCAGACGAAACGCATTGCAAATCCCCAATGGTTACGGGAGTGCCTTTCTTGACAGAAGGTCCGGTGACGGCTAGTCTTACGGTTTTCTTTTTATTAGGAGATTTCCGACTATGTCCAAGAGAACGTTTCAACCCAACAACCGGCGACGCGCCAAGACGCATGGCTTCCGATCGCGAATGGCGTCCAAGGCAGGAAGACTTGTTCTTAAGCGACGGCGCGCCAAAGGGCGTCATCGTTTGACACCTTCTCACTACTAGTACACCCGTGGTTCATGAGGGTTTATCTGCGCGGAAGCCAGGATTTCCAAAAGGTCTATCGACAAGGCAAACGTTATGACGGCGTACTCTTGACGGCATTCGTTTTGCCGAACAAGTTGTCTCATAACCGGTTGGGCGTTACCGCTTCAAGAAAGGCTCTGGGAAATGCGGTTCAAAGAAACCGCGCCCGCCGCTTACTGAAGGAGACGTTTCGCCTCAGGCGATCATCCCTCGACAACTTGTGGCAAAGATACGACTGGGTGATTAATGCGAAACGAGACCTGCCCTCACGAAAAGTGACCGCAGCTATCGAAGAGTTTGAACAAGTGATATCGAAAGTCGCGAAAGCGGAGAGTAAGCAGAGAGAGTAAGTCAGTACGCTCGAGCAATACCTACGTGAAGTCACTACTAATCGCATTTCTTAGATTTTACAAACTTTTCATTTCACCTTTACTTCCACCTTCTTGCAGATTCTCTCCGACATGTTCGCAATATGCGAGTGAGGCAATTGCGCGCTATGGCGCCGTGCGTGGCAGCGCAATGGCGATTGGGAGAGTGCTTCGTTGTCATCCGTTTAGCCAGGGTGGCTATGATCCCGTGAAATAGGAATACCGAGAGAATAGCCAGACATCTGGCGCGAGCCTAAAGCTAAATGCAACAAAAACGTCTAATAATTGCCCTGGTGATATCGACGGCGATACTTTTCCTATGGGCTTACCTGGTTCCGGTTAAGCCGCCTCAGACTAGTTCGACACCTCCGTCTCAGGCTACCCCGCAAGCGACTGCTACGCCTCTTAGCGCTGCGGCGAATACTCCGAGCCCCAGTCATGTCGAGCCAACCGCGCCCGCGGTTAATGCAGCCCCACACCGCGTCATTTCTGTGCGAACTCCTTTGTATGAAGCAAAACTTGATAGCCTCGGCGCGGAAGCCGTCAGTTGGATAATCAAAAGAAACAAGGATAGCGGGCAGGATATCTATTCGGTTGCAAGTGACAAAAAAATCAGGGTTCCCCTGGAACTGGTTTCTCAGGAGGGGCTGAAGAGACAACCCCGCGAAGCTCCTCTTCAAATCGCTACCGGTGACGCCTCAGTTGACTCGCTACTCACCCGAACAAACTATTCAATCGACGGCGCAGGTAGCGATACCGGCGATACCGAGTTAATGCTCAATCCGGGCGAGAAGAAGCGCCTAACCTTCACACTCAATGATGCGGCTGCGGGTCTGGACGTCGTGAAGACTATTGTACTCGATGCTGACAGCTACCTGGCCGATTTTGAAGTTTCGATCAAGCGCGGTGGTAAACCCGTACCCCAGGCGAAAGTGAGAGTGGGACCGAGCATGGGGGACCAGGGTGTTAAGTCTTACACCTTCTACTCTGTGGCGCCGGAAGCCGTGGCGGCGGTCGGTGAAAAAATCGAGCGTCATCCGGCGCACGCAATCAATGAGAACAAAAACAGTCCGGATCATCTAGCGGTTGCCGGACCTATTGATTGGGCCGGCGTGGGTGACACTTATTTTGCCATGGTCGCTATTCCGGCCAGGAAACTCGAAGGGCTCGAGCTGCAAACAACGCAGTATAACTTTGATGCTAATGGTAAAGCTGAAAAGAGGTACCTGATAACTGCGTGGGTCCCTATTCCCGCGGATGGCTCGCGCTCAACGATCTATACCGGACCCAAAGATCATTACCTGCTTACGCAGGCCAGCGCTCAAGTAAAGGGAACTGCAGGCCGCAATATCGACCTTGAGGGACTGATCGATTACGGTTGGTTTAGCTGGATGTCGAGACCGCTTGCCGTTCCGATTCTCAGCTCCATTAAGTGGCTGCAAAAGCTGACTGGCAGTTACGGCGTCGCCATCATCCTGTTCACCATCGTTATCTATTCCCTGTTCTTTCCGCTGAAATGGCGCTCTTCCAAGTCAATGAAGAAGGCCCAAAAGCTGGCGCCTCGAATGAAGGAGCTACAGGAAAAAATCAAGGGAATGAAGCAAAACGACCCGCGACTCAAGGAGCTGCAGGTCGAGCAATTGCGCTTGATGAAGGAAGGCAATCCCCTGGGCGGTTGTTTGCCACTTCTAATTCAAATGCCTTTCCTGTTCGCGCTCTACAGGGCTATTACTATCTCACTCGATTTCCGCCAGGCGAGTTTTCTCTGGCTCCCGGATCTCTCAGCTCCTGAACCTTACTTCATACACATCTTGCCGATTCTTATGGCGGCTACAATGATTGTGCTGCAGCTTATTACCCCGGCGCCGTCAGCCGATCCGCTGCAGCGAAAAATGATGGCGGTGGGCATGCCATTGTTTATGCTCTACGTTCTTTGGAGCGCGCCATCGGGTTTGCTACTCTATTGGTTAGTCGGAAACATCGTCGGGTTCGCTCAGCAGTTCCTTATTAACAAGTGGACAAATCCGGATGCGGATGAAGCTCCGCCTGCAGAGCCCCCCGGCAAGAGATCTCTGAAGAAAGGGAACGGAACGGCTAGGGCTACGTAGCTTCAGCGCGGCACCGCGAACGGTTAACATGCAAGAAGGTTGCGCGAAGGTCGGCGAATTCCTTCAATCATTGTTTCAAAGTACGGCGCTAGATATCACCGTGAAAGCGACGGAGACAGCGTCGGAGTGTCTATTGGATCTAAGTGGTCCAGACGCCGACGTCCTGCAGGTCGAAGGGGGCGAACTTTTACAAGCCGTGCAGCACCTGATGAACCAGGCATTCGGCAGGACACTTCCCGCTGGGCAGCGACTAGTTTGCGACGTTGAAGGCTTTCGCGCCACGCGAGAAGCAGAGTTACGAGCTATGGCCCATCTCGCAGCCAGTAGGGTCAGATCCACCGGCGCTCCGTTCGTATTTGGTGAAATGAATTCCAGTGAGCGCCGGATTATTCACCTCACGCTTGCCGAGACTGAAGACATTTATACCGAATCGATCGGCGACGGAGCTGCGCGAAAGCTACGAGTGGCGCTAAAAACAGCAAAGTAAGTTCCGCGCCTCGTGCAGCGTATGAACACAATTGTCGCACCGGCAACCCCGACGGGTCGCAGCGCTGTCGGTATCATTAGATTAAGTGGTCCAGAATCTCTCTCCATCCTACGGAAGCTCATCGACGATGAGGCGTTTGCGCCCGAACCAAATCGCGTTTCACTCAAGCAAATCGTAAAGGAATCGGGTGAAACTCTCGATTCCGCGCTGGTCTCTTACTTCAGGAAACCCCACTCATTCACAGGCGAAGAAATGGTGGAAATAAGTTGCCACGGCTCACCAGTGATTCTCCGACAGGTTCTTGATCTCAGTCTGAGGCTCGGTGCGCGGTTGGCAGAAGCCGGCGAGTTCACCTTGCGCGCTTGTAAAAACGGCAAGATGAACCTGAGTCAGGCGGAGGCCATTCGGGATCTGATTAATGCTCGGAGCGAGGCGGCTGCGGTCCAGGCCTCCAGGCAGTTGAATGGAGAACTCTCGGCCGCACTTCAGCCGGCAAAAGACATGTTGATTCAGATCATCGTGCGGCTTGAATCGGCGCTGGAATTTGTTGAAGACGACCTACCTGAGATCCAGACATCGCAGGTGAGGACAACGCTCGTAGGGGCTCAGGAGGTGGTGAAAGGGCTGGTTGCCACCTATGCCTCGGGTCGGACCCTGCGAGAGGGACTTAAGCTCACGATCGTGGGACGGCCGAATGTCGGTAAGTCTAGTCTGTTCAATAGGTTAGTAGGACTAAGCCGCGCCATAGTCACCGAGATAGCTGGTACAACACGCGATAGTATTTCGGAGTCCATTAGCCTACGGGGCGTACCGATTTTCCTTACTGATACAGCTGGTATCCGCGTGGCGACCGATAAGATCGAAGAACTCGGCGTTGAGCGGACGCGCCAATTGATGGCAGATGCAGATCTGCTCGTCATTGTGATCGATGCCACTACGGATCTATCCGAAGAGGACCGCGCCATACTCAACGAAGCCGAAACCGGTAAGCATGTGGTAGCGATCAATAAGTGTGACCTGTTGAATGGCAGGAAAGCGAAAACTGGGTTTAGTCGTTCGACGGTGGTCCAGGTTTCGGCTTTAACCGGCGAAGGGCTTGACGAACTTAGTGCTGCTATACTGGAGCCTTTTGGGAGCGTGGACTCAGAGGCAGTTGGACTGCTCATTACGGACAGTAGACATTACGATCTATTGCAGCGCGCGGAAGCTTCATTAAAAAAGGCACTGGATCTATTTGATGAGTTCGCGAGTGAAGAACTTGTATTGGTCTACCTGCATAACGCGCTTAACTTCCTGGGCGAGATAACCGGGGAAACAACTACCGACGACATTCTAGCTGAGATCTTTAGTACGTTCTGTATTGGGAAATGAGAAATGATTTTCGACGAAATCTTTGACGTGATCGTGATCGGCGCTGGACACGCTGGCTGCGAAGCTGCTTGCGCGGCTGGCCGCTTAGGTGCGCAAACCGCATTAGTGACTATCAATCTTGACCTCATCGGACAGATGTCCTGCAATCCGGCAATCGGAGGAATAGCGAAAGGACACCTGGTGCGAGAAATAGACGCGCTGGGTGGGATTATGGGTCGAATAGCGGACCGAACAGGGATTCAGTTTCGATTGCTAAATCGTTCGCGTGGGCCCGCCGTCCAATCACCTCGGGCGCAGGCGGATCGATCGCTCTATCGCAAAGAGATGCGAAAGTCCTTGGAGCACACGCCTAACCTTCACCTTCGGCAAGGCATGGTTGTGGATCTCGTGGTCGAGGACCATCAGATTCAGGGTATCGAAATGCAGGACGGTCGTCGCATGTCGGCGAAGGCGGTCGTGATTGCTGCCGGCACTTTTTTGAACGGCTTGATTCACACCGGACAAAGAAGATACACGGCAGGAAGGGCAGGCGAACCCGCCTCTATCGAATTGGCCGAAACACTGAAGCGATTGGGCTTGACTGTGGGAAGGCTAAAGACGGGTACGCCCCCGCGGTTAGACGGACGAACGATAGATTGGTCGAAGTTTCAAGCTCAGGATGCAGATGAGAGACCGGTACCTTTTTCCTTCTCGACCGAAAAAATTGAACAACCGCAAATCAAGTGCTATCTGGGGTACACGACCGAGGCGTTGCATGAGCGAATCCGAAGCAACCTCGATCAGTCACCTCTTTACTCAGGTCAAATCAAAGGAGTAGGACCCCGCTACTGCCCTTCGATTGAGGACAAGGTTGTGAAGTTCGCTGACAAAGAGCGGCATCAACTCTTTCTCGAGCCCGAGGGTCACAATACCAATGAGGTGTATTTGAATGGGTTCTCAACCTCCCTGCCGGCAGAGTTGCAACAAGGTCTGGTGCGAATGATACCCGGCCTTGAGGAGGCGAGAATAATCCGCCCGGGATACGCGATAGAGTATGACTACGTTGATCCTCGTCAGCTCAACATCGGTTTGCAATGTAAGAAAATTTCCGGACTGTTCCGTGCTGGTCAGATTAATGGCACGACAGGCTACGAAGAAGCAGCTTGTCAGGGTCTGTTGGCAGGGATTAATGCTGCAGCCTTTGTAACCGGACGGCCAGTGTTCCGGCTTACCCGCGAAGAGTCTTACATCGGAGTGCTAGTGGACGATTTGGTCCGGCATGGCGTCGACGAACCCTACCGAATTTTTACGTCAAGGGCTGAACACCGCCTTTCATTACGGCACGATAACGCTGATCAGAGATTGCGCCGGTATGGGCGGGATTTGGGGTTGGTAGGCGATGCTGATTGGGAGCGATTTAATAGGCGTCGGGCGGACATTGCGAGGGCCAAAGTCGGCTTGGCCCAAACACGGCTGAACAAGGCCAGCGCATCGCACAACGCGGTAGCACGGGCTCTTGGCGCGAACCTCACGGAAGCGATCACGCTCGAGGATCTTGCAAAGCGCCCAGGGGTCACCAGCGACGTTATTTATCAATTGCTGAGTTTGCAGGTGGAGGGCCCAATAGCCCGAGACGCGCTCGAGACGGCGTTGGCAGATAATTTGTACGCCGGATACATTCGCGTCCAGGAAACAGTGATCGAAAGGCTAAAACATCAAGATTCGACACCGCTGCCGTCTACGTTAGTATTTAGAGGATTACAAGGACTTTCTGTTGAGATGGCAGAACGTTTGGAACGGGCAGAGCCTCGAACATTCGGCGACGCTCGTAACATCCCAGGCATTACACCAGCCGCCTTGGCGACCATATACGTCGCCGCCACGCTGGATTCGTGATGTTTCACGTGTCCCCTACCCCAATGAGGGACACGTGAAACATGGCCCGACTCTTAAAACCCTCGAATCATGGCTAGCGACCTCCCCTTATGGTAAATTACTGCGACCTGAGCGAGATCAGTAACCGTTCAATCCTAAATGGCCAAAACCATAGCCGTAGCGAACCAAAAAGGTGGTGTCGGTAAGACGACTACTGCTGTGAATCTCGCTGCTGCCTTGGCTGCTGACGGACTATCGGTTCTGCTGGTCGACGCCGATCCACAAGGCAACGCTACGTCAGGCGTGGGCGTTGAGCGCGGAAGTTTCCGGAGGAGCATCTATCACTGCATAGTTTTAGGTGAACCCGCCGAGGGTGCGATTCTACAGACGGAAATTCCAAATCTTAGGATATTGCCTGCCAATAAGGACTTGGCAGGCGCCGAAGTCGAGCTTGTTGAGGTAGAGCATCGCGAATCTCGGCTTCGTGAGGTGTTGCGACCGCTCGAATTCAACTACGACTACCTAATCATAGACTGTCCTCCCTCCCTTGGGCTTTTAACCCTCAATGCCCTCACAGCCGCGAAATCTCTGCTGGTGCCGATTCAGTGCGAATATTATGCGCTAGAGGGGGTAACCGAGTTGTTTGACACCCTGGCGCGGATTCGGCGCCTTCACAACCCAAGCCTTACGATCGAGGGGCTCTTATTGACCATGTACGACGAGAGGACCAATTTATCGTCTGCCGTGGCCAATGATCTGCGAGATTTTTATGGACAACAGGTATTCCAAACTGTAATCCCTCGCAATGTGCGGCTAGCAGAGGCCCCTAGCTACGGCAAACCAATAACGCTCTATGATCCCCACTCAAAAGGGGCAGAAGCGTATTTTCAGTTAACGAAGGAGATAATCGCCCATGACACGCAAAGTGCTGGGACGCGGGTTGGGGGCGCTGCTCTCGGCTGAAGGCACAGCCGTGGCCCTCGAGAACACCAACGAGGTTTCGATTGACTTGATAGACGCGAGCGGCTTTCAGCCTCGAAACACCTTCAATGAAGCAAAGCTGGAGGAACTCTCAAACTCCATTCGAACGAACGGAGTGGTGCAGCCGGTCCTTCTTCGACGAAAGGGGGGGAGATTTGAGCTGATCGCTGGAGAGCGACGGTGGCGCGCGGCGCAACGAGCAGGCCTTACGCGAATACCAGCCGTCGTCCGTGACGTTCCGGATGAGAAAGTTTTGGAGATTGCTCTAATCGAAAACATTCAACGTGAAGACCTCAACCCAATCGAGGAAGCGAGCGCATACAAAAACCTTTGCGAAAGCCTGGGCCTAACTCAGGAAATGGTGGCCGAAAAGGTTGGCCGAGATCGCTCGTACGTGACTAATTACCTGCGCCTCCTTAAGTTGCCGCCGGACATACAGGAACTCGTGCAGGTGGGGAGGTTGTCAGCGGGCCACGGAAGAACATTGCTAGGGGTTGAGAGCGCGGATATACAACGACGAATCTCGCGAAAAATAATCGAACAGGATCTGTCGGTTCGAGCCACAGAGCAGCTAATAAGGAGGGCGGCGAATCGGCAGAGTGTCTCTTCTCGGAGATCCGCCGAAAAACCGGCTGAGCTCGATGCAAATACCCGGGCTGCCGAAAATAAGTTGCGCCGGCACTTGGGCACTAAAGTCAGGATAGTCCCAATCACCGGTAACTCACCTGGACGGATCGAGCTTGAGTTCTACCAGCCATCAGACCTCACTCGGCTATACGACAAGCTGATTAAGTAAAACCCTGTATAAAATACTCGGTTCGACATTCAGCTCGCGGCTGACAGCAGTACAAATTACATCAGTCGTCTCGTATTAGTGACGAGGCTGGCTAAGGCTCCTGGGGCGGTGAGCGTTTACCCTCGGTTTCAGTAACCGGGCGGAGAAAAGGCCGCGCGACAGTAATGCAGTCTTTTACGGTTTCTGAGATTTGCGGCGAGGGGCTCCTCTTGAGCCGTGCCCCTGACTGCGGCACCCATGTATATTGTACAACTACGGGACTGGCAGAACCTCGTGCGGGTGGGGCGGGACGGTTGGTGAGACTAACTGGCGAGCGGCTTGACCGTGCTTTTAGCGAATGTTATGCTCCGTCGCTTTTAGCATAGGCACGATTTGGAGTAGAAAGCCCGTGACTGTTTTTGCCTTGGCTGGAACAGCAATTCAGCTAGTTCCCGACGGGACCATATTGATTCATCTGGGACTGGTCGGGATCATGGTGGCGCTTCTCAACGTTACGCTGCTGAAACCGATTAACCGTGTTCTGGAAGAGCGTGACAGGCGAACGAAAGGGCGCTTGGGTGAGGCGCGCGACGTCTTGGCCAGGGTAGACCAGAAAGTTGCGAATTATGAGACGCGCTTGAGGGAAGCCCGGACCAGGGGCTACCAATGGTTAGAGCAAGAACGTAAGAGCGCTTCACAGGAGCGAGAGCGCAAGGTAGCAGCGCTCGCCGCAGAGCTCGCGAGTTGGAGAGAAGAAGAGAAGGAAAAGCTGAAGCGAGACGGAGAACTGGTAAAGGGTGCCTTAACGAAGGATGCTCAGCTTCGGGCATTCGAAATCAGCAACCGAATTCTTGGCCGCCGCTAAGAGGGGAAGGGCATTTGAGCCCGTCACTGAAGATGAAGAGTTTCGATCGATGATCCTAGCGACTTTCATAGCTTGGCTGCCGGAATGGGTTGATGGTTGGTTAAATTATCCGGGCCTTGAGTTGTGGAAGTTCGCGAATCTTTTCCTGTTTGGTGTCTGTGCCTGGTATCTTCACAGGCGTTTCGGGCGGCCGATTCATGAAGCGCTCCGCTCAAGACGTGAGTCAATCAAGCGGGACCTGATAAAGGCTCAGGATGAACGGGACCGGGCCCTGGCGAAACTGGCAGAAGTCGAGGTGCGTTTTGCGGGTTTGGATGCAGAAATTGCGACTATTTCGGAAAGGGCCAAGCTCGAAGCTGATGCCGAGAAACGGCGAATTAATGTTGCTACTGAACAGGAGATTGCCAAGATTCGTGATCAAGCTAAACGAGAAATAGAGAGCGCGGGTAAAGCAGCACGAGTTGAACTTCGGAAATTTGCAGCAGGCGAGAGCGTGAGGCTGGCTGAAGAGATTTTACGAAGGGAAATTAGTGCCGCTGACGACGCAAGGCTGACCAGTTTACGCATACAGGAACTTGGGAGGGCGGGCTCTTGAGTTCGCAGACGGTTGCGAGGCGGTATGCGTCAGCGCTGGCTGACGTGATCAGAGAGCGTGCGGAAGCGTCGCTGGTCCAGGCAGAATTGATCGTCTGGGAACGAATGATTTCAGAAAATAGAACGTTGCTCGAAGTCTTCAGTAATCCCACCGTTGGATATGAGCAAAAGGGAAAAGTCCTAAACGAATTAATCGACCGCACCCACGCAAGACCTACAACGGCAAATTTCCTTCGCGTTCTCTTAAGGAATCAAAGACTGCCTGATCTCCCCGAAGTCAATCTCAAGTTGGCGCAAATATTGGACGAACGCGCAGGAGTCGTTAGTGCGCGGATAATATCGGCGCGTTCTGTTTCAGAGACGGCGAAAGCCTTGCTTGAGCAGAAGCTGACCGAGATGACCGGAAAGAAAGCGCGGCTGAGTTTTGAGACCGACGAATCGCTTTTAGGGGGGATCGTGACTCAGATTGGCTCAACAATCTATGACGGCTCGATTCGTAATCAGCTTACGCGTCTTCGTGAAGAACTTGCGGGCTAGCACAGAGGAAAATGATGGAACCAATTAGAGCGGACGAGATTAACGAGATTATTCGCAAACAGATCGAGAGTTTTGAGTCCGGTGTCACTGTAATGGAAGTGGGCACCGTCATCAAGGTTGGTGACGGGATTGCCGAGATACATGGCTTGGAAAAAGTAATGGCGGGTGAGTTGCTTGAGTTTCCACACGACGTTCGCGGGCTCGCGCTGAATCTTGAAGAAGACAAGGTCGGAGCAGTTTTGTTTGGCGAGTACCAGGTCATCAAGGAAGGTGATCTGGTCAAACGCACCAGTAGGATCATGCAAGTGCCTGTTGGTGATGCAATGATCGGTCGCGTTGTCGACGCTCTGGGAAATCCCATTGACGACCGCGGTCCTATTATTACTGACGACTTCTATCCGATTGAGCGAATTGCCCCAGGCGTGGTCGATCGACAGCCTGTGAAAGAGCCGTTACAGACAGGACTCAAGGCTATAGACGCGATGGTGCCCATCGGACGTGGCCAACGCGAGTTAATCATAGGTGACAGGCAGACCGGAAAGACCGCGGTTGCGGTCGATACGATAATCAATCAAAAGGGCAAAGACGTAATTTGCATTTACGTCGCAATCGGGCAGAAAGCCTCGACAGTCGCGCAAGTCGTAAAGACGCTCGCGGATTTTGGCGCGCTGGATTACACCATCGTAGTCAAAGCTACAGCCTCCGATCCAGCCGCGATGCAATTTCTTGCCCCCTACTCAGGGGCAGCTATGGGCGAATACTTCCGCGACAACGGCCGCCACGCCTTGACGATCTACGACGATCTTTCAAAACAAGCAGCCGCCTACCGTGAAATATCTCTTTTGCTTCGTCGCCCACCGGGCCGGGAAGCTTATCCGGGAGACGTTTTCTACCTCCACTCACGTTTGCTGGAGCGCGCCGCAAAAATGTCTGACGCAAAGGGCGGCGGGTCATTGACTAGCCTTCCGATTATTGAAACGCAAGCAGGAGACATCTCTGCCTACATTCCTACTAACGTGATCTCAATAACTGACGGGCAAATATTTCTCGAGGCAGACCTCTTTAACAGCGGCATCCGTCCCGCTATCAACGTTGGCAACAGCGTGTCACGCGTGGGCGGGTCCGCCCAGATCAAGGCGATGAAGCAAGTTGCCGGCACTCTACGCATTGACCTCGCGCAGTTCCGAGAATTGCAAGCCTTCGCACAGTTTGGATCTGATTTGGACAAGGCTACACAGGCGCAGCTCGCGCGCGGCGAGCGTTTGGTTGAGATATTGAAGCAGCCACAATATCAGCCCATGAACGTAGAGAACCAGGTGCTGGTAATTTGGGCGGCAAGCAACGGCTATGCTGATGATGTCGCTATTGAAGACGTTCGCCAATTTGAGGCCGCCCTTTTGAAGTTCGTGGAAAATTCGCACCCAGGCTTATTGCAAAGCATTCGGGAGAAGAAAAGTCTGACTGAAGAGATTACAACCGATCTCAAGCAGGTTTTGTCTGACTTTAAAGAAATCTGGATGGAAAGATCGTCTGCCACTGTCACAGGAATCACTTCCGATGCTCGGGCCGTAACGCCGGCCGAGCCCGCTACTGTCGGAACATAAATGCCCAATCTTCTCGATATACGCCGGCGAATTAAGTCGGTTAAGAACACGCAGCAGATCACCAAAGCCATGAAAATGGTTTCGGCTGCGAAGCTAAAGCGAGCGCAGGATCGCGTTGTAAAAGCGCGTCCCTTTGCGAATAAGATGATTGAGGTTTTTGGTGGTCTGGCGGATCGTACGAACGAAGACTTTCATCATCCGCTCCTCGACCCCCGAGGTGATGATCGTTATCTGCTCGTGCTGATTACTGCCGACAAAGGGTTGTGTGGCGCCTTCAATACCAATCTGATTAAGGCGGCCCAAACTTTTGTTCGCGATAATGCCGGTAAGCAAATCGAAATACTGGCGGTGGGACGTAAAGGCAGAGATTTCTTCCGCCGCCGATCTGCCACGCTGGCGGGGGAGTACATCGGCGTAACCGGCAAAGGTCGGGTTGAATTTTCTGAGGCCCTCGAGATTGCGCGTGATGTAATCAAGCGCTTCACTCAAGAGGAAGAGATCGACAAAGCATTTGTCATCTACAACGAATTCAAGTCAGTGTTGCAACAGCGGGTGGTGACGGAACAACTCCTGCCCGTTTCTCGAGCAACTGCGGGCGATTCAGAGCCAGCGGCCGCCGATAAAACTCTAAGCCTGGTCGATTATATTTACGAGCAGCCCCCGGGTGAGATTTTCACTCGCTTGCTCCCGCGGCTGGTTGAGACGCAAATCTTTCGCGCATTACTGGAATCCATTGCCTCGGAACAGGGAGCACGGATGACGGCAATGGACTCCGCTTCTAAGAATGCGCGCGAACTGATCGATTCGCTCACACTTAACATGAACCGAGTTCGCCAGGCGGCTATCACGAATGAAATTATTGAAGTAGTTTCAGGCGCCGCAGCGCAGTAGGCTGTGTCGTTAAAAGCATCGTTTAGAAAAGGGGAGCAGCAAGCAGCCGCTTCCCTTTATTACTTTAAGACTATGACCTGGCAAGCCCAGTCTGCGAGCCGGCGACTCTGGCGGTACGCTCCCCTCATCTTATGGCTACTCGTCATCTCTTTCGCTTCGACGGCCGAGTTTTCCGCCGTCAACACGTCCACAGTCCTACGTCCTTTGTTGCTGTGGTTCTTCCCCAACCTGGGCGAAGGACAATTGGCATTAATTCATCTACTGTTGCGCAAGGCCGGCCACTTTTCTGAGTTTGCAGTGCTTGCCTTATTGGCGCGGCGAGCTTTCATCACTTCTTCACAGACACTGCTTAAACGTCACTGGTTTTTCATGGCAACGGCGCTCATTATTTCTTATGCCCTTTTGGATGAATTTCATCAGAGTTTTGTGCCGTCACGCACTTCTTCGATTTATGACAGCGGGATCGATATTGCGGGTGGGTTGACCGTTTTGCTGTTTTTCAAAGTGATGTTCAGGAATAGAGCACGGGAGCCGAATAATAACGGCTAAGCAGCGGGCTACTCTCGCCATCTTTCCCTAAATCAGCGTTTGTGCAATCATTTGATTCGCCCACGAACTAACGATTGCCGCGCGTCGTATAAATGAACTGACCTCGGCACCAAAAGGAGAAAACCATGGGAATATTTGACGCCATCCGTTCTCAGTTTATCGAAGTCATTGAATGGCTTGATGATTCCGGAAATACTTTGGTTTACCGCTTTCCGGTCCAGGGCCAGGAGATAAAGAACGGAGCCCAGCTAACTGTGCGCGAATCACAGGCTGCGGTTTTTGTTCATCAGGGCCAAATCGCCGATGTGTTTGGCCCCGGTTTGCACACCATCGACGGCGGCAATACGCCAATCCTGACCAAACTTGGCGCCTGGATGCACGGGTTCAATTCGCCATTTAAGGCCGAAGTGTATTTTGTCAACACGAAGCAGTTCACAGACCTAAAGTGGGGCACATCAAATCCAGTCATGATGCGTGACACAGATTTCGGTATGGTGCGACTGCGCGCCTTTGGCATCTACTCAATTCGCATTGCGGATCCACAGGCTTTCATCAAGGAGATTGCCGGCACCAATGCACATTTTGTAACTGAGGACATCCAGGGGCAGCTGAAGCGAACGTTGGTCAGCGGCTTTAGCGATGCGCTGGCCGAATCCAAAATTGCCGCGCTTGATCTTGCTTCTAATTACGATGAGCTTAGTAAGTTTACGCGCGCAAAACTGGCGGAAGATTTCAAGGCATATGGTTTGGACCTGACGAAATTTGTTATTGAAAACATTTCGCTGCCAGCTGAGGTTGAGGCCGCAATGGACAAGCGCACGTCAATGGGAGTTATCGGCGACGTCGGACGATATGCGCAGTTCCAGGCGGCTGACGCCATGCGCGACGCCGCACAGAATCCTGGTGGCGGTGCGGCCACCGGCGCGGGATTGGGAGCGGGTTTCGCGATCGGGAGCGCTATGGCCGGCGCAATGACGAACGCGATGAATCAATCGAAGAGCGAGTCCGGGAGTGCCAAGACGGCATGTCCGAAGTGTGGCGCGGCAAATCTGGCAAGCGCAAAATTTTGTAATGAGTGCGGCGCCAAAATGGAGACTGCGCCGCAAACAATGACCTGTGCAAAATGCGGCGCTCAGCTACAAGCGGGCTCAAAGTTTTGCAACGAATGTGGGACTAAAGCCGGATAACGTGGCTCCGGATATAAAACAGCCTGCGCTTTTTACGAAGGCACGAAGATGCGAAGAAGCAAGACGCGGATCTTCGTGCCTTTGGGTTTTCTGCCGATGTTCGTAGTATTCTTGGCTTCACACCCGAACCTCTTAGCCGAAAACGAGTAAGGACAGACCATGTTCCAACGATACAAGCAGCCGCGCCGAGTGGTCATCACCGGCATGGGCTGTGTCACGCCAATCGGTATCGGGCGCGACGTTTTTTGGAGTGCGCTCACGAGCGGCGAAAGTGGCGTAAGAAGAATTGAATCGTTCGATGTTTCTCGGTCACCGGTAAAAATAGCTGCCACCGTTCCTGACTTTGATTGGGAAGCCCAACTCAATCCCAAGGATCGCAAACACGTTCCCAGAACTGTCCCGCTCGCTTTGGCAGCCGCCAGGCAGGCAATGGCAGATGCCGGTATCCAACCTCAGGATTTTTCTCTCGAGGAAAAACGCGCGATCGGCGTGATATTGGGGACCGGAGGGGGCGGCCTTGCCTTCACAGAGCAACAATACTCTTACTGGTATATTGGACCGGCAACCAAGGCCAGCGTTTATACAATTCCAGCGTCGACGCACGGCGGCTTATCGAGTGAATTATCGATGGCGTTTGGCCTGCGCGGTTTATCGCACATTGTTTCCACCGGTTGTACGAGCTCGACTGATGCGATTGCCTATGCCGCGCAGCACATCGCGCTCGGGCGTCAGGACCTGATGTTAACTGGAGGTGTGGATGCGCCCATCGCTCCGGGAATACTCGCCGGGTTCAACCTGATGACAGTGTTGACCAGCGATTGGAACGATGAGCCACAGCGCGCCTCGCGCCCATTTTCGCTCGATCGTTCCGGCATTGTCCTAGGTGAGGGCTCCTGGATTTATGTTCTCGAAGAGCTGGAGCACGCGCAGGAGAGGGGCGCAAAAGTTTATGCGGAAATCACCGGGTATGGGGCCACGTGCGATGCGTATCATCGCGTGCGGCTTGAGGAGTCAGGCGACGAACCTGCACGTGCGATGAAGCTTGCTATCGAAGATGCGGGACGCAGTCCAGAGGAAATTGATTACGTAAATTTGCACGGAACGTCAACAGTTCTTAATGATCGCATCGAGACGAGCGCTTTGAAGCTCGCATTGAATGGCCGCGCAATCACTACTCCTATGTCAGCGACAAAATCGCAGGTTGGGCACCCGCAGGGGGCAAGTGGCGCTGCGGGTCTAGGGGCTGCTTTGTGCGCTATGGGAACCGGCTTGATTCCACCGACGATCAATCTGGACGAGCCCGACCCGCAATGTGATCTCGATTACGTTCCTAATAAAGCCAGGGAAGCGGAAGTGCGCATAGCCCTTTGTAACTGTATCGGCTTCGGCTCTAAAAATAGCGCGTTGGTTATAGAAAAACTCGAAGCTGAGTAACAACCACCTATGGTGAACGAGGGCGCATTTCTTACCAAATTCTCTCGCGGGCAACTGGCAATTTGCGTTACCAGGGCCTATCAGCTACGCTCTTCTGTTAATTCCAACTCGAAATAAAAACCCTATGTCACCACAAGTAACTGAGGCTTTAGTTCTGGATACGCTGCGTCAGATCAAGGATCCGGATCTTCATAAAGACATCGTCGCGCTGGGCTTTATTAAGGATCTGAAAATCGCTGCCGGCGTCGTTTCGTTTCGTATCGTGTTAACCACACCTGCGTGTCCCGTAAAGGCAGAAATGGAAAGTGCCGCGCGCGAATTGGTAGGTGCGTTGCCGGGTGTAACAGCCGTGGCAGTCACAATGGACGCAGAAGTTCCTAAAGGCAGGGGCATCGGCGATAAGCTCGCAATCGAAGGGGTCCGAAACATAATCGCTATTTCGTCCGGCAAAGGGGGCGTCGGCAAATCCACGGTTGCCGTCAACCTGGCCGTCTCTCTGGCGCTGGATGGCGCCCGGGTGGGCCTGATGGACATGGATGTCTATGGGCCTAACGTGCCTATCATGCTTGGGGTCGCCGGGGCGCGCCCAGAAGTTGACGTGAATAAACTCGTTCCTATCGAAGCGTACGGCGTGAAGTTGATTTCGATGGCGTTACTGCAGCCTGGCGACAAGCCGATGATAGTTCGCGGACCGATCCTGCATGGATTGGTGAAGCAGTTTCTAACGGACGTGAAATGGGGCGAGTTGGATTACCTGATTGTTGACATGCCTCCGGGAACAGGCGACGTGCAACTGTCGTTGGCGCAGTTGGTGCCGGTGCAGGGCGCAGTTTTGGTAACCACGCCTCAGGATGTTGCTGTTGCCGACGTCCGTCGAGCCCTGCGTATGTTTGAAACTGTTGCTATTCCCATTCTCGGCATCATCGAGAACATGAGTTACTTTCTGGCGCCCGACACGGGAACGCGCTACAACATTTTCGGCGAAGGGGGCGGCGCAAAACTAGCTGACATGTATCATGTTCCCTTGCTTGGCACGGTTCCTCTCGGCCTTGAGGTCCGCGAGGGAGGCGATGCGGGGGTACCGGTAGTAGTTAGCCATCCGCAATCCCCTCAGGCTAAAGCGTTTCGGCATGTGGCCGAAGAAGTTGCGCGGCAGGTATCAATCGAGGCAATGAAGCCTGAACTTGTCGTTTTGGGCAAAGGTCAATAGATTCAGATAAGACGGTCTTTGGACTTGGGCCTTTGATCTTGGTAATATCCAGGATCGAAGAGACGAGACTTAACAAGTCATATAGGAATTTGAGAATCAGGAGTCAATAACAGATATGTCTACACAAACCGCTTCGCCTAACGCGACACCAACTGCCGCCCCTGCCATGACGCTTGACGTTACGGAATCCGCGGTTGCTGAAATTAAGAAATTTATGAACGGCGAGGAAGGCCTTCCGGAAACGGCCGGACTTCGCGTGCGGGTCGTGCCGGGTGGTTGTTCAGGTTTCCAATATAGCTTGAATATAGAAGAGGATTCGCGGCAGGGCGACTTCATTCTGGACCAGAGTGGGGTAAAACTTTTCGTTGATATGTTTAGCGCGCAGTACCTGAACGGCGTCAAGATCGATTACGTCACAGGCGTAATGGGATCGGGCTTCACGTTCACGAACCCGAACGCAACAGGCAGCTGCGGTTGTGGCACCTCGTTCACAGCGTAAGACGGTTATCAATTAACAAGGCGGCAGACTGAATGTCTGTCCGGCAAGCAAACAGCGCGGTGCGCGAATCGGCTCGATAGT
>DATGYM010000310.1:0-18166 GCA_035297925.1 Pyrinomonadaceae bacterium | reverse complement strand
TAACGGGATTGGAAATCCGCCAAACCCGGACTTTTTGAAGCCACGACCGTTACTTGGAAACGTGAGCGCGTTCCATCTCCCGTTCAACATGAGGCTGGGAGTTAGATTTGAATTCTAATTTGGATTCGAAAACGAATCTTTTCATAGGGAGGGGAGCAATCTCCTCCCTATTCTTTTTCTTCAGCGAATAAGCTAAACTTTATCCTCCCCCAGGCCTGTAGCTCGTTTGCAGGAGTACCATCATGTTTCGTCTTTTTTCCCGCTTTGTCGTTCTTCTTTCAGTCCTCATTTTGCCCGTGGCAAGTCAGGCACAAAGAGCTCCACACACGTCTTCTATATCGCTACAAGTAAATGGCCAAGTCCGATACGCGCAAGGTGGTCGCCCGGCAGAATTCCTCCTGGTTCGGCTTGAGAGTTTCAGCGGCGGGGTCGCGGGAGAGATGACTACGGATCGCTCTGGAAAATTTACGTTCATCGGCTTAGCGCCCGAGCTCTATGTGGTATCAGTACGGACACCGGGTTTTAGAGAAGTTTCGCAACAAGTGGATCTCAGGACGCAGATAACGGATTACGTGCAGCTAATGCTGGTCGCCGAAGAGAATGGCTCTTCGCCCTCGAACCGCACGGGTGTGATCGACGCGAAAGTTCCTCATAGCGCACTCACCGAATTCGAAAAAGGTCGCGACGCTCTATTGCAAACCAACAATGCCGCCGGTGGCATCCTGCATCTCGAAAATGCCGTAAGGGTTTATCCCAGGTACTTCGAGGCCTTGTTGCTGCTTGGAACTGCCTACATGGACCAGAGCGACTGGGATAAAGCTGAACACGCGCTGGCGCGAGCATTGGAAATCTACCCGAAAGCTGCGAATGCTTTATTTGCTTTGGGCGAACTCTATCTTAAGCAAAAAAAAGACGCAGATGCGGAAAGGGTTCTGCTCCAGGGGTTGCAGTTTGAGGATCGATCATGGCAAAGCCATCTCAGTCTGGGTCATGTTTACTGGAACATGGCGGCAAAGTTAAGTGACGAAACACGCTATCGATCGCTGCTTGAGAAATCCTACGTTCAGGCAAAACGAGCGCTGGAACTCAAGCCCGATCTGGCCGACGCACACTTGCTAAAGGGTAACCTCTTATTCAAGGCAAGACGCGCCCAGGATGCTCTACATGAGTTTGAAGAATACGTTCGACTGGATCCTACCGGCCAGTTTGTCGATCAAACTCGCGCGCTTATTCAAAGGATTAGGCTTGCACTCGCTGAGCCGAAAAGGTCTTGAAATTAACCTCAAGGCATCGAATTAGGTAAGTCAAAGGTTCTGAAAGTAATTACAGAATTTCAAAACAGAAGCTCCAGCGCTGATGGAGCAAAGGAGAAAGACATCGCATGCGTCCTGGATTGTTGGCAATGGTTTTTTTGTTCGGTCTAATGCTACTCGCGCCTCCTCGGTCGTTATCACAAGAAAGTCACGCTCAACCTGGGGCCCTAAGCGGTCAAATAACCGGTCAGGTTCGCTTCGCCGGAACTGGTGGCGAGCCGGCTTTTAACGTTCTCGTTAAGTGCGATTCCTTTAATAGTGGTAGTTGTGGACAGGAAATGACGGATCGCAGTGGTCGATTCCGTTTCAGTGGTCTGGCGCCTTCGCAATACATTATTTCGATTCGGGTCCCCGGTTACATAGAACAGTCACAAACGGTCGAACTCTTAACAACACCTAGTGCATATCTGCAGTTTCAGCTCAAATCTGACGGCTCTACCGAGCGGGCTGCCGCTGTTTCAACGGTTGTCGACCCAAATGTCCCTCCGGCTGCGAGGAAGGAATTTGACCAGGCGGCAACTGCAATTGCTACCCAGAAGAAGGAAGGCCTGGAACAAGCTGTCAAGCACTTGGAAAAGGCCGTATCGATGTATCCCCAGTTTGCTCAGGCTAATCTCTTACTCGGGACTACCTATATGGACCTTGATCAGTTGGAAAAAGCTGAACTAGCACTTAAGCAAACAGTGACGCTTGATCCAAAAGCCGCGAACGCTTTTTTCGCACTCGGTGAACTTTACCTGAGGCAGAAAAAGGATGAGGACGCGGAGAAAACCTTGCTTCAGGGATTGCAAATAGAAGATCGTTCTTTCCAGGCTCACCTTTCCCTTGCTCGCGTCTACTGGAGCATGGCTTCAAAGCTTAAGGACGCCGCTGAGGCAAAGGTTCCACTGGAAAAGTCTTATGATCAGGTCAAGAGAAGTCTGGATATAAATCCTAATTTGGCTCAGGCACATCTGCTCAAGGGCAACCTGCTCCTGCGCGCGCGCAGAGCTGAAGATGCGCAGCACGAGTTTGAAGAGTATCTGCGACTGGATCCCAAGGGGCCTTTTGCGGAACAGACCAGGGTGATGGTGGAGAAAATCAAGAAAGCGCTCGAGTCTGAAAAGAAGCCATAGCTTTCTCTCTTCAGCCCACGAAAAAGGGGTCGCGGCCATCGGTCGCGACCTTTTCCTTTGTCTGGCCCTGACCGTTGGCCAAGGTCAAACCGTTCACACGATGGCTGTGAGAAGCAATGCTTGAAGCAGGCTCGCTAATGGTTTCATGGCTTAACTCCTACTAGAACTCAATTAGGTGCCCGAGCTTTTCTTTCTTTGTTCTCAGGTAATGTCCGGCCCTCTCTGGCTGTTCTACCTGTAGTGAGACACGCTCTACAATTCGTAAACCGGATTCCTCCAACGCTCTCAGCTTCAGGGGATTATTTGAGATAACCCGCACCTTGCACAGACCGAGGTCATATAGAATCTCGGCGCATTGTTGATATTCACGGTAATCAACAGCCAGACCCAGTTGTTCATTTGCCTCAACCGTATCCGCTCCCTGGTCTTGAAGCGCATAAGCCCGAATCTTATTAAGTATTCCGATCCCGCGGCCTTCCTGTTGTTGATAGACTATTGCTCCCCGGCCTTCGCGCTGGATCATCTTCATGGTCTGGTGGAGTTGTGCTCCGCAATCACATTTGGTCGATCCAAAGACATCCCCCGTCAAACACTGTGAATGAATGCGTACCAGGGTGGGAATGTCGCGACGCATTTCCCCTTTAAACAGGGCAACAAACTCTTCGTCGCTGGTCAGTGAACGATAACCGGCAATCTGAAAATCGCCCCATTGTGTCGGCAAATTAGCAATAGCCACGCGCTGTACTGTAAGGGTGCCTTCAGATCCGGGACACTTGGCTGTTAGTTCTTCTTCCAACCGAATTTCCTTTCCAGGGTTAAGACCTGCGTAGACTATGTCACGGGCAGATTTTCGTTTTAAGCAATGATTAATTTTATAGGAGTAAGGCGATAAGCGCTACAAGGGGAGCGCGTTGCGGCTCGCAAGCGAAATCCCTCTGCTCACCCTGATCGGAATACATTGCTACGGCAATGCACGCGAGCTAAGATTACCGAGCGAACGTAAAATGCGCGGAAGTTTGAGCCGCGATCGTGGGAATCTCCCAAAACCCAGATTGATGTCCATCCATAATTTTGACGAAGACGACCGCGAGCCTACGCAATTGCAACCGGCCTCAAAAACCGGGAAGTCTCCCCAAACGGATCGGCGACCTGCGCTGGTTTCGCTTCGTGGTGAATTAATGGCAGTACCAATCCCGCTCGAACGAGATGAGGTAATAATAGGCCGCGCTATTGAGGCCGATGTTCGATTAAACGATAGCCGCGCATCGCGTCTGCATGCTCGCATTTCCAGTCATGTCGATCCCAATACCAATCAAACTAGTTGCCGTATCACCGATCTGGGATCCACAAATGGCACCCTTGTTAACGGCGAGCCGATCATGGAAGTAACCCTCAACGATGGAGATAAGATCGTCATCGGCGATCACCTTTTTCGCTTTGATCTGCTGGACGAGATCGACCGGGAATTCCAACAACAGATCCATCGGCTGATCGCTCACGACGAACTCACCGGTTTGTTAACAAGCAAATCCTTCTTTTCTGAACTGCGACGCGAGGCAGCCAGGGCGGAAGCGGAATCGAGACCATTTTGCGTACTGATGATGGATTTAGATCACTTTAAAGAGGTTAACGATACCTATGGGCATCTTGTCGGCAGCCGGACATTGGAAGAAACAGGACGCTTAATCAAGGAAGCGTTGCGCGCCGGAGATGTTGCCTCGCGCTTTGGCGGCGAGGAGTTTGCCGCATTCCTGCTGGACGCTAATTACGCTCAAGGGCTCGTCGCCGCCGAGCGCGTGCGGGTAGCCATCGCGGATCATGAGTTTCCGGTAGTTCGCCAGGACGATCCGACTAATCAAACAATTCACCGCATCACCATCAGCATTGGGGTTGCCGCTTATCCTGACGATGCAACTGATGCTATTCATCTGATAGAGCTGGCAGACTCCGCGCTTTATCGCGCCAAACGAAGTGGCCGCAATCGTATCTGCGCCTACCGCCCATCCCTGGCCGTAACAGAGGGACCACTGCCGCCGCGACGGGCATCGTAAGCGCCGCAAAACTGCTTTTCGGTCTCAAGCCTTGTTTATGAAACACGAGACGGTCAGGGGCGTGTAATCGCTAAACCGTTACCGCGGTTTGACCTCAGTTGCGCCCTATTTATTCAGGCGTGTATGCTTCCTGAGTAGCTGTTTAGCGGAACCATATGACGAAGCTCAATCTTGCCAGTAGGCCCTTCAGCAATCGCTCGCTGCCGTGGATAATTACGGCCGTAATTATCAGCGTCTCGCTGATGTCCCTCGTCTTCATAGTGCGGTCTACTACGCGGACAAACGCTCAGGCTAATTCGGTACAGAACGACATTAACAATCTCAGCCGTCAGGAACATGACCTTCGTCAGCAGGCTCAGGCTGTCAAAAATTCTTTGACGCCCGAGCAGCTGCAGACTCTCGACGCCGCTCACACACTCGTTGATCGTAAGAGGTTTTCGTGGTCGCGCCTATTCGCAGATCTCGAGTCAGCTTTACCGGGAACCGTGCGCGTTAAGAGAATTGCAGTGCGCGGCGTTGCCACGCGAGGCGACGACACCATCGCTGAATTGGAACTGACAGTGGTAGCAAAAAGTCCCGCGACGATAACCGAGATGATTGCGGAAATGGATCGTGGCGGCATTTTTCATGCAGAGTTGCGATCGCAAACTTTGCAGCGGGGACGAGGTGAAAGCGGAGCCGAATATGAGCTTTCGGTTGTCTATCGGCCCAGAGCCGGCGCAAGTACAGAGTCTGTAGCGTCGGCCTCGGTACCACCGCTTGCTGAAAATTCACGGAGGGGAGACGGCAATGAATGAACACCCGCCGTTGACCGGCAACTCCACAAAAAGGAATCGAGTACGAACCAGCATTCAAAGCCTGCGTTTTGCCCGCGAACAACGAATTGTCGGTCCTGCCGAGTTGATCGGACTTGCCGGCAGTGCGTTGATCCTGCTGCTTGTAGTGGTCAGCTACCTTTATTTCCTGGTACCCGCCAATTCACGGCTGGATGGACTTCAATCGGAACGCTCCAGGATTCAAACTCAGCTGCGTGCTTCGCAGGATGTCGTCCACCAGGGCGAAACCACCGAAGCTGCCGTTCAGAAAATCACGCAAAGCCTGGACGAATTTGAGACTAACCAGTTAGTGGGCGTCGATCGGGGTCGCATGGGTCTCTACGAGAGCCTCAATGCTTTGATTCGCAAGAATGGGCTACGCAACACGTCCGGACCCACGTATACACCGCTTGAACCTTCCGACTCAAAAACAACTGCAAGCGGAACAAGGGCCGCTAATACGAAATGGCAGAGTATCTACCCCGGCATCGCTATTAGTGTCACAGTTGAGGGTCAATATCAGGATTTGCGCCGTTTCATCCGCGACCTCGAAGTTAACAAACAATTCATCATAATAAATAGTGTGGAGCTTGAGCGTTCAACTGAAACGAACAATGCGCCTGCCGAATCTGAACCGGCCGGCGGAAAGCGCGCCGCTCAGGTCAGCCTGCGCCTGGAGCTAACGACCTATTTTCAACGGGTCGCGAGAGACGATAGCGCGAACAGCAGTGCGACTCGATAGGGATTTATGCAGCTAAGCGACATTCGAAATCCGGCTGAACGAAATAAATTGATTCTCGCGGCGGCGCTGGGATTGATTGCTCTCGTGTTCCTTTGGTGGACACTTTTCGGGTTCGGCCGCTCCAACAATCCAGTACCACGCGCCGCCTCACAGCCAACCCCTTCCGTAACCAGGGGAACGCCGAGTAAGACAGCTCCGCAGACGGTGGTGGAGTTCAAGACGGACCTCGATCAGCTGCAACCATTAAATGCCACTTACCGAATTGTGTCGGTGCCTGAAGCCAAACGAAATATCTTCGTCTATTATGAACGTCCACAGCCCGCGCCGGCCGATTCGGTGGTTCCCACGCCTACGCCGACGCCCATTCCACCTGTATTGCTCGCGAGCGTTTCGCCCGCGAACGTATATGCGCGGACCGGCGACTTTACGCTGGAACTCGCCGGTGACAAGTTTGCTCCCCAGTTGCGGGTAGTCGTGGACAGCACGGAATTACCAACCAGGTACATCGGACCACAACAACTTTCAGCCACCGTGCCTGCGGCACTTATCGCGAACCCGGGAGCGCGCCAGGTAATGCTGCGGTCCGCCGATGGGAAGATTTACTCGAACACCGCCACGCTTAGCGTCGCAGCCCCCCCGACGCCCAATTATTCCTACATTGGGATTATCGGTACGCGGCGCTATGTCGACACCGCAATTCTCCAGGACAAGAACAACAAGGAAACATTAAACGTGCAGCGCGGCGATCTCCTTGCAGGCAGGTTTCGGGTGACCAGCATTTCGGAAAAAGAAATAGTGCTCGTTGATAACAATCTCAAGATCAAACACACGTTGTCTATGACGAGCCAGGGTGATAGAGGTAATCCGTCACAACGACCAACGCCACGCGTCGACAGTGAGGACGACGAACCTTAGGCTGGACCACACCACAAGATATGGACAATCAACGAAAGTCTTCCAAGCCTCACTTCCCGCGCGCCAGGACCTTTGGTAGAGGGGGCGAGGAAGGTTACGCCCTGGTTGCCCTCCTCGCCCTGATGACGGTGCTCGCCCTCTTTGCTCTTGCCGCCGCTCCTGGCATCCGTCAACAGGCACAACGCGAACGCGAGATCGAAGCGATCTTTCGTGGAGAAGAAATGGCGGATGCCATTCGCCTTTATTATTCTTTTCAACAAAGCCGAGTTGGTCCAGGCGTTGCCGCGCTTCCTACGTCGATTGATAAACTTCTCGAAGGGTTACCTAGAGGCACAAGAAAAGTCCAGGTGCTTCGCGCGTCAGCTGCTCGCGATCCACTTTCCGAGTCTGGTGAATGGAGCCTGGTTCGGCCCCGCTCACCCCAACTTGCCGACTTTCAACAGTCATTGATGCTCTTTGCCGGGAACGTTCGCCCACCGACCAACGACCCGCAACTCAAACGGGTAGAACTAGATATGGCGCCGCCGGTGCTTCCCACGCTAGGCATAACGACGGCTCCTTTAGCGTCGAGCGATGACGATAATACTAGCGGACCATTCATCGGCGTCTGCTCCGCGAGCAAGAGTGATTCGATTATCAACTACTACGGCATTGACAAACACAATGGCTGGATCTTCACTCCGCTATTCCGATGATTGTCGTTGTAACCCAACAAACCGTTCACAAGCTTTCGCCTTTCAGCAGGAGTGCAAGACTATTTCACTGCAGCGATCCAACTCTTAAGAAATCGCGACGATGGTCCACCTGATCGGCGATTGATCTTCCCAAATAGGAAAGCGTTCGCTTCTCCCTCTGCATTTCAACTACGTGAGACCCCCAAAATATTTTTTCGGCTGATTGTAATAAGTTGTTGACATCGTGGGCGTTTGCGTTTATATAGCAAGATGTTGTGCGCCGTTTACACTAGCCCACAAGAACCAAACCAGCGCTATATCTTGTGGTGATGACTCCAAACCCAAAAATCTTGAAAAGAAGGAGCAACTAAGAATGGCAACTAAAAAAGGTGGAAAGAAGAAGGCCGCGAAAAAGGCGGCTCCCAAGAAGGCAGCCAAGAAGAAAGCAGCCAAGAAGAGATAGTTCGGATCAGGACGTTTCAACAGCAACCCTCAACTGGCGCACACAAACTTCTGAGGCCAGCATGGCCTTTCAAAAGGAACGACGAGTACTCAAGCGAAACTCGTCGTTCCTTTTGTATTGTGAGTAAGCCTTTGACCCAATCTGTAAACGGCAAATTGTGACCTTCCTTTGATCTCAAATGATTCGTGTTGCACTTGTCGAACCTGAGATCCCACCGAACACCGGAAATATCGCGCGCCTTTGCGCGGCCGCCGGTGTGCCTCTACATATTGTCGGAGTCACGGGCTTCCGCCTGGATGACAGGGCGGTGCGCCGCGCGGGACTGGATTACTGGCCGGAAGTGATTCTGCAAAGGCATGCATCACTCGATGATTTGTACAAATTCCAGCCTGAGGCTCGCTTTCTTTATCTCAGTACCAAGGCCGAGAAAAGCTACGCGGATTGGGTATTTAACCCCGATGACTGCCTTGTTTTTGGCAGTGAAACACGAGGACTACCGGAGCAGGTCTTGAGAACAAACTGGGAGCGATGCCTGACAATTCCGATGCGTAATCGAAAGGTTCGCAGTCTCAACCTCGCTACTGCCGTGGGCATAGTTCTCTACGAAGCGCTTCGGCAAACTGGCGCTCTCACACTTCACGACCGTTAATCCATTGTACATATCCGATTAGTCCGAGGGCCTTTCCTACCTCGAGTCTGACAGTGCTGTGGGAGTATTTCGCTTTACGATGTTAGGATAGGTGGTTTCGCTTCGGCGACAATTTGAGACTGATCATTTCTATGTGAATGCAATCATGAGTCAGGAAAGAAAAGATATACGCAATATCGCAATAATTGCTCACGTCGATCATGGAAAGACCACACTGGTCGACGCCATGCTGCGACAGTCCGGAACATTTCGCGACAATGAGCAAGTACGCGACCGCGTGATGGACTCAATGGACCTTGAACGGGAGCGTGGCATAACCATCATGGCGAAAAACACCTCCGTTCATTACAAGGATGTGAAGATCAATATCGTGGACACTCCGGGCCACGCCGACTTTGGCGGGGAAGTGGAACGTGTTCTGAAAATGGTCGACGGCGTAATGCTTCTGGTTGATGCCGCGGAAGGCTGTCTGCCGCAGACACGTTTTGTTTTGCGTAAGGCCCTTGAGGCCCGCCTACCTGCGATTGCAGTTGTTAATAAGATTGATCGCCAGGATGCACGACCCGAAGAAGTGGTAAATGAGATATACGAGTTGTTTCTCGACCTCGACGCGACGGATGAACAGATTGAATTCCCAATTCTCTATTCTGTTTCGCGTGAGGGAGTGGCCAAGCGTCTGTTAACCGATGAGTCCACCAGCCTCAGACCGTTGTTTGACCAAATCGTTGCGACTATTCCCGCTCCCAAAGAAACCAGAAACGATTCATTGCAGTTGTTGGTAGCAAACCTCGATTACAGCGAATACGTGGGCCGGTTAGCCATTGGCAGGATTTATTCAGGCGAGATATCCATTGGCGATCAAGTCTCCGTGGCGAAGCCTGATGGTTCTTTTCAAAAGGTCCGTGTTTCGCAACTTTACGGGTTTGAGGGTCTTAAGCGTGTGCCCCTGGAACGAGCTGCTTTTGGCGAGATAGTCGCCCTGGCGGGTGTCGATAACGTGGAAATAGGCGACACCATCACTTCTGTCGACAATCCTCAGGCTCTGCCCAGTATCGCCGTTGACGAGCCAACGATATCAATGATTTTCGGCGTAAATAACTCCCCTTTTGCGGGAAAAGATGGAAAGTATGTTACCTCGCGGCAGGTTAAAGAACGCTTGGATAAGGAAATTCTCGGGAACGTAGCTATTCGAGTCGAGGATACTGAGTCGCCGGATCAGTTCAAAGTCTCAGGACGTGGCGAATTGCAATTGTCGATTCTTATCGAAATGATGCGACGTGAAGGTTTTGAAATCCAGGTTTCAAAGCCTGAGGCCATCACACGCGTTAGCGACGGCCGCACGCTCGAGCCAATCGAGCACGTGGTCGTCGATTGTCCGGAAGAGTTCATTGGTGTAGTCACGGAGGCGGTGGGCCGGCGCAAAGGGCAGATGACCAAGATGGTTAATCACGGAACAGGGCGCGTGCGGCTTGAGTTTGAGACGCCGTCTCGCGGACTGATTGGATTTCGCAATGAGTTTCTAACAGAAACCAAGGGAACGGGTCTGCTCAATACACTTTTTCTTCGTTGGGGCGACTGGCAGGGCGCCTTACGCGGGCGTTCCACCGGATCGCTGGTGGCCGACCGAACTGGCGAAACAACCACCTATGCCTTGTTTAATCTTCAGGAAAGAGGAACTCTCTTTATTCGTCCTGGAACTAAGGTTTATGAGGGGATGATCATCGGGGAAAACGCGCGAGCCGTAGACCTGGATGTGAATGCAGTAAAAGAAAAGAAGCTCACAAATATGCGCGCTGCATCTGCCGATGAAGCGATGCGCCTGGTTCCTCCGAAAGAGCTTTCCCTCGAACAGGCCATCGAGTTCATTGCCGACGACGAATTAGTGGAAGTAACACCGCAAAATGTCCGCCTTCGCAAACGCGTCCTTCGTTCCAATGAACGTCCAAAGAAAAAAGAAGCCTAAACCTCAGCTATGAGTTCGAAGCTCAAAAAGGCGTTCGCCGGTACGCGTCTTTATCCAATCACCGACCGTCATATTTCGCGACTCTCGCACACCGAGCAGGTCGCGCACTTAAGTGACGCCGGGGCAAAGGTCATTCAACTGCGAGAAAAGACTGAGCCGGCATTGCAGTTTTATCGCGAGGCGGAGGCAGCTCTAAAAGTAGCGCGAGACAAGCGCGTTCAGATCATTATTAACGATCGCGTTGATCTGGCATTGGCTCTGAAGGCCGACGGTGTTCATCTCGGGCAGGATGACCTGCCACCGGAAGCAGCGAGGCGCATTCTCGGTCCTGACGCCATTATTGGCTTCTCGACGCACAACCACAACCAGGCTCAACTAGCCGCGCAAATGCCTGTCGACTACATTGCCATAGGCCCGATTTTTCAGACTTCTACGAAGGAATCATCAAATCCTGCTTTAGGCCTGGATGGTTTGAAGCGTGCCCGGGTCGCTGTCGGTTCGATGACGCTCGTTGCCATTGGGGGTATTACGCTCGAAAATGCGGCTTCGGTACTTACTGCGGGCGCAGATCTGCTGGCTGTAATCAGTGATCTTTGGCTTCCGAGCATGTTGGCTACGAATAGATTAAAGCAATTCTTAGAGCCTGACGCGATCTGACCGTCTGATTAACACAATTTACTTGCGTTTAGCGACGTTATGCGCGAGAATCCCTAAGCCGAAGGGCACCTGCCACTCGGTCCTGCCAATTGTCTTTCACCAGGTATCCAGCCACGTTTCGGGAGACCCAACTAAATGAGCTTTTTCGATCTGCCGCCCATCATTGAGCGAATGCTGCTCGTTTCGGATAAGATCAGCGACCTGAATTTTTCGGTTGGCCAACTCCCGCAGGTCGAAATAAATGGGAAGCTCACGCCCGTCCAGCCTCTGGGCATGCAAAAGCTCACGCCTTACCAAACTGAAATCATCGCCATGGCGCTGATGCAGGGTAACCCTGACGCTGCGGAGAAGCTTGTCCACACAGGCACAACCGATTTGAGTTACTCGCTCCCGTCGCGGGCTCGCTTTCGCGTCAACATTTTTCAGCAACGCGGTGCCTACTCGATCGTGATGCGTGTAATTCCCACTGACATCCCGACCTTGAAATCGCTCTCGCTACCGCCTCAACTTGCCGAGATAGCGGAACTGAGGAACGGATTGGTACTGATGACCGGCCCAACCGGCTCCGGCAAGAGCTCTACGCAAGCTGCCATCATTGACATCATCAACGAGAAAAAGCATTACCATGTGGTCACGATCGAAGATCCGATTGAATACCTGCACTCGCACAAGAATTCCACGATCAATCAGCGCGAAGTCGGTCACGACATCAAGGATTTTCCGTCAGCACTGCGGGCCGCGCTGCGACAAGCTCCAAAGGTGATCCTTATTGGTGAGATGAGAGACTTTGAAACCACGGAAATAGCCCTGGAAGCGGCTGAGACCGGTCACCTCGTTCTTTCGACGCTGCATACGATCGATGCTTCCAAGACTGTCGACCGCATAATCGGTCTTTATCCAAAGAATGAAGAGCCGGTTATTCGCACCCGTTTGGCGCAAACCTTCCGCTACATAGTTTCTCAACGCCTGATTCCGCGATCAGACCGGCGTGGTCGAATAGCCGCCGTCGAAATACTGCGCTCAAGTCCGAGAACACGTGAGTACATCGAGGCGGGTGAGGCTGACGGCAAGTCTCTGCTGGACGCGATGAGAGATGGAAAGCTCGATGGTATGCAGGACTTTGACACCGTCATACGCGATTTTATCGATCGTGGCGTTATCTCCCTCGACGACGGTTTAGCGTTTTCAACTAACCCAAACAACTTGCTGCTGCAATTGAAGGGCGTGACGGGTGGGGACGACTATCTGCAACGAGAGGGGAATAGCGTACCGCGGGTGGCAACCACGGATCACGGTTCTATGCTCAGCCTGATCGAATAGTAACCTCATACCGGATTCAATCCGATCGCAACCTACTATGATAATTATTTGCCAAAAATGCGACTCGCGACTGCAGCTGGACGAAGCGAAAGTCCCAGCGCGTTCCTTCGTCGTTCGGTGTCCCAACTGTAATAGCAGTATCGATGCCGAATCGTCGGTCGCGAGCCCCGAACAAAGCGCGGTAAATATCGGCGGTTCCCCCGCCAGCGAAGGCCATCGTTTCGAGCAGCCGAATCCGGCCCCCCTCTTTGAGCCAGCGCATAAGGCGCAAGCATCTGGTTCCGACATATCTGCAGACAGGTTGGCCGAGTTATTAGCGGGGCTCATTAATCAACCTACGGCCAGTCGGAAAACTGCCTCCGCTCGTCCCTCGTGGGATACCCGCAAAGTGTTGCTCTGCGTGCCCGAAGATTACCGGGAATCGCTCGCGCGCAGTCTCGTTGAGAATGATTATCAGGTATTTGTCGCCAATGATACGAGGCAAGCGGTGGATCGCATGCGCGAAAATCTCCTGGACATGGTGCTACTGGATTCGAGATTTGATCCGGCAGAACAGGGACAGGTTTTTGTTACTCGTGAGGTCAGTGTTTTGAGACCCGCCCAACGTCGCCGCCTCTTCTTCGTGTTGCTTTCGCCCTCGTTGCGCTCGATGGATAGTCACGCTGCATTTCTGAATAACGTAAACGCTATTGTAAACGTCAACGAAATGGCGGATTTACCCAAAATGCTGGAACACCTCATGCGCGCCTACAATGAACTCTACAAAGAGTTTAATCAGGTGCTGGGGATGCCCGCGCTATAGGCAGACGGGAAGGCGAACAGATTACCGGTTGGACAATGGGCCACAAAGAGTGGCCCTCTTTTTTGAGCTGGCAAAAACAGCGTTGTCTCAAGGTTAACTCAAGAATTTCTCAAGCGCCTGCTTTATAGTTCCCTTCACATGACAAATGAGCGGCTATCGGGAACGGCGCGAACACGAACGAGAACGCGACAAAAGGAAGGGTGAAGAAGAAGGAAGAAAGCAGTCCTCCCGAGAAGGTTAACGGCTTGGCGACGAAGCTTACTGGACCAGCAGTCGCGTCGGTGGAGCGCTCTATGTGCTCAAGGGAAATTCCTACGTCCGCATCAGTGTTGTCCCCGCAAATCAAGTTGCAAAGATAAAGAAATCGAAATCCCTGGCTGAGAAAGTGATGGCACGCCTGTGATCGTCGTCCAACGTTAACCAGCTTTCCCAGTGCCTTTAATCAATTCCCAAACTCTGTCACCTCGCCGACTAATTTGTTAAGCTTACCGTCCGTAGCCTTCCGCTGCCTGGAGTTTCATGGTTCATGAGTCCGACTGATTCAGCAAAAGATCTGAAACCGTCTCCGTCCACTATTGCGGTCCATGGCGGCGAAAGAGATGACGAGCAACCATTCGGCGCAGTCGTCTCGCCTGTCTTTCACACCGCCACTTTTGCCTTTGAAAATTTCGATGAGATGCGCCGGTATGCGCGCGGCGAACTGCCCGGTGCGTATTTCTATTCGCGATATGCAAATCCAACTGTTGCTGAAGCAGAAAGAAAAATTGCGGAACTCGAGGGCGCGGAAGCCTGCGTTGTCACCGCCTCTGGATCGGCAGCAACATTCTGCGCAATCGCTTCGCTTTGTTCTTCAGGCGACGAAGTGATCGCCTGCGACTCGATATATGGCGGTACCGTCAAAGTCCTCACGAAGGTGTTTAGCCGGTTCGGCATTCATACGCATTTTATCAAGCTCGTCGATATTTCCCGCGTGCCTGATATTTCCGGCCCAAGGTCTAAAGTCTTCTGGTTCGAGTCTCCCGCAAACCCGCTTAACCGGATCGTGGACTTGCGTCTGGTTGCTGAGGTGTCGAAAAAGGCGGCCTTGTTTTCCGTTATCGACAACACGTTTGCATCCCCTGTTTTGCAGCAGCCAATCACAGGGGGAATCGGTGCCGTTATGCATAGCGCCACGAAGTATCTGGGCGGACACTCAGACTTAACAGCAGGAGCAGTGGCCGGAACGAAAGATTTTATCGATCGCGTGCGGCAAACGTCAGTGATGATCGGCGCCACGCTTGATCCTGCGGCCGCTTATCTTCTCTCAAGGGGCATCAAAACGTTGGACGTGCGTGTCCGCCGCTCGTGCGACAACGCACTCTCTCTGGCGCGCTCACTTCGTCAGCATCCAAAAGTTGCGAAGGTTTATTACCCGGGACTGGAAGACGATCCGGGATATGAGCTTGCGAAACGGCAAATGAAGGCATTTGGCGGAATTGTGGCGATTGATGTTGTCGGCGGCGAAAAAGAAGTCGAAAAGCTTTTCAACTCACTAAAGCTCGTGCGCACGGCACCTTCACTCGGCGGCGTTGAAACGTTGGCCAGTTATCCCGTGTATTCGTCACACGCAGGATTCTCAGAGGATCAACTCAAAGCCGCCGGTGTTTCATATGCGACAGTGCGTTTTTCGGTGGGCATCGAAGCCGCTGACGATATAATTGCCGACATCACGCAATCGCTGGATGCAATCTAAGCAATCCGCAAAAACTCGTAACCATGATTAACTTTCCGCTGATTGCCAAACCTGTTTCCGGACTTCAATGGAAATCAAACTACTGCTAACGTTGGACCTGCGCGAACAAGCCGCGTTGCAAGCCGCACTTGTCACTCATGGTGCTCCCGATGCTTTGGTTACGCTGGCGTTAACCGGCGCGTGCCGTATCTCCTCAACCGAAGAAGCGCGCCAACTCCGCAAGTGGTTGGCGGAGGCGCGCACGGCCGGTGAAACTGATTTTGCGTCTCTGCATGTCATCGAACGCGCATTGGTAGATTTTGGCGTTTAGTTTCGTAAACTGTCCCATTGAGTCAGCTGATGTCTGATGTACAACTAGGTTACGGCAAGGCCTTCGTGAATTTCAGCTTCACTGAAGATCGCTTTGAGCTTCTGACATTAAATTCCCTTCACGACAGGCCACTCACTGATATCGAAATAGGCGACGCGTTGAACACGCCGGTGGAATCGCCTTCTCTTGAAGATCTTTTTCGCCATGGAGATTCGGTCCTCATCGTCGTCTCCGATGCGACCCGCGCCACTGCCAGCGCCCAAATTCTGAACTTGCTTGTACGCCGTTTGATCCAGGCCGGCGTGTCGCCGGCGGAAGTGGCAATTATCTTTGCCACCGGAATTCACCGGCCGGTCACAACTGCAGAGAAGTTGGAGTTGCTGACGCCCTTCATTGCCGATCGGTTGAAAACGATCGATCACAATGCCTCCGATGCTGATGCCATGGTACTCTTAGGTTCAACGGATCGTGGCACTCCGGTCGAGGTCAACCGTGCCCTAAAGAATTTTTCTCATGTACTCATAACTGGCGCGATTGGATTTCATTATTTCGCTGGCTTCACCGGTGGGCGCAAATCCATTTGCCCCGGACTTGCCTCAGCGGAAACTATCAAATCCACGCATATGCTGGCGCTTGATTTTGAGTCTGGTGGACGGCGTGCGGGCGTCGGCCCCGGCTTGCTTGACGGCAATGCTGTTCACGAAGAATGTGAGCGAGTGGCTGCCATGATCGCGCCGAGTTTTTGCATTAACACAGTCGTTGATGGACCGGGTCGTGCCGTGCGCGTCTATGCCGGTCAATGGCGCGCCGCGCATCGCCTTGGTTGCCAGGAATATCTTGCAAGTCATTCGCTGGAGATCGATGAGCGGCGCGAAGTTGTCATTGTCAGCTGCGGCGGCTTGCCCTACGACCTGAATCTAATCCAGGCACATAAGGCGCTCGATATGGCAGCCCACGCATGCAAAGATGGCGGTTCCATCGTCCTGATAGCAGAGTGCAGTGACGGTTTTGGACATCCCACCTTTTTGAAGTGGTTTGCCGAGGACGACTCAAGTGCGCTCGAGCACCACCTGCGCGATGCTTACGAAGTAAACGGACAAACTGCCTGGTCGCTATTAATGAAGGCTGAGACTTACAACATACAGCTTGTTTCAGAATTGCCCGACGAAGCGGTTCTGCGAATGCGAATGACTCCGGCACGTTCGTTAAGCGAGGCCCTGAGCAGACTTAATCCGAAGCAACGAGGATATGTTATGCCGCACGGAGCGCGATTTCTGCCGCGCTGCAAAGTTATTTCAACCGGTTGTGGTTGAGTGTTTCCAGAAACAGCAGAGCTATTGATTTACTTTTCCCGTGCCTGGGTGTATATCTTGCCCGCTCAAACGACCATTGCCTTTTCGCATTATTCAGCTTTGACCGAAGCTTAAAAGTTCTGTTCCCAAGGAGACAAATGCATGCGAATGATGATGATTGGCGTAGTTCTCTCTTTAAGCTGTTTCTGTGTGGCCGCACAGGAACCAGGGACACCGCCTTCAGAACAGCGCGTAGCGCTTAGTGAAAAAGCCGTGGCACTGGACGGGAATGGCGTTCCAGCACTGGAAGGAACTCTGAAGACGATAGCGCTCAACGGCGCGGAAGACTCGCCCGTAACTAATATTCGTTTGATTGTCAGAAACTCCAGCAACGTTTCCTATGCTTTTGTTTCCGGACTGGTCACTTTTTACGACAGCGCCAGCGTGCGTTGTGGAGAGGGACTGTTCAAAGCTGACGCCTTGAGCGTAGCTGAGGCTTTCGAAACGGATACGCCGGGGATTCGCATTCGTTGCGCACCGTCAACCTGGCGCATAGTAGCGAGTAACCTGCTTCCCAAGGCCACCGTGGGTGTAGCGGCGCCCGCTGCCATGCCGGGTCGCTCCAATGTGAATCTGATGATAAGCGTAGACGGCGAGGAACATCCGATTCAATTAGGCAAACCGCTCGTCGTCAGATTAGGCGATGTTGACCGTACGATCGTGCTGCGCGAAGCTCCATGAGAGAGTTATTAATTTCGTTCTTGACCAGGACAGTTCTGAGTCTTAGGATCAATTGTTAAGCACAAGTAAGCAGAAAGCAGGGAAGTTCTATGGCAGAGACCCAGGAAACTAAATGCGCGCATCCGGCGTGCGATTGCCCGGCCGAGAAAGACAGCAAGTATTGTGGCGAGTATTGTGAAGAAGCCGAGAAATCTCACGTTATGGAGATCGGCTGCAACTGCCAGCACGAAGGGTGCTAGACCAACGCAGCTATTATCCCGGTCACTCCGCTCCATCTGTAGCGTTCACGTCGGACTGTAACTAGCATGCGCAATCAATTTGCAAGACTGGAAAAAGGAACTAACTTCAAACTCGTGTCGACCCAGTCCATGAGCGCAGGCGCTGGTAAGAGTCAGTAGTTCAGACGATTATGAAATCCAAGTGGCGGCGCGAGAAATTGCGTCGCCTTTTTTATCAGAAGCTGTCATGAGTAGCGCGTTGCCACTGATACAGTGCGCGCGGATCACGTTGATGCTGCGGGTCCAGCTTTTGTTACCAATGCCTGACGCGTTACAGTACTGCGATGCTGGCAGCACTGATTGAACTACAACGATTGAAGCGCCTGGAGCGAAC
>DATGYM010000309.1:0-21781 GCA_035297925.1 Pyrinomonadaceae bacterium | reverse complement strand
AAGTTGGACCCTCGATAATAAGGATTCAAACCTGCACTATGATTCGTAAGATCGATGATTTGCTGAATCTCCGGGACGGCACGTTTCAAGATCGTTTCAATGCCCTGTTTGAGGGTGAAGTCGGCGGCGCTGCAACCCTGGCATCCGCCGTGGAACTTTAGATAAACACTGTCATCCTTCACGTCAAGGACCTGAACTGAGCCGCCGTGCGCGGCGACACCGGGATTGATCTGCGCATCGATCAAATACCGAACCTTCTCCATGGTGCTTCTGCCGATCAGCATCATCTTCTCTTGCACATCATCAGAACTTAGCGCGTCGCCTGAGATCAGATATGAGCTGAGCACAGATTCCACTTCTCTACCAAGATCAGGCCACTCTCGATCTTCGGTCTTAGTAACTACCAAAAGATGGCCGATCAGTTGAATCTTTTCTATTCCCGGTAGGGTCATTAAGCGCACGGCCAAGGGCACTCCTATGGTCTCATCCTGGCTGTTGAAAGTTTTGGTTCCGACATACAGCGTTCGATCTGAGGTAAAGCGGCATAGGTTTGGATTACGCCGATCTACTTCACTCGTAATTTGAATATTATCAACCATGATTCCTGGCCGAAGACTTTCCTCAAGACTGGTGGCCCACAATATCGAACTCGAATTTCAGCTTGTCTCTTACGCGCACCAAACCGTGAAATGCCGAAGTAGCTTTTACTTTGAAGTCACTACGATTGATGCTGAACTCGCCTTGAGCGCGCAGATCATTTCCCATGACCGTCACTTTCGTCGGAATTGTAATTTGGCGCGTCACACCAAGCAGGGTTAGATCACCGTTGATCTTCAAGTCATATTGATTAGCGCCGGCAGCCTTGCCACTGACGTTGGTGCTTTTGAAAACAATATCGGGATATTGGTCGGGCAAAAGGACAATCTCGCGCAACTCTTTATTGATGATCTTCTTTTGCGCGTCCGTAAAGACACTGCTGGTTTCTTCCATTGAAGCAGTCTTGGCGGTGAGTACCAGCGAGGAGGCTGCGATGGAATCGGCATTCAATTGCGCTTCGCCGGTGAATTCGCGCACCGCAACCAGGTGGGCATGGCCCTTGAACCAGAAGAGACCACCTCGCAGGGCGTGAGCGACGAACTTGCTGTGCGATGCGTCGAGCGTGTAACGCTGCGCAGCAAGATTATTTGTTAGGTGAGACGAATGGCTGAAGTCTCGTAGCTCGGAACTGCCCTGCGCAGGAACGAACTGGTAACCAACCACTCCGGAAAGGAGGCAAAGACATAAAACAAATCTGAGCGGTCTCACCAACATAACCTACTCCGGTAGAGTCAACTTCTGGCCCGAGCGAAAAATGCGCCTGTCCACCGAGTAACGATTTAGATCGACAAACCAGAGCAAGACAAAGTTCACCAACACGTATTGCAGGTTGTGAGCCACCGTCGGAGCCTGACCCAACATCACCACTCCAAACGTCAGACCTATAAGCAAAAGGCCCGACAGCGTTAATCCAGCCCGAGTAAGCAATCCGAAGAGGATCAATGCTCCCGAAATCGTTTCGGCGAAAGGAATCGCATAGGCGAACGGCATCACCATCGCGGCGGGCAGTTTTCCTGAAAACTGCTGATTCATGCCGCCGACAAAATTGCCGAGGCCGCCCCTGAATTTTCCAATTCCATAAAACAGGAAGATCACGCCATATGTGATCCTCATCAGCGCATAGCCGATTTCCCGATTCTTCATTCGTCGAATCTTTTTCTCAGGCAGCGCGCACATGCCGCTGCGCTTCTGGTTTCTCAGCAGCAGTGCTACTGGCGGTCACCGCCACACGGTGCCTGAATACCAACTCACCACTGAGATAGCCGGCTATCGCGTTGCCGATGTCGACTTGACTTTGCAGCAAGCGATCGGTCGCCGTGGCTTTGTCCGGCAAGTCACCGGCGGCGCTGATAATGAAGACCCGCGTCCAGGTAATATGATCTTCCCAAAGCTTTCTCATCGCGTCATGAAGCGCGGCTCGCTTAGTCGATTCGTTTTTTAGAGAAGAAGCCGCATTCGGATACGGTGTGAACGAGGCGGAAAGTGAGATGAGAAGGGCAATCAGACATACCTTCATGAGTTGACGGTTCATCCATTACCTCCTCGTAAATTTCAATTCGGGGGATCGCGGCAGCGAGGCCGCATTGTTATTCGGGTTCGCTGGGATGTGCCCCGCGAGCCCTGTGAAGTGGCTTCTTTTGGGGGAAGTTCTATACGGAACGCTATTAGGGTATGCCCTAAAAATGAAATTGTAAAGACCCGAATGAGGAAGAGATGTTAAGAAATTGTGTATTTTGAGAGCATCAGTTTTTTTCCGCGAGGAACGAATTTAAACACTGATATAATTCTGTTGGCCCTCCCGAAAACGCGTTGCCCTTTAACTAGAAAGCTGACCGCTGCTACTAATAATTATGAGTGTACCTGATGGATTCAACGGGCTACGTTTTCCATGCGAGTGTGTCTCATCCAGAGAAGAAGCTTACAGCGATCCGTGGGCCGAGATCACTAAAAACAGATTGCTGCCAAACGGAACCAAAGAGCAGATTCTAAATGTCTTGGCCGAAGGTCCGAATACGATCACCCAGATCGCTGAAGCCCTTTCTCTGTCCGCTCCGAGTGTTCATACTCATGTCACTGATATGCTGCGCAGTGAACTCTTGCGCGAAGCCCTTGATTGGGAAAAAACACATCCGGCTGAACGCTACTACGAACTGAACTTTCCCGTTTTGAAGGCGGATGAGTGTGAGGAGTTTAGGGCCCTATGCGAAGAGATGTGTAAAGACCTGGTTGTGCTGTTTGAAAAAAAACGCCAGAAGATGGAACGCGCATTTCGCAAAACCGGACTTTCAGAACAAGGTTGGGAATTAACTGACGTCACTCCGTGTCTCTTCGCAAATATGTACCGCGGTGCGCGCACTCGTCTCGAAGGACAAGGTTTGATGGCCTCCCGTGAAAAACACAAGAACGGTGCCCGCTGGATCTTCTGGGCGGAAGAAGCTGAAACGAACGGCCGCAAGAAATAGGTACTTTTTGACAAGGAAACTTAGGATTCATGGTAGCTACAATTTCGCGTGACGAATTAAAGGTGAAGATTGATCGCCGAGAGACTTTTATACTTGTCGAAACCCTGCCAGCGGCTGCTTTTCATCACGCGCATCTGCCAGGCGCTATCAATTTGCCGCCGGACCAAGTAACGCAACTTGCTCCGACCCTTCTGCCTGATAAGACAGCTGACATTGTGGTCTACTGTGCTAAGCCTACTTGAAATGCTTCCGAGAACGCTGCCCGTGAACTGGCGGCGCTAGGATACACAAACGTGCGCGACTACGCAGAAGGTAAGCAAGACTGGATCGATGCAGGATTGCCTACCGAGGGCGAACATCAACATTGAAGGATCAGAAATGGAAGTAAGTAGGTCTGTCGTTGAATCGCCGCGAAATGGATTTCCACGGCGTACCAAAACACTAATCGTTTGGCCTCTCTGTCGGTTTCTTAACGCCGGGGCCAGGTAGAGCAGCCGATCTCCCACCTTTTTCTTCCTCAGTTATTAATTCCTCTATAGAAGCATACCGATAAATGACGTTGGCCTTATTTTGCGGTAAACCCCCGGTATCCGCGCTAGGTCCATAGGTAGAGTATAGATTCTTGCCTAAGAGTCGAAGATACGCAGTCAGTTGGCCTCGGTGATGCGATGTATGTGCGATCCTTCTGGTTAGGACCCAAGCCCTGCTTCTGGATACTTCGAAAAAGGCGGTCGTCTCTTCGAACCAACCGTCGGACTTTGACCGTAACTGTTTCAATCTGAGTTGCGAGACTTTCGCATACCACTTTATGAACTCAATCTTGCTTTCGCTAGACGGCAACGCATCTTCTTTTGTGTCGATGCCAAGCATATTCTTCATCCAATTATCTTCACTGATGCATTGATGGACCATGTGCTCGTGAGGAGTTCTGGCGCGGGGTTCCGGACGGAATTCCAGATCGCTGTCATCGAACTGCGACCAAACTGAAAGAGTCTTTATTCTCTCGGTTCTGTACGTTTCCACTAAGAACTCATACCGGTTCATTGCGCTCTTCCTACCGTTGCTTGTTTATCATTCTCAATCATACGGCAGAATTGCGCTAAACTAAATTGACTACGGCTCACAACCGCTGTTGGTGCCGTTCCTGCTCCACCACCCGGCGGAAGTGAATCACTAACGAGCGCTGCGCTGTCTGTGCGGCAGAAGCGCATTGTCAGCTTCAACGCGATTGCATTTGGGTCAACGTTTCATCGTTTATCGACCAGAAACTAGTATTGCTTTCAGAGACGATGCGGGACAGAGGTGTTGGTTGCCAGTCCTTTATTCATCTACTTGCAAATTCACTCCGGCAGATTCATCCGTTTCAGCATTTCCTTGAATCGGGGCTCGGAGCGTAGGTCGTCAAGCTCTGGAGCAACTGCATACGTGTTGGCGGTTTCTGAACGACCTGACATTTGCTTTTCGAGCCAGTTCAATGCTTCCTCTTTATCACTAAGCCCAATGTAAATAAGCGCAAAGGTATAGCTCTGAACATAACCCCGGGTCGTCTCCTGTTTTAACTCACTGAGCAGCTTCAATGCTTCAGCGCGCTGGCCGGATTTCGCCAGCCACAGTCCCCAATATCCCTTTGCTGAGGAACCTTTATTAAGTTCGATAGCCGTGCGCGTTTCGGCTATGGCTTCCGAATACATTCCTTTTAAGCCGTATGCCCAACCCAAAGCCCGGTGAGCGTAAGCAAAATTTGGGTTACTAACGAGAGTGCGCTTGTATTGTGCAATCGCCTCGTCATACCTGCGAGCGAAGACCAGCGTGTCACCGAGATTCGTACCTATGATCGGCGAAAGCGGGTCAAGTTCCTCGGCACGCCTCAACTCGACCAGACTATCGTCAAACCGTTTTACGTTCGCGAGGTCAGCGCCTAGCCAATGATGGGCGGTCGCGTAATTCGGTTTGAGTTCGATAGCGCGGCGATACTCCTTCTCCGAGCCATCCCGATCCCATTCATAATTGGAAAGATAAAATCCGAGCGCGGTGTGTGCTTCTGCCAGCGAATCGTCAATCTCCAAAGCCCGCAGTGCCGCTGCTTTCGCCTGAGGCATGCTGTCGTTTGCCGGCGCAACATCGTAACTGGAAAAGAGAACGTATGTTTCAGCCAAACCTGAATAAGCGAGGGCATAGTTTGGGTCTTTCTCGATCGCCTGCCGATAGAGCTCAGCAGCTTGTTTGAGGGATTCGCCCGTTCGTTTGTTCCAATAGAATTTTCCTTTCAAATAAAGCTGATAGGCTTCGGGATTGGTCGTGTAAGTCTTTTCGACTTTCGCTGCATCCGCACCAGACAGTTTAGACTTGAGCTTGCTCGACACATCACGCGCAATCTCGCTTTGGAGGGCAACGAGTTCAGACGATTTCCGTTCGTATCTATTACCCCACAGAACGTTTTCCGTCCGTGCGTCAATCAACTCCAAATTGAGTGTCAATTGATCGCCGCGTTGGACCACGCGCCCTGTCAGTATCGCTTGCACATTTAGGTCGGCGGCAATCTTTTTCGGGTCAATCTCTTTGCCTTTGTAACGAAAGACGGATGAACGTGCCTTAACGCTTAAGTTTGGAATCTGTGAAAGGCTATTGATGAGAGTTTCAGTCATTCCATCCGAGAGATACTCGAGATCCGCATTGCCGCTTTCGTTGACGAATGGCATCACCGCAATCGATTCTATGGGCGCGACCTTCCTGCCGCTGGACCAGTACAGGTAGGAGGAAGCAATGAGGGCGACGGCGATCACTGCGGCAATCGCTGCGATCGCCTTCCGCCGTTTCGGTTTGCTCAACGCCTGGGTCACCGGGCCCGGTGTCTGCTGCACGGGCAGCACGGTCGTTGGGCCGGTGGATCGGCTGATACCCGGATCGGTAATCGTGTGTGGCAGAACGCTGGTCTCAGTCTCACTCAGGATCGGTGCAGAGTTAAGCTTCACCGTACCCGACTCCAAGCTGATCGAACTGGAGTCACTAATCAACGCCGTGCCGTCCGCGCGACAGTAAGCGAGCCCGTCATCAGTCTCAACTCGTTTACATGCTGGACAGCGTTTCATGTTTGTAGCGAACCACCGCGTAGCGATGAAGCAGACTGTGCGCGCTATTCCGGCAGATTCAGGCGTTTCAGCAGTTCCTTAAATCGCTGGTCGTCGCGCAATGAACTCCAATATGGGTCAGCGTTCAATCGAAATAATTCCCAATCCCGTGTCTGAAAGGTTAATTCGGTTCGCTCGCGATGAATCTTCTGGCGGAGCGTAACGCCTTCGACAAACTCCATGGCGATGAAGTTCGTCCCCTCGCTCTCACCAATCTCGTAAATGTGCGCGATGTTCGGATGATTGAGGGCCGCCGCGGCTGTCGCCTCTTGTTTGAAGCGGCGCATTCGATCCTGGTTAGCGGCCATTTCCGCAGGGAGAATCTTCAACGCCACTTTGCGATGGAGCCGAGAATCCTCCGCTAGATAAACCTCACCCATACCGCCGGCACCGATCTGGGAGACGATGCGGTAATGCGAAATGGTTGAATTGGGCGGGAACGCTTGACTCAAAATAATCCTCTCATTCGCACCCAAGCGCTATCATCGGTTTCCCCTTTGTCGAAAGCTCCTGATTTAGGCCAAATTTCGCCAATTTCGGAAGATCCTTCTTCTTCCTTCGTAAAAGCAAAAGTATCAGGTCATGCCGCGCTCGCGCGGGATTGGAGACATCGGTCCTTCAGGCATCAAGAGGAGTTGTTGCTCCGGCACACCGCTGCGGTACTGTGCGAGCAAACCTTCCGGATCAATTTCTACTCCGGCTGGATTTGCGGCGAAGGCGTCCGTTCGCATGTAAGCATTGGCCTCTTCGACTGTACCGCAGTCCACCTGAAACTCCATTCGATTGCCATCGGGATCCTGGTAGTAAAGCGATAGTGTGATGCCATGATGAATGCGCCAGTAGGGATTGATGCCCATCTGTTTGAGGCGCTCGTAAGTTGCAAGCAAATCACCCAGGTTGGCATAGGTGTAGGCCACGTGATTTACACCTGCGTTGTCCCGCGTCTCACTAGCAACGCTCTCAGGCATTAGCGCTGACAAATTGGCGAACGCGAAACGATGATGTTCGTCGTCGTAGGTAAGGAAAGCAAACACCGGATTTTGATAGACCACTGTCGCTTCGAAGACGCTTTGATACCAATCAATCATCTCGTCAAAGCGTCGGGTGCTATAGACGACGTGTGCAAACTTTGAAGGTCTTGCCAGGTATTGATTCCTTTCGGGCTAAGTCACGAGTGTGCGGCGCTGCCTAAAGCCCCTGATGTCTAATCGCCTTCGTTGCGAATGTGATTCTTTGTCCATCCGACTCAATCTCTTTTCGCCAACTCGATGCGGTGCAGTAAATCCTGAAAGCGAGGGTCGTCGCGCAAATCATCAAATACAGGATTAACTGAAAATAAAGGGGGACGCGGCGACCGCTCGGTAACGTCCTTGTCCAGCCAAACAAAAGCTTTATCTTTTTCGCCCAGCGCAGCAAAGGCTACCGCAAGACCGGAACTCGGAACATAGCGACGCGCCGATTCCGATTGCAATTCACCGAGCAATTTGAAGGCTTCATCACGTTGCCCCGACTTTGCCAACGAACGGGCCAGCAATGCCTTTGCCCATGGATCATCAGTTAAGGTCAGGGCCTTTCGATACTCGGCTATAGCTTCTGCGAACTGCCCCTTAGCGTGGTAGGCCGTTCCCAAAGCATAGCGAGCAGCATAGAAATTCGGATCAAGTGTGAGCGTGCGATTCAATTGTGCTATTGCCTCGTCGAGACGCCGCGCTCTGGTGAGATTCGAGCCTACATCCATACTGATCACTGGCGAAAGCGGGTCAAGTTCTTCTGCTCGTTTGCCTTCCTCAATGGATTCATCGAACCGGCCCATGGCCATTAGGCATTGGTTGGCGAGTTGTTGATGCGCGGTTGCATAGTTTGGGTTCAGTTCAATAGCGCGGCGAAATTCTCTTTCAGCGGCGGGTTGATTCCACGAAAAGATGGAAAGATAGACTCCCAGGGCGGAGTGTGCTTCCGCCAACGAATCATCAATCTCAATTGCGCGAACAGCTGCCGCCTTTGCTTTCGGCATAGAGTCCCTGGGTAACGCGACGCTGTAGTTAGGAAACAGGACATAGCTATCAGCCAGACCGGAGTAAGCGAGAGCGTAATTCGGGTCTTTGGCGATCGCCTGATTGTAAAATTCAACCGATTGCTTGAGCGATTCGCCCGTTCGCTTATTCCATTGGAAACGCCCTTTGAGATAAAGCTGATACGCTTCCGAGCTGGTGGTGTAAGTCTTTTCCACTTTCGCCACATCCGCACCCGAAAGTTTGGTTTTTATTTTGTTTGAAACATCACGGGCAATCTCACTTTGGAGTGTGACAAGCTCGGATTGTTTGCGATCGTAACGCTGACTCCACACAACTTTATCCAACGCGACATCAATCAACTCGACAAAGAGCGACACCTCCGGTCCGCGTTGGACCACGCGCCCGTTCAGAATCGCTTGCACGTTTAGCTCTTTGCCTATGGTCTGCGGATTGGTTTCCTTGCCTTTATAGCGGAAGACTGACGAACGCGGTTTGACATTCAGATTCGGCAGCTGCGACAAACTGCTGATCAGCGTTTCAGTCATTCCGTCCGAAAGGTACTCGACATCTGCGTTACCGTTTTCGTTGACAAACGGCATCACGGCGATTGATTCGATGGCAGTCTTATGATTTCGTGAAAGATAAAAATAGCCGGCCGCGGCGATGACGATTACTGCGAACCCGACCGCTGCGAATACAAGTCCACGTCGTTTCGGTTTAGTCAACTCGCGCGTTGTGTGCTGCTTCTGCGGCTCGGGAAGGGCATTGGTTGGTCTGGTTGGGCGATTAACATCCGTCGTCGAAGTGTGAGGCAGGATGCTCGTCTCGATTTCACCTGACATCGGTGTAGAGTCAAGCTTAACGGTGCCTGCCTCAGCGCCGATGGGGCCAGAGTAACTAATCAGAGTGGTCCCGTCCGCGCGGCAGAAGCGAAGCGCATCGTCCGTCTCAACAAGATTGCATGTTGGGCATCGTTTCATGGGCTATTGAACGCAAGACAGTGGAGGAGTTGACGTAGTTCGATCGTCCTTGTTCCTATAAAGCTTGCTGCACCAGGAATGTGTCCACGTACTGTACAAAACGTACGGCCTTGCCCTCGCGAATCTTCCAAACGTGCGCGAAGTTTGCCTTAAAGCTCTTGCCGGTAACTTTGTAAATGCCCCTGTACTGACCCAGCACAACGATGGTATCTGCGCCATCAATGAATTCAATGGGCACGGCCGCAAACCCGTCCCACTCCGAGCCCAGCCGCATGAAAACTCCTTCCAACACCGCGTTAGGCCCGTCGTAAGTGCCGCCGTATGGGAATCCTTCGGCTTCTGTCCAGGCAATGTTAGCGTCCAAAAAAGCCAAGCACTGTGGGAACATCGTCCTTGGCAAACGCTGCGTACAGACCTTGTACTGATTCGAGGTTACTCATTGATTTCCTTTGTCTCGTTAGTGTCACTCGTTATTTCCCAATTACGTTTGGGCGCCCTTGACCGTTTGCTTCACAACGAGCCAGGTAGATCTCAAGCACTGCGCCCGCGTCGAGCACGCTCTCGACGTTGCCCTCTTCGTCCAGGTTGAGGTTCGCTCCGCGGATGGCGAACCAGACATCGGTCACTTCTGAATTCGACGCCGGCACATGCAGCGTATGGATCGAGCCGGCAGGCTCGAACAGATAAGAACCCGCCGTGTTGACCTCTGGGTATTCCAGATAGTTCCACGAACCCTTGATCGTGAAGGCGAAGACCTCGCCCGTATGTTTGTGGCGTTGAATAGTGACACCTGGTTGAAAGCGCACTCTGATTACCCAGAGACCCGCCTCCACATCAGCGTGCAGCAATTGGAAAACTACCCCTTCCTGGTACTCGACAAAGGGAAGGTCTTTCTCGGCACGGTGCAGCGCTGCAGGAATGCCGGGGATTGGAGCAAATGCGGTGGCCATGTTGATGTTCCTCCTCAAAGTTGTGATCACTAATTGGTCGTCCTGCCCTGGCTGTCTCAGAGCTTCTTCAATGTGACTTTGCGATCGAGTTTTGTGTCCCGCGCCAGATACACCTCAACCATCCCGCCCGCGCCAATCTGCGAGCGGATTTCATAGCGGCCTAGTCTAGCGCCAACGGAAACCAGTGTGCGTCCTTGCCGCCTTCCTAATGTCCTGGCTGTCTGCTGGAAAGAACCCTGTATCTCGGTAAGGCGGCAATTGTAGCGGAGTTGTGGGTGACGTGCCAGGGAATGATGGATTCAACGACCCTCTCAACCGTGCATCGACGCTGAATTCTCAAAGCTGCGACCGGCACTTCATTCCTGACGCTTGCGCAAGGGCCGATTGAAGTATTCAACAGGTCCGTTGCGATCTACCGGTACCAGCGCGATACGGTGTGACCGGCCTTTATCATCGCCTGCACGTGGATTAGACCGGAAGTCCACGCCGTTCGGTGCTTTTAAGCGCTTCTGCAGCTCCGGATTGTTAGGCTTGATCCTGCCGCCGACTTCGTTGAGAGTTCAATCGTTATTCGGATTCTTAATCCGTGCCCCTGCTGATCTGCCGGCGCCGTCGTTTTTTATTCCCAGAAACATTATAGTGACTTCAAGTATTCGACTAAGTCTTTCTTCTCCTGCTCGGTCAAACTTAACTTCTTGAAACCGTTGTAGTGGTTAACCACGTCGAGCAGACTGGCAAAGCGTCCGTCATGGTAAAAGCCGCGTTTCATGTGGGCGAAGATTCCGCGTAATGGCGTAGTGCGATAGGAATCATCGGGCGCACGACTGGCCTGGAAATCGTCAATGCCGATCTCGGACGCTTTGTGCGTGTTCCAACCCGGTTCAGTAAATAGCGGCGGAACGTGACATTGGGTGCAATTGGCTTTGCCTTTGAAGACGACCTGCCCACGAGCGGCTGCGGCCCGATCAAAACTGCCTTCAGGTGGCGTGGGCGGAGGGATCGCAAGCTGATAAAACTGGAGCGCAGCCAATTTCGCGGTCACCATATCAGTGGCGCTGCGCTTGTTCCCGAAACCGGCACGAGCTGCCACCGGATATTTCTTTGGATCGTTCAGGCGTGCATCAAAGAATGTTCCCTGTCCTTGCAACTCCAGGTTGCCAACGAACGCATTCCAGTAAGTGACCGTCCCCCAGCCCCCACCCCAGGTATGCAGATTGACGCCGGCCATCCCGAATGCAGGAGGAATGAGCGTGGCGGCAGGCTTGCCATCGGGGCGAAACGCTCTGCCATCAAGGTTCAACTCCGCGTCGAACTTTCCTGGTCCCCAACTGGCGAGTACCTTCTTGACCGTCGGTTCATCAACCTGCAAGAGGCTGGTGAGCGCACTCAGATCCGGAGCGAGCGACACGATGGCACCTACGTTTAGATCCTGATTGGGCCAGCCGTCGAGACGGTGTCCAATGCCAGGTCCGAAAGCGTCGTCAACTGTCGAGTGACAAACTGCACAACTGAGGCCTACTGCCTTCAGACTGCCATCGCTATTGAAAGTTCCTTTCACGCCCAGAACTGCGTTGAGGTTAATAAGTGCGAGCGTCGTGGCCGGGTCGTCCAGATTCACTTCACCCTTTTTGATCTTCTCCACCAGGTCAGCGGGAAGCGCATCCATATCAACTTTCAAGCCGACGGCGAGCGCGGTCTTCGGACTGACGCCCGGGCCGACACCGCCGAACCTGGAGCCCTCAATAGCTTGATGAAGTTTAAGCTTGCCCGACCAATAAGCTTCATCACCGAAGGTGTCGTATCGGAAGATTTGCTTCCCTTGCTCCATCATCTGTTGTGCATTTTCGCTAATCTGCCGATCAAATCCTTGTCCGCTTTGAGCGCGGCTCCGACTCGCGAGATGCCCCAGCGCGACAGTAAGGCCCGCTGCCAACAGTATGAGCTTGATTAGCGTAATGACCGTTTTGCGTTTGGCGTTAACAACGGTCCTTTTATCATTAAGGGCGGGCCTTTCGGCCATCCTCTGATCATGCGAAAGTCTATTTTTCTGACCATTACTGACCTTTCGCACTACATCTTCCAATGGGTTAGTTCCGTGATTGTTCTTTTCTGACATAACAGACTCCTTTTTTGCGGAGAGTAACCACTCCCTGCTGCACTTATCGCTCCCGGTCGTGACTTCGACCAACCAAGCTGAGCGCGGCGCTCGCCGGGTATTTCAAGTGCTAATCAAGCGCCTAACCGTATCCGTATCACTGAGCGGTGACAGCCGTGTTACCACCTGTCGGTGCGACTGTTTCGAGGTGCTTGCTTCGCATAGCGTCGACTTTCGTTTCACACCAGCTCCAACAGATGCCCCATTTTTTCTTTTTTAGTGCGCAGATAATTCTTCGCAGCATCCGTAGGCGTAATCATTAGCGCAACGCGCTCAACAACCTCGATTCCCATTCCTGCGAGCGCCCGCAACTTCTCTGGGTTGTTTGACATCAACCGCACGCGATTCAAGTCCAGGTTGCGCAAGATCTCCGCGCATTGTTCATAGCAGCGCAGGTCTACTGCCAGCCCCAACCGTTCGTTGGCCTCAGTCGTGTCAGCGCCCTTATCCTGTAACGCGTAAGCACGAATTTTGTTGATGATGCCGATTCCCCGCCCCTCTTGTTGCTGATAGACGATTGCGCCGCATCCATCTCGTGCGATTAATTGCATAGCCGCGCGGAGCTGCCCTCCGCAATCGCACTTGACGGATCCAAACACGTCACCAGTCAGACACTGTGAATGAACGCGAACCAGCGTTGCTCGGTCTTTGCGCAGTTCGCCTCTGGCAAGTACGACGAACTCTTCATTTGAAGTGAGTGAGCGATAGCCGATGATGCGGAACTCGCCGAACTCCGTCGGCAGGCGAGCCTCGGCCACTCGCTCGACCGTTCTCGCTTTCCTAAGGTGCCGGCGGTTAAGCCTTGACTCGTTTAGATCGAGCACCACCCCTGATCCCCTGGGGCGACTGCAGGGCGAGTGACAATCCCTCGGTCGTATAAACTCTGACGAGGCTTTCTGCGTATTCGGTAACATCATCTCGAAGCCCCGCGATCAAATTCCCGGCTCAGACGCGCGAGCGCGAAAGCCGCCAGCGCCAGTCCAAAATCGCGTAGCGCAACGTCGTAGTAGCCGGGGACCATCAGGAGGTTGGCGACAATCAGTAAGAGCCAGGCGGAAACAACGTAAGCGAAAACTTTCGGCATGAAAGCAACTCCGAGTCCGGCTATGATCTCGATGATGCCGACCACGAGCATCAGTTCGTGACCGTGACCTCCAACCAGTTTGTTAGCAACCGACGGTAAGTACTGCCCCCAATTCACGAGCAGATTGAAGAATTTATCGAGTCCGGCGATGATCGGCGCTACAGTGAAGGCAAGGTGCAAGATTTGATAGGCCTCATAGGCGGGTCGAAAAGCCTCGGTGCCCACCTCGGCACGAGAAGTAATTCGGGTAGGGCTATCGATTATGTGTTCCATTTCGTTGTCTTCCGGCTATTGAATAGTTTTGGATTTCGCTTAGGCGATTGTTCTTTTGGATCGCAGGATACACCGATTCCACAATAAGTCAAGAGCTACTTTGACTTATTGTGTTTATTTCCTGGAGATGTAATACTGAGCCTGAAAACATGAAAGCAACTAAGTTGGACAAACGCTTTTTCGACAGCACGCGGGGTCGCATCGTCACCCTCATGAGAGGGACTACAAGAACGGTCAACGAGTTGGCGGAAGAGCTGGAACTGACTGACAACGCCGTGCGGGCGCATCTCCTTTCGCTTGAACGCGACGGGCTTATCAGGCAGGGCGGGGTGCAGCGAGGTACACGCAAACCACATTTCGCTTACGAGTTGACGGTCGAGGCGGAGCATCTCTTTCCTAAAGCTTACGATGCACTACTCAATCAACTCATCGCTGTGCTTAAAGGACGGCTCACGCCTAAAGCGCTTAAGGAGGTCCTCAGAGAGGTGGGTCGCGGCTTAGCCAGCAATCAGACTGCGGGCTCAAAAGGGGGCGACTTGGAAACTCGTGTCGGCAGGGCCCTGGCAGCGCTGGAGGCACTCGGCGGGACTGCGCGTGTAGAGAAGGAAGGAAAGAAGTTTTTCATTAGAAGTGGGAATTGTCCGCTCGCCACAGCTGTGAATGAACACCCGGAAGTCTGCCAACTCGCCGAAGCTTTGCTCACTGAGATCATAGGCGCGAGAGTCCAGGAGCAGTGCGACCGTGCAGGCACTCCGCGATGTGCCTTCGAAGTCGCAGGAAACTGAAAACTGGAAAAACGAAATATCGTCGCTATTCGTCCGTAAGGTCGCGCGGGTTCGACTCCCGCCCTCCGCATCAATAGAGATTTAATGGTTTACAGGCAGCTTGGGTTGTTACCCGGACAACAGATATTCTTAGCTCTGTTTCTAAGTGGTGTTGAGAAGAGATTGCCCTATTCCATAACAGCGTTGACGTCTGCAAGACCCGTAAATATGGATTCAGCTCAGTTGGTAAGATCAGTTAAGATGGCGTCGGACGACTTTAATCCGTTGATCGTACGGTCGCGTGGCTTCGACAAGCTTTAGTGCCTGCTGATTTCCACATTAGTCTCGATCGTAAGGTCATGGCGCATGATCGTCCGTTCGATACTTATCGACATTCAAAGCTCTTACGGCGGCCTGCTTGTTTACCTTAGTACTATCGGTATTGGCCCGGCCCTGGCTGTATGGAAAGGTTTCAAAGCATGCCTGCCTCAATAGAACTCCAGCGCCGTCTGCGTTGGGCTGACGCAGATGCCGCCGGGCGTTTGCACTTTCCACGCATCTTCGAGTTGGTTGAGGAGGCCGAAAGCGAACTCGTTCGGGGCATCGAATGGCCGATGGACCGAAGCATGGGCTACGATTTCCCGCGCGTACATGTGGAGTGCAGATTCCTTCGCGTGCTCGCTCTTGATGATCCCTTTCGCCTTCGGCTCGCAGTGGGCAAGCTCGGGCGCACGTCAATCCGCTACGATTACCAGGTATTCAACGCTGCTGACGAACTCGCGATTGAGGGAACGATGACTCTGGTGACGTTGCAGAACGGCCAGCCGACGGAAATTCCCGAGTCGCTGCGCACGGCGCTCAGCGGCGAGACAAAGACGATGCTCTAGACCGGCTGCCGGAAATTTTCGAATTGCGGATTTCGTACTTGAGCCGGATGACGCGCTACTAAGCCGGAATGCTCCGTAAATCCGCATACCACAAGTCGAAAGTGCCCCGGTCTCTTACGTTTGCAGATTGATAGTTAGGAGACGTCGTTTACCACAAGCAAAATGTCGACTGCCGAAGCAAGCTTACAAACGAGCATCACACGATCGCAGGAAGCACTGGACGCCTGGGTTCGCGAAGTTCTCCAGTGGCACTTTGATCCTGATACCGGTTCTCCTTTCTGGTTGGATTACGCAGCCAAACTTGGCTGGGATCCGCGCCGGGAGATTAATACCTACAACGACCTCTCGCGTTTAGGTCCCTTCCAGGATGAATGGCTGCGTGGTGGACCACTGCGCCGGTGGGTGCCGAACGGCTATGCGGGACGTCCCGTCTACACTTTCGAGACTGGCGGGAGCACTGGGGTTCCGAAATCCCGGATCAACATCGAAGATTTTCGTTTGGACTATGAAGCCTTCAGTGAAACTTTGCCGGACGAGTTTTTCCCGAAAGGCGCCGACTGGTTGTCGCTTGGCCCTACCGGTCCGCGGCGTTTGCGACTGGCGATAGAACATCTGGCGCAGTATCGCGGCGGCATCTGCTTTATGATCGATCTCGATCCGCGTTGGGTGATCAAACTGATCAAGATGGGCCAGGCAAAGATGGCCGAACAATACAAGCAACACGTGGTCGAACAAGGCCTGACGCTGCTCCGCGCGCACGATAACATTCGCTGTCTGTTCACCACGCCGAAACTACTGGAGGCGCTTTGCGAAAAAGTCTCATTGAAGAAACTCGGCATCACGGGAGTGTTCTGTGGCGGCACAGAGATGACGCCACAGTTTTATCGCTTTGCCGTGGAAGAGTTGTTGGAAGGCGCCTATTTCGCCCCCACTTATGGCAATACGTTGATGGGTCTGGCCGTACACAAACCGCGCGAGGAGAAAGACAATTTCGCGGTCATCTATTATCCCCCGCTGCCGCGGGCAATGATTGAAATAGTTGACCCGGATAATCCAGAGCGGGTCGTTGAGTACGGCGAAACTGGTCGCGTGCGTTTGACGACGTTAACAAAAGAGTTTTTCATGCCCCGTTTTCTCGAACGTGATCAGGCGGAAAGAGAGCCACCGTGCGAGCTTTATCCCTGGGACGGCGTGCGCAACGTGCGACCGTTCTCAAAATTGAACACAACCGTGATTGAAGGGGTCTACTGATGTAAATTTCGGATTGTGGATTGCGGACACCTGTTTGCAAACCAACCGGCCTGGTAGCGCAACGCTTAACCAACAAAATCCGCAATCCGAAATTCGAAAATCGAAAATTGAAATTCATGATCCACATTCCCATATTGCGACAAGGTAAGCCGTACAAGAGCCTCGATATTGCGCGCGTGCCTCACCATCAAACGCGTGAACTGTTCGTTGAAATCAGCCAGGCCAACAGCGGCTTGATCAGACGCGACCTGCGAGATCAAAAAACCGGGCGAGAAAAGCTTGCGGCACTTTCTACCTCCGAATTGATCGATATTTGTGCTCGCGCTGCTAACCATTTTCGCAATGACTCACTGCCCCTGGGTGACGACCTGCAGACACCTGACGACTATGTCCGACAAGTCTCGGCAACCACTGGTATGCCACATGTGCTGGCCCGCAGGAACATGGCCAAGATCTGGGGCGTGCTGGCGGAAGTGGGAACTGTGCTCAACGGCCTGAGCAGAAATATTGATTGGGAAATACTGGATCAAGGGTTCGGCGAAGTTGAGGGACAGGCGCTAAGTTTCTATCCCCGCACTGAGTCGTTGGGCGTCGTGCTGCCGAGTAATTCGCCGGGCGTGCACTCGCTCTGGATCCCCGCGGTGCCCTTAAAAATTCCATTGGTGCTCAAGCCTGGAGGTGCGGAGCCCTGGACTCCGTACAGAATCATTCAGGCCTTGATCCGCGCCGGTGCGCCAGGCGAAGGTTTTAGTTTCTACCCTACCGATCACGCCGGCGCCGGAGAGATTCTAAGAACTTGCGGCCGCGGCATGATCTTCGGAGATGCTGCTTCAACCAGTGCCTGGAGTGATGACGCACGCATCGAGATTCATGGCCCCGGATTCAGCAAGATCGTTATCGGCGAAGATTGTATCGATAAGTGGGAGCAATATCTCGATGTGATGGTTACTTCAATTGCAGCAAACGGCGGGCGCTCGTGCATCAATGCATCGGGTGTTTGGGTGCCGGCCCACGCCGAAGAGATAGCCGAGGCGCTAGCCGAACGTTTGGCGCGGATAGCCCCACTCGCCGCCGATGACGAAGCAGCAGAGATCGCGCCTGTCTCGGATGGAGGCGTCGCGGCGCGCATTTCGCAGATGATCGATCAGGGACTCACTGAACCTGGCGGGCGCGAAGTCACTGCTGCTTATCGTAACGACGGACGTCTTGTGACCTGGCAGGGTTGTTCTTATCTCCTTCCAACTATTGTGCTCTGTGAAAACTCCGCGCATCCCCTCGCGAATAAAGAGTTCCTGTTTCCCTTCGCCAGCGTCGTAAAGACCAGGCAGGAAGAAATCCCGGAAATGCTGGGTGCCAGTCTGGTGGTTACTGCGATCACTTCTGACTCCCAATTGATTCGCAAACTGGTTAACTCCCCAAATGTAGATCGACTAAACATCGGACCCGTGCCCACGAGTCAGGTAAGCTGGGACCAACCGCACGAGGGCAACCTTTTCCAACACCTGTACGCGCGCCGAGCCTTCCAGCGTGCCGTAGCCGTGTGAAGCGTCGGATAGACATTCTTTTCTATCCCTCTTGCGTAGGCCTGGTGCGAGGCAGAAGAAAGAGATTTTCCATAAAATTTCTCAATCGTCATTCTCCATCGAAGGGGCCCGCCGGCAAGTAAAGAGACAAGTCCCCTAGATGACGAATGAAAAATATGAACTGAGAACTGGAAAATTATTGGCCTTGCTCGGACCCTTGTAAGGCTACGAAGACTAACCGGGACTGGCAGGAATGCCTGTCCGACCAGACGTGCGATGAAGATACTCTATCTCACAGGCGGCGCCGGGCAGATGTATTGCGGCAGTTGTCTGCGCGACAACGCGCTCGCTTCTGAACTCATTTCACGCGGTCATGACGTGGTGCTGTTGCCCGTCTACACTCCGACCCTAACGGACGAACCAAACGTTAGTCAGCAGAAAGTTTTCTTTGGCGGCGTCAGCGTTTACCTCGAGCAGTACGTGCCGCTCTTTCGCAAGTCACCGAGTTGGCTCGATCGCTTTTGGGATTGGGCGCCAATACTGCAACTGGCCTCGCGTCGTTCTATTTCGACAAGTCCGAAGATGCTGGGGGAGTTGACCGTCTCGATGTTGAAAGGCGAAGAGGGCTTTCAACACAAAGAAATCTCAAAGCTGCTGGCTTGGCTGAAACACGAGGGGCCACCGGATGTCGTGAGTCTGCCCTACTCGCTACTGCTCGGGTTGGCGAAACCTATCAAAGACGCGCTGGACCGTCCTATCTGCTGCACGCTTCAGGGCGAGGATCTTTTCCTCGAAGGCTTACAAGAACCCTATCGCAGCGAAGCCAAATCTCTCATTCGCGCTAATGTCGAGCACGTCGATGCTTTCATTGCCGTCAGCGAATATTACGCTGAGTTCATGCCCGGATATTTGGGAATTCCGCCGGAGAGGATTCACGTCGTGCCATTGGGGATCAACCTGCAAGGCTATCGCCGATCAGAGCCGAATGCAGCTGAAGGCTCCGAACCTTTCACTGTTGGATTCTTCGCCCGTGTCGCCCCTGAAAAGGGACTGCATGTTCTGGCTGATGCGTATCGAAAATTGCGCGAGCGAGGCGAATTGCACGGGGCGCGTCTGGAAGCCGCCGGCTACCTGGCACCGGAACACAGGAAGTATCTCAGCGGCATTGAAGCGCAGATGAAAGATGCGGGGCTTGCATCAGAGTTTCATTACCGCGGCGTGCTTGACCGGAATGACAAGATCGATTTTTTGCGCAGGCTGGATGTGCTATCGGTGCCGGCTACGTATGATGAGCCGAAAGGAATTTTTCTGCTCGAGGCAATCGCTTGCGGCATTCCTGTTATCCAGCCAAAGCGCGGAGCGTTTCCGGAGATAATTGAGAAAACAGGTGGCGGTTTGTTGGTTCAGCCCGACGACCTGGATAGTCTCGCCGCAGGCATTCTGCGCCTTTATAAGGATCCGGCGCTGGCGGAGAGACTGGGACAGAGCGGTTTTGAGAAAGTGCGTGAACTCTACAGCGTGGCGCGCATGGCCGATCGCGCGTTCGAGGTTTATGAAAGTATCGCAAGGCGAACCGACGGGCAGGTGACTCCCAGGGAATTAACCGCGGATGCTCGCCAATAAACGCGCGTCTGAAACAGACATTACGATGGTGGCCAATCTGTACGCCAGTGAACATCACAGTTGCCGGCTGATGCCTTTCTGATTTGCCCTAATCCGCGAGTATCTGCGTAAATCCGCAGCAAACTTTCTGGAGGTCTTGTGCTTCAGGTTGATCACGTCTCTAAAGAGTATCCCACTCCCCGCGGAGCACTGAAGATCGTGTCCGACATCTCGCTCTCGCTGTCTCGCGGCGATGCCGTCTCGATAATGGGGCCATCGGGCAGCGGCAAAAGCACTCTGCTTTACATTATCGGCGCGCTTGAGCCACCCAGCAGCGGAACCGTCACGCTCGATGGGCGCAATCCATATCAACTGAAAGAGAAAGAGCTGGCTGCATTCAGGAACAAAGAGATCGGGTTCATCTTTCAGGACCACTGTCTGCTGCCGCAGTGCTCCGTGCTGGAAAATGTATTAACACCCACGCTGGTTTCAGCGGCCCAGGAAAACGGGGCGGAGGCCACCGAAAGAGCGCGTACGTTGCTCGACGAGGTTGGCCTCGGAGAGCGTCTCAATCATCGACCCGCTAAACTTTCCGGCGGAGAAAAGCAGCGTGTCGCCCTGGCGCGTGCGCTGATCACCCGGCCGCAGCTTTTGTTATGCGACGAACCGACCGGGAATTTGGATCACAAGGCCGCTGACGTGGTCGCTTCCCTGTTGTTGGAACTGCACCAGCAACGGCAGACCATTCTGCTGGTCGTTACTCACAACGTAGAACTCGCGATGCGATTTCCCACACGCTATGAGTTGGTGAATCGGCAGCTACGCCAGTTGTAATGAAAACCGCTCGACTATTAAAACAAAACCTTTCTTACTACTGGCGCACCAACCTGGTCGTGGTCTTTGGTGTAGCCACCGCAGTGGCGGTGTTGGCCGGAGCTTTGCTCGTCGGCGATTCGGTGAGGGCCAGCCTGCTGGACCTCTCTCAACAACGATTGGGAAATGCGGACCACGTGATTACGGCGCAGAGATTTTTCCGTGAACAGCTCGCCGCCGACATTCAGAATCACCCGCAGTTTATCGTCAACGGATTTACCGCGACCTGTCCACTGATCGCGCTCGAGGGCACGATTACCCATGAAACAAGCAAACGAGTTGGGTCTGGTATACGCGTTTATGGAGTTGATGAAAGATTCTGGAAATTCCACTCGCGCGCAGCTCGCTCGCCGCAGGGCCATGAGGTTTTGCTTAGCGAGAGTCTGGCGCGAGAGCTGGGCACACAAACGGGTGATTCTCTGCTATTGCGAATCCAAAAGCCTTCGGAGATTCCTATCGAGTCTCTGCACAGTCGCAAGGAAGATCTCGGCAGCACACTGCGTTTGAATGTGCGCGAGACTCTTGCGGCAGACGCGCTGGGAGAGTTCTCGGTACAACCTCAGCAAAGCGCTGTGCGCGCCATCTTTGTTCCTTTGAAGCTGTTGCAGAAGGAGTTGGCGCTCGACGATAAAGTCAACTTCATTCTGATAGCTGAAGCGTTGCGAAGCGACACTCAGGTCAAGACGCAAGTTTCCAGAGCAGCTGCACTGGCACGTATTCTTAAAGACACAGCTTCCCTTGAAGACTATGGGATTAAGTTGCGAGCCGTGAATGAGGGGCACGGGTTGTCGGTTGAGACGACGGCGGGGTTCGTACCCGAAGCCCTGATTCAAAAGGTTGGTGAAGCTGCGCGGTCGGCTGAGATGTGGGGCCCGTCGCCGTACTTGTCCTATCTGGTCAATAGCATCCGAAGGGATGACGGGCGCGAGATTCCGTATTCGATTGTCACAGGAGTCACCGACGAGAGTATCGAGGTGATGCAGCATGGTGAGTGGGAACACCTGCCTGCTTGCAACGCCGGCGCAGGCGGACCGGCGACTACACACCTACCTCAAATTCTGCTCAACGAATGGGCGGGCTCCGACCTTCAGGTTAAGGTTGGCGAGCGCGTCGCGCTCGATTACTACGTCTGGCTGGAAGAGGGAAAGCTCGCCACGCGTTCGGCTGAGTTTCGCGTCGCCTGCATTATCCCGATGCAGGGATTGGCGGCTGACCGAGATCTGGTGCCGGATTACCC
>DATGYM010000308.1:0-9137 GCA_035297925.1 Pyrinomonadaceae bacterium | reverse complement strand
TTTAATACGCAATACGGATAAGCGCTGCCGATGATCAGCGCTACCACCAGTCCCACGATGATCGAACGTGTGGTAAGTTCCGGACCGGATTGATTTGCGACGTTGCTGGATTGCGTCATGAATCCTCCTTCTTGGTTTTAAAGGATACGTTTCAAGCGCGGGGGCAAACCCGCCCGCCTGACCTGAGAGATGTTTTAACCTCTCGATAACCTGGCCTTGAATGGCTTTCAATGAACAATCAGGGGCCTTGGTAGCTTTCAATTAACAAGCACAATTCAAGTTGAGTTAGCTCAGGCCAGGAAGGCGGGCTTGCCCCGCCATCCTCTAGAATGAAATTCGGGGTCTACGGTGTAATGGGTTTCACATCCGGCTTGCCGTGCTGCATCCCTGGCCGCCCTGCCGGTGTCTCAGCGACTCGCTTTCCGGTAGCGCGATCGAAAACCGCATTGCGCAGAAACTCATCGGTCGTCCACGGCGGCGGGTCGCCGCCGAGGTATTTGTTGAACCATTCGACGTGCGCGGTGTAATACAGCGCCATTTCGTACCAACTAGGCCAGTGGCCGGCGTCCGAATAGATGATCAACCTTGACGGGATTTTCATCTGCTGCAGGTCAGTGAAAAAATTCAGCGACTGTGTATAGGGAACGCGGTAATCGCGCTCGCCCGAAATCACCAGCGTAGGCGTCTTGAAGTTCTTCACGTAATTGGAGGGCGACCACTTCTCGTATTGCGAGGAATCCATCGGTTTGCCCTTGAGGTCCCATTCGGGAAACCAAAGCTCTTCTGTGGCGCCATGAAACGAACGCAGATCATAGAGACCCATCATTGAGGCGATCGCCTTAAACCGATCCGTGTGTCCCTCGAACCACATCATCATGTAGCCACCATAGGACCAACCCATTGCACCCATACGCGACGAGTCGACGTAGGGAAGCTTCTCCAGTGCGTCGGTAACCTTCATCAAGTCTTCGTAAACACGCCCGCCCCAATCGCCGGAGATCTCGGCCGTGTAATCCTGACCGAAGCCGGTCGAGCCGTGAGGATTCGGAAAGGCAACGACGTAACCTGCGCCCGGGTAAACCTGCCAATCGCCGCGAAAGGCGTCCGCCCAATTCGACTGAGGACCGCCATGAACATTAAGAATCAATGGATATTTGCGGGCTGGATCAAAGTTATGCGGCTTGACTATGAAAACCTGGACGCGTTTGCCGTCTGAGCCCGCGACCCAGATTGTTTCCGCCGGACGGACGTCAACTTCGTTGATGAAAGCATCGTTGAAGTGGGAGAGCTTGAAGGGGGCTGAAGCTTTACCGCCGGCCAGCGTCACACTGTAGATTTCCTGGGGCTCGCCCACGGATCTCTTTATGTAAAGCAGCCGCCGTTCGGTGGGATCAAAGTCGGAACCATCAATCGTCTTGTCAGCCAACAACCGCGTAATTTGTTTGGAAGCAAGGTCGAGACTGAAAACAGGATTCTGTCCTTCAACCGGGCCGAGAAAGTAAATCGTTCTGGAATCCTTCGACCAGCGAAACTCGTCCACCCAGTTATCAAACGAGTCGGTCAGTACACTTATTTGTCTTGTGGCGCGGTCCCACAGCGCGATACGAAAGCGGTCAGACTCATAACCTGGCTCCTGTTGCAGACGATAAGCGATGTATTTTCCGTCGGGAGAATATTTGGGGCTGCCGTCGTAAGCCGGGTTGGCAGCAGTGATGTTACGGGGTTGTGCATTTCTGTCTTCAAGCGAAATTAGCCACAGATCGTTGTTAGTGGAGACGGCCGGCACCGCATCGTGATTTGAAACGCAGGCCAGCTCTTTACTGTCCGGCGAAAAATCGTATTGCAGAGGTCCGCCAAGCTGAAAGGTTGGCGCGTCGTATTTCCCCGGCGTAACGTCCCGGGTCTCGCCTGTCATTGCATTAGCGATGAAGGTGTGGGTTCGTGTGCCGTCTTTCCACGTTGTCCAGTGGCGATAGAGCAGTTCATCGGCCTGGTGCGCTTTCAGAGGCCCCGCTTGCCAACGCTCAGCTATTCGTTTGTTGCAGGCATCGTCGCCGTTGCATTCCGGATATACGTCTGAAGAGAAGGCGATCCACTTGCCATCGGGCGACCAGAGTGGATCGGATACTCCGGTTGAGAGATTGGTGAGCTTGCGCCAAACCCCGCGGCCGCTGGCGCTAAGGAGGTAAAGATTCGCACTGCCATCCTTTGAACTTATGAACAGTATTTGTTTGCCGTCTGGAGAGAAGGACGGTGACGACTCGCTTTTTTCGCCGGCCGTCAACTGCCGAGGATTTTTGCCGTCAAGGTCCATCGTCCAGATATGGCCGCTGCGTTTTGCGCGCGCGAGATCGGAAGTTGTTACCACGAAGAGTACGATCTTGCCGTCCGGCGAAACGTGCAGATCGGAAATATTTTTTACCCGGTAAAGATCTTCAATTGTGAAAGCTCGTTTCTGAGCGTGCAGTGAGGTGGTTGAGACAAGCAAGAGAATAAAGAACAAAAGAGTGCGACGCATTATTCGTTAAGCTCCTTTTGGTATCGAGTTGTGATCGCCTGGTCCGCGCTTATCGGCGTGAACCTCTGGTCAATTTCCTGGGCTAATACCTCCAGCTCGTTAAGTCCGACCCTTTGGGCGCGGTTTTCATGATTCGTTCTACAATTTTTGGGGCGTAGAATTGATGATAACGAAGACGCGCAATGGCGTTAGGCAAAGTGTGATCGCCATTCCAGCAGTGTTCGGCGCGCGGCTCGTAGTCCACTTCACCGCCGTAATATGGATTCCTGGTGCTTTTTAGAAAATCTTCGACGAGATAGACGGCGTTGTTAAGATAGTAGTTGTCGGCCTCGCCCACGTAGATGTGCAACTTACCTTCGAGCTTTGGTCCCAGCTTGTTCCAGTCACGGCGCAGTATGTAATCAAGGTCGTAATGCTCGCGCCAGTATTCGGCAGTGGAACGATCAATCTTTCCCGTAACTTTGTCCCAGATTGGTTTCGGGTATCCGTCTTTACCTGTGGGTGAATAGACCGCCTGCCATATGTCAAATTGTCCTCCGGAACGGCTGTTGGCTCCGAGCGCCAGCTCCATGTAGTTCATTTCCTGAAGAGTGGACGCGAGTTCACCGAGGTAGTTTCGCTTGCCCGGCCTCGGTGTTTCTTTCCAGGGCGCTTCGGCCCGGTAAGCGTTCTCGTGTTCGTAGATATTGACCACCGTGTAGGCGCGGAAATCGATCGGGTCAGGACAAGCGCCCCAGGCGCCGTTGTATTCGTCAGGATAAAAAATTTGCGCAGCCAGTGCTTCCCAACCGCCAGTAGAGCCGCCATACATGAACCGCGCCCAGCCTTGGCCAATGCCGCGAAACTGCTTCTCAATGAAGGGCACCAGCTCGTAAGTTATGGCATCGCCGTAGGGACCGAGGTTCGCTGAGTTCACCGCGTAAGAGTCATCGTAGTAGGGATTGGCATGTTGGATCTCGATGATGATCATGCGGGGAAAGTCAGGACCTGTCCATTCCTTGTAAAACTTGTAAGCGTACTCCTGCTGAATCTTGTTATAGCCGGCAAGATGAAAACGCTCGCTGTATTCGGGCGCCAAATTTGGATCAGGAGGCGTTTCCCGAAAGCCGCCAAAATCGGCGGGGAAGTGTCCGTGAAAAATTACCAGCGGATAACGAGCGTTGGGATGACTGTCAAACCCCTCAGGCAGCAGGACGTGGGCGCCGAGATACATCGGGCGGCCCCAGAACTTCGTCAACAAATCGCTCTGCATGCGGATGTGCTTTACGTACTTTGTATCTTTCGGCGGTTCGATGGGTGGAATGACTTTATCGAGGGTGATGCGAATGCGACCATCCCCGGCGGTGTCGACCTTGATCTTTTGCGGTGTGCTGTAAAGATTGCCGGGGGCTTCATTCCATTGCTGGCCTTCGCCGCGATCCATCGGCAGTTTGACGGTGTAACCATCGGAACGATGAAAAGTTTCATAGCGATGGAGAAGGGCCTGGATCCAATATTCTCCGGGCTTTAGCTCTGAGAGGGAACGCAGTGGATAACCGAAAGCATTCGTGTCGACGATCGCTTCCTGACCCGGCTGCAAACTGTCAACGTCCACGCCAAAAACCTGTTGTGTGTTCAGGTCCTCGTTGATCTGAGAGCGCGGTTCTTTTGAGTTATCAGTGGATACAAGCAGTAACATGCGGCCGTCAATGGGCTCGCGACTGACCGCCTCAGTGAATGAAATCAGAAAACGCAAGTTGGTGGCTTCGTTCTTCATTTCACCGGTTTCAGGAAACCACAATGTGAGAAGACAAGCCACAGAGAAGAGGCAAAGCCGCACGATAGTAGTTGAAGTCATCGTTCCTCCGGGTGAGCGCCAGAATTATTCTGGTCGAGACAGAGCTTGTCCGCGCACTGAAATAAGAATTCATGGCTATGTGGGCAGTGACGAGCCATGCCCTGGAATCTACTCGCTAAACTGCGATCGACCCACAATGACTTCTTCCTCTTCGGGCTGTAAGACCGGCGATTCACGTCTGGGGCCGTCGGCGTATTGAAGCTTGTAAAGCTTCCAGTAAAGACCATGATGCGCGAGCAGTTCCTGATGCGTGCCGCGCTCGCGGATCTCACCATGATGCAGCACGATGATTTGGTCTGCGCGTTGAATCGTTGAAAGACGATGGGCCACTACGATCGAAGTGCGGTTACGCATCACGCGTTCGATAGCTTGTTGAATTAATTGCTCGGTTTCAGTATCGATCGAACTCGTCGCCTCATCCAAAATAAGAATTGCCGGATCAAACGCGAGCGCGCGCGCAAACGATATCAACTGTTTCTGACCTACCGAAAGGCCGGCGCCCCGCTCTTTAACTTCCGCCTGATAGCCACCGTGCAGTCGATTTACGAATGGTTCAGCACTGACTTCCCGCGCTGCCCATTGCACGCGCTCTTCAGAAATGTCGGTGCGGCCAAGGCGGATGTTTCCTTCGATCGTGCCGCTGAAGAGAAATATTTCCTGCAGTACAACCGCAAAGTTTTCCCGGAGTGATTGCAGTTCCCACTCTCGCAGGTCCACACCGTCCAGAAGAATTCGGCCCTTTTGCACGTCATAGAAACGCATTAGCAGGTTCGTAATCGTCGACTTGCCTGAGCCTGTATGTCCGACCAGTGCAACGGACTGTCCCGGTTCAACCTTGAACGAAACATCCTTGAGAATCCAATCCTCACCCTTATAGGCAAACCAAACGTTTTCAAATTCAATGCGACCTACGGCGCGCCCCGCTTTTGCAGGTTGGGGCGGGGAAGTGATGGCAATATTAAGATCGAGGGTCTTGAAAATGCGGTGAGATGCGACCACGGCGGCCTGCAACACGTTGTACTTATCAGATATGTCGCGGATCGGTTGAAATAAGAAACTCGAGTACTGAATGAAGGCCACCAGGGCGCCCAGCGTCAGCACCGTGTGCCCGGGCGTGTTTTGCATTACTCGATAACCGCCATACCAGATGATCAGGGCGATACCGACGGCGCCGATGAGATCAACGAGTGGAAAAAAAACGGCGTAATAAAAAATAGTGTCAATGTTTGCTTTGCGATAGTCGGCATTGATCTCCTGGAATTTCGAGACCGATTTCTTCTCTGCATTGAATATTTGCACGGTTTGTGCGCCGGCGAAGTGTTCCTGAAGAAAGGCGTTGATGCGCGCGATGCGCGTTCTCACCATGTCATAACCCTTGCGCGCGCCTTTGCGGAACCAGGTTGTCGCCGCCCAAAGCAGCGGCACGGTTAGGAGCGTCACAAAAGTAAGACGCACGTCCATCCACAACATCACCGCGATGATCGCAAAGATCATAACCAAGTCGCCCAGCAAATCGGTTATTCCGGCAGTGAACAATTCATTCAACGAGTCCACGTCGCTGGTCAGTCGCGTCATAATGCGACCGACCGGATTGCGATCGTAATAGGCCACTTCCTGGTGTTGCAGCTTGTCGTAAAGCTCGCGACGCATGTCAAACATCACATACTGGCCGACAGTGTTGAGCAGCAGCGCCTGGAAATATGAAAAAACAAATCGCAAGAGCTGCACGCCCACATAAAGCGCGACCAGCAACCCGAGCCCGGAAGATTTGCGCGGCAGTATGTACCAGTCGATCGCGTACTCGGTAAATTTTGGCTGCAAAATTCCGAGCAGGTTCAAAGCGAAAGTCAGCAGCAGGGCAGGGAAGAGTAAACGCAGATAAGGGCGCAGGTAGCGCAGCAGCCGACGCGCGACCTGAAAATCGTAAGTCTTACCGATCGCTTCTTCTTCGTGAAACTGTTTGACCGCTGTCGCCATATATTGTCTAAGTCAAACTGATACGCTTATAACTGGCCGCCTCCAAATCCTTGCGTCTGGGAAAATGAAGCAGAAGGCCGATGAATGAAAAGCCAATGGGAAGGAAATAATAGCGATCGTGCGCTACCAAAAAGTCGAGCAGGCCAAACATCGCCGCTGCTTCGCAGAGCGCGGCAGCAATAATGAAGCCGGTATTCACGTGTCGCACATCCTGGGCCTCCACCGAGCGCGAGAAAAATCTGCGCTTAACCAAAAATGAAACCAGGACGAGTAAAGCCGCCATGGTAGTCAACACAGTGGCTACAATGCGATTCTCAACCGCTTCGCCACGGCCGATTACGAATGGCAAAAACAGGTAGATTGTGATGGTTGAGAGAAACCCGGCCCATAGGATTAGCAAAGTACGATATTGCGCATCAAGTCGCGTCTTATTTGGTTGCTCATTCATCGCCGTTCCAACTAAGTGAGAGCCAGTTCTTCTTCGAGCAGTTGGCGTTCATAGAGCGCCGCATACTCACCGCCTCGCAGCAGCAATTGATCGTGCGTTCCCTGCTCGATAATGCGGCCTTCATCAAGCACGCAGATCGTGTCCGCATCCCGGACCGTAGATATGCGATGCGAAACAATCAGGCTTGTGCGGCCACGCATTACGCCGCGTAGTTTTCCCAGAATTTTTTCCTCAGTGTAAGTATCGACCGACGACAAGGCATCGTCGAGAATGAGAATCTCCGGCTCCCGGAGTATTGCTCTGGCAATCGCGGTTCGCTGTTTCTGGCCCCCGGACAAGGTAAGACCTCGTTCTCCGACGAGCGTTTCGAAGCCGTCGGGGAAACCTGCGACGTCTTCGGTTAGTCCAGCAACCTCGGCTGCCCATTCGATCTGCGGCGCCGCTGCGGTTTCCACCCCGAAAGCAATGTTTTCAGCAAGTGTGTCGCTAAAGAGAAATGTTTCCTGTGGCGTGTAGCCGATGCTCGAGCGCAGCTCAGCAAGCGGATAATCGCGAACGGATACGCCATCAACAAAAACAGTATCTTTCGGCGCTTCAACTATCCGCGAAATCAAATTAACAAGGGTCGACTTGCCGCTGCCGGTGCGACCCACAAAGGCAACGGTCCGGCCCGCTGGAATGGTCAGATTGATATCGTGAAGCACGGGTTCGTCGTTCGCATGATAACGAAAAGTCAGATTCCGAAACTCGATTTCGCCTTTTATAGGCGGCTGCGCTTTCACTTCTGGCAAGTCCGCTATCGCAGGACGAACCGCGAAAATCGCATTCATTCGTTTCAGGCTCGCGGTGCCGCGCTGGTACAGATTCACAACGTACCCAAGTGCGATCAGGGGCCAGATTAAGCGAAACAAATACATGTTGAAGACGGTGAATTGACCAACCGTGATCTCGCCGCGAATCGCTGATGGCACCCCCGCCCAGATGATTAATACGAAGCCCATTCCGATCAGAAACTGCATCAGCGGGCGCATCAAAGCGTCGATCCTCACCAGCGCCAGATTCCTTTGGGCGTATTGCAGGTTCAGTTCGTTGAACGCCTCAATCTCGGCACCTTCCTGCGCATAAGCCCTCACTACCCGAACGCCGGTAAAGTTTTCCTGAGCACGGGCTGTGATCTGCGCAAAGAATTCCTGGATTTTTTCGAAGCGGACGTGAACCTGTTGTCCAAAGAACTTAACCGTCAGCGACACCAGGGGCATGGTCACAAACAACAACGCGGTAAGGCGCCAGTTAATCATGAGCATCAAAGGCAGAACGATAACCACGACCAGCAGCGTCTGCAGCGAGTACATAATCATGGGACCAGCCAGTTGCCGGACTGCAGCGAGATCGTTGGTGGCCCGCGCCATCAGGTCGCCTATCCGATGTTCCTGAAAAAAGGCTTGCGGCTGATCAACCAGGTGGGCGTAGAAATCCTGACGCAAATCGTATTCAACCTTGCGAGACATTCCGATCAGGATGCGGCGTTGCAGGAAAAGAAAAGTGCCACTGACGGCGCTTGCGCCGAGTACCTTCAGGGCGGAGAGGGTTAGTCGCGACCAGGTTATCTCGACCCAGTTAGCGTCGATCGCGTGACCGACAATTATCGGAATATAAAGATTGAAAACGACGCTGGCCACGATGCAGGCGATTCCAATCGCCAGCTCGACCTTGTACGGAAGAAAGTAACGGGCAAATTTTCGTAAATCGTCCATGCACACAAAAGCCGCGAAGCGTCAAAACCTTTGGTTAAAAAGCGAAAGGTTATGATGCGCGATTTTGCGTCAGGACGCCAGAAGCCAGAGCGGGCCCATTGTGAATAGGACTAAACGAGCAGGAAGGGGGAACGGAAATCGGCAATGCTGAGAGTGAGATTTGAAAGAGCCGGCTTCCAAGTTGCAGCGGCACAGACTATAGGCGTTGCAGTGTATCCGCCACATCACGGGGCAGCTCTTTCACAACGCGAGACGACCCGAAGATGCTAACGCGATTTCGTCCGGCATTTTTTGAATCATAGAGCGCCCGATCCGCGGCAACCACCAGGGTATCTCTCGAAGACGCGTGGTCAGGAAAAGTCGCAATGCCGAAAGAAGAAGTCACCTCGCCAAATCCGGCTACCTCCATCTGCTCGACGCGGCTCCGCAGTCGTTCGGCAACCGTCACGGCGCCTTCAGTGTTTGCCTGCGGGAGGATAATCACAAACTCATCGCCGCCGTACCTTGCCGCCGTGTCCACGGCCCGCAGTTCTGCGCGTAAGTTTTCGGCTAACATGCGAAGCGCCAGGTCGCCGGCTTCATGACCCGCTTGATCGTTAATTT
>DATGYM010000307.1:0-3739 GCA_035297925.1 Pyrinomonadaceae bacterium | reverse complement strand
CGCGCGTTCCCGACTTAACTAATCCATTGAAATCTGAAAGCATAAGACTGCCTCAAGTCTCCGTTATCTTAGCAGCAAAGGCTATTCGTAGCGCACTGAAAGCAGTGTCAACCCGCATGCCGGAGCAGTCGTCCCCGCCAGCGACCGATCGCCATTGTCTATAGCCCGCATCACTAGCTCGCCCTCGATCTCGCCTCTTCCCATTGATATTAGGGTGCCGGCGATCGATCTCACCATGTAGCGCAGAAACCCGTCGGCGCTGACCATTATCTGCACAATATTAGAGCGAGCTCGCGCGTCCCAACGTTTTTCGATCATCAACGCCGTCACCGTCCTGGTGCGCGTGTCGCTCTCAGTTTGGGCTGAAGAAAAAGCAGTCCAGTCGTGCGTGCCGATAAACAATTCTGCGCCAGCCGCCATGCGTCCAACATCGAGCGAGCGTCCCTCGTGATGAGCGTAGCGCAAGAGGAACGGGGACATCACCGGACCGTTGACAATTCGATAAACATAAGTTTTCTCCAGCGCTGAATAGCGGGCGTGGAATTCGTCGTCCACGATTTGGACATCCAGCGCGCGAACATCTTTGCCGACATTCCCATTGATCGCCGCGCGCAGTTTTTCGGTCGTGATATCTCTTTTCAGCTTGACGCTCGCCACCTGACCTTCTGCGTGCACGCCCGCATCGGTCCGGCCTGAGCCGTGCACAATGACAGGATTTCCTTCAACCAAAGAAAGCGCCCGTGTGAGCTCGCCCTGCACAGTTCGCAACTCACCCTGCATCTGCCAACCATGAAAGTCCGTGCCATCGTACTGAAGGGTGAGTTTGTAATTCATCTTTGGGCTTGCAAGTTTTGGTCTGGGGGCTTTGATCTTTGGTTGTCTTGTATTCGCTGCCTCCTGCCTTCTGCTCCTGCTCGCGCCTCCTGCCGCCTGCCTACTTCCCTTTCCTGCTGCCCGGTTTCACGGCCGGATCACCTCGCTTGCAGAGCTCACAAAAGGATGGATCGACAGAGGCCACGTTGAGTGTCGCCAAAGCGATGCGTGGCACGCCAACATCGGCCTGCCCTGCAGAACGATCTATGATCGAAGCTGCCCCCACTACGTTCGCCCCTAAAGCTTGTAATGCTGCCACTGTTTCGCGCGTCGAGCCTCCGGTGGTCACCACATCCTCGACGACCAGAACCTTTTCGCCGGGCGCCACTGAAAAACCGCGACGCAAGGTCATCTTTCCGTCCTGCCGTTCGGTCCAGATAAACCTGGCTTTGAGTGCGCGCGCCACTTCGTGACCGATCACGATCCCGCCAATCGCCGGCGCGGCAACTGTCTGAACCCTTTCATTTTGAAAATGCTCTGCAATGCTTCGTCCAAACTCTTCCGCCTCCCGTGGTTGTTGCAGCACGAGCGCGCATTGCAAATAAACCGGACTATGCAGGCCGCTTGTAAGAACGAAGTGCCCCTCGAGCAGTGCTCCCGTTTTCATAAACCTCTGAATTACCTGTTCCGATTGCACGCGTATAACTCCTGTCATGTCGTCGCCGTCGTGTTACAATTACGACGAATGCCGCCTTTTGCAAATCTAGTTTCTGATTCCACGCTCGTTCAGGAGACCATTGATCTTTTGCGGGTTTCCGGCGGCCGAGCCAACGCCGCGCAAATTGTTGACGCGGTCTTCAAAGTATCCCACATCGACGAAGAGTTGGCGGGCCTGCTGGTTGGCGATCTTGTTAAGGACGATCGGCGCTTCAAGATCATCAATGGTAATACAGTAGAACTGCAAGCGTATGACTGCGAATCACGTTTGCTTGAAGATCTCGACTTTGTCGTAGTCGATATCGAGGCCACCGGGGCAAAGATGCCGCCAAACCGGATCATTGAAATCGGCGCCTATCGCATTCGCAGCGGACGCATAGTAGATAATTTCGTGACCCTGGTTAATCCGGAGATCTCCATTCCTCGTTTTGTTATGGCATTAACCGGCATCACCAATGAAATGGTTAAGCAGGCTCCGCTCTTTTCAGAGGTCGCTCCTCGCTGGTTGGAATTTGTGGAGGATGCAGTGCTGATCGCACACAATGCACCCTTCGATACGAATTTCATCAACCACGAAATTTCTCGCGTTTATCCGGGTCATCGCATGATCAATCCGCATCTCTGCACTGTAACCCTTTCGCGCCGGGCCGTCCCCGGACTGACTAATTACCGGCTTGAAACCGTTGCCGATCATTTTTCAATTCCCATCGTCGATCGTCATCGAGCGGGCAGCGATGCCCTTGCTACCGCGGAAGTGTTCCTAAGGATCCTGACGCGGCTGGCAGCTCATGGGGTCCGCGACCTGGCCGCCGCACGCAGTTTCGAAACAACTCTTGCTGAACTCTCCGGTCAACAGCCCGAACTCTTCCTCGGCCCGCCTTCCACTCTTTAGTTCCCGATCTCCAGACTCTCAGCCTTTGTCGATTTCGCTTTCCCTTTCAGGGAATTTCGCGTCAGGAAGAAAATCAAAATCAGCACTGCCAGACCCAGGCCGATCCAGGGATAGTATTTTGCGAGTATTTGACGCGCCTGGGCTCCATAGCGAATTGCAAAATATCCTTCGAGCAAAAAACGGAACAGCCGTCCAGAGATGATCGCCAGAGTGAAACGAGTGAGGCTAAAACGAAATACGCCTGCCGTTATCACAAAAAGCTTAAAGGGGAACGGCGGTGGCATCAGCGAAGCGACAAGCACCGACAAGAGGTCGTAACGATCAATCCACTCCTTTACTCTTTTCTGCTTCGCCGGTGAAAATTTTCGCAGCGCTCCGCTGCCGGCCCGGCGCGAGACGTAATACAGAATCACGCAGCCGATCGCCGAACCTGCGGTCGCCAGCACAGCATATAGAATCATTAGCCGCGGATGAGCCACGGTGAGCAGGATCATCAGCGCGTCGGCGCTGCTGGGCAGAGGGACGAAGGCAGAGTCGAGCAGCGCAACTGCAAACAATCCGAACGGCCCCAGGGCAATAAAAAAATCCGACACACGCGTTAAGCCGTGCGTGATCTTTGGAAACAGTCTCAAGCAGCAAAACCTTTCAGCGACGGTGTATGACCAATGTTACTAGCGACCGGGGCAAGGGCATTTCTTTCCGGCTTGAAAACTAATCGGCATCTGCGCTGCGTTCTCTTGTGCGAACGCTAAGCCGATTGACGATCGAGTAAACGATCAATATCAAAACCGCAATGGCGGCCACGATGCTCAGAATAACCAAACCATTGTCTCTGAAAAAAGAGAGCACGCGCCTCCCGTAGAACACAGCCAGAATACCCTCAACGTAATAACGAAAAGAACGCGCGATTAGAACAGTCAGCAAAAATCTCCAACGCGGATATTCGAGCGTGCCCGCTGTAGCCACAAAAATCTTGAAGGGCATTGGCGGCGGCAACACTGCCGGAATGGCAATCGCGAGAAAACCGTAACGCGCGTAGGCGCGCTCCACTCGCTCAATGTTTTCCCGTTTGAAACGGCGTCGCAAAACTGCCTGGCCGCCGCGCCGCATGATGGTGTACAGAAGCAGGCAGCCGATTACTGAACCCAGCGCGGCAAAAAGCGGAAAGTAAAAAGCTGCACTCGGTTGTTTGTAACAGCGGCCTACCACCAGGTAATCGTTTATTTCCGGCAGCGACAGCAGCGACGAGTCAAGGGCGCCAATCAAGATCATGGCGGGCGCCGCCAAATAGATGGGCAGACCAATTACATACCGCTC
>DATGYM010000306.1:0-2255 GCA_035297925.1 Pyrinomonadaceae bacterium | reverse complement strand
CGATTGAACGACGTGCCATCCGGCAAATTCAGATTTCTGCAAGAGTCTTGTCAGCACTCCATATTGGTCAGGCATGGCCAAACCGTACGGCAGTCGCAGAGGTAAGTCAAAAAAACTTTCGAAGTTGGCTCTGTCAGCCTGTGGCAGGCGCTGCGCTTCGATTCGACGATTGCCCATTTGATTAACAATCAAGTTTGCTGCCCAATTTTGGTAACTCAACTGATTTAGTAAACGTGGCCGCAGCGCGGGGATCCAAAAGCGGTTGCACTCACAAAAATCTAGCTGATGTCATTTCATCCGTGTGGAGCCTGACTCTAGCCAAAGCCTAATCGCTTACGTGTGATGGCTATGGAGAGCACCGCTATGAAACTAAGGCGGATGCTTTGTCTGATTCTCGACGAGCATTTTTATCGACGGAGGCACGAAGGCAACGAAACTGTCGAAGTGGATTCAGTATGACGGTGCTTTAAGAGTAATTCGCCACGAGATCATTCCGTTTTCCGGAAACGGGCTTACGGGCACCTGCCACGAGGATTTTCAGTCTCTTGCTGCACCGAGACTATGTGACATATCGGTCGCTATGTGTATCTATTCGAGCGTTTAATGGCGGTGTAGCCTGTCGTTTTTACCGATTCGAACACATAGTGTCATGTAGTTCTGGCAAAGTTGTGGCAACCTAACCGGTAATCAACTCCCGCCACCGCCGCCATCGCCACCGCCGCCGCCACGTCCCCGCCCCTCGTCGCGCCGTGCCTTGTCGATCTCTTCATCGAACTCAGCACCGATGCGCTCGCTTTCGCTAATCAGCTGACCATTATCCGGTTTGCTGGCCAACAATTTTCGAACGTCATTGCGAATCTGCATATTGGGATCCCAGTAAAACCCGGAGACGCGGTCCTCTTGAATGTACTCCAGCGTATCATCGATCGCCCTGAGTCCGACCCCGATTTCCTTACGCCCGCGCTCGTCCTCTCCGGTTTTTAGCATTGCGATTCCACGATACAGATGCGCGAGTGGATCGTCATTATCTAGCTTAACCGCTCTTTCCAACGTTTGGCGAGCCTCTGTAGCTTTGCCGGTTTCAAGATAAGCCCGACCGAGATACGCTAATACGCTCACCTGAACGCGATAGGGTATCTTGTAATTAGGATCAGCAGCGGCGGCCTGCGTCAGGTAACCGACTGCATCATTGGCGCGACCGGTTTGTAAGGCGTTGCGCCCGGCTTGAACTTCGCTACTGACACTGGAGCAACCGGAGATGAACAACAACACTGAAAAAAAGATCGCGACGAAAAGATCCGCTAAAGTCATAAATGATCTCCTCTTGCGGTGACCGGTTTACCACAATATGCGCCGAACGGCGTACAAATGTTGTTTGCGGGAGACCGGTCCTTTGACAGCCACACCTCATTGCTGGAGCGCTATCGCGGCGAGCTTCGATGTCGACTTCCTCCACGCCGAAAGCGAAATGTTCTTAAGGCCCAGTTTTTTGTGTTTTCTTGGAGCACTACCATGTCGGCTTCACCGGCCCTCAAGAACAGCCACCTACAACGTACGAGCTAACTTCAAGACCTCAGGTCTCTCGATAAAAAGACCTCAGACGTTGGCGAGATCCTTCACACGGGTGGCCACTTCGTAAATACCGCAAATCGCCAACATATCCGAACTACAGGGCTCCGACCAAGCTGAATTTCGTCAGGAAGCTTTCACTCGGCTGCAAACACTGAGAAAAATGCTCGTCTGGATTGTTAGGCCTTTGATTAAGCGGGAGCTGTGTCCGCTTCGCTCAGCGCTCCTAAGGACCGATTCTCAGACAATTTTATTCCCGAAGCGAAATTAACGCACTCTGCGGGAATATCACGTAGCCGAAACAGTCTGGCAGATTGAAGACGTTGGAACTCGGAACCCGAATGAAAAACCGAGAATCATTAATCAAGAAAGAAAGGGGTTAATAAATATGAAGATTAATAAACTATGGAACTGGCTGTTCAATCCACCGCTCGACGGGCCGTCGGCAATCATCTTACTTCGGCTAATGGCCGGCGGTGTGTTCCTCTGGGAGGGGATGCTCAAATTCATTTACGTCAATCAAGGAGTGGGTCGTTTTACCAAAATCGGATTGCCCTTTCCACAAGCGACGGCAAACATGGTCGGCGTGCTTGAAATTGTCGGAGGAATCCTTTTAATCACAGGCTTTCTCACTCGGCCAATCGCCATCCCGTTCGTAATCGAAATGCTGGTCGCTATCTTATCGA
>DATGYM010000305.1:0-1738 GCA_035297925.1 Pyrinomonadaceae bacterium | reverse complement strand
AAAGTAGTTACAAGAACATTGAGATCGAATTCTACGTGGTGTCCGGCGGCCTTTACGAGCTGATCCGCGGCAGTGAAGTAGTGCAGAAATACTTTAGGGCCGTTTACGGTTGTCATCTCGCGGGAGACGCGGACGAGAGTGTTCTGAAATACGTCAAGCGCAGTATCACTTTCACGGAAAAGACCAGGTTCATTTTCGAGATCCACAAGGGACTCGATCCGCGGGAAACTGCAACCAATCCGGTATTAGTAAACAGTTTTGTGCGACAAGAAGAACGTCGAATACCTTTGGCGAATATGATTTATGTTGGCGATGGATTAACCGATATACCATGTTTTTCTTTGCTTAAGGCAAGTGGGGGCTTTGGCTTTGGCGTATTCGATCCGAAGCAGGAAAAGAAAACCAAGGCTGCGCTCGAAGAATTCCTGCAAACAGATCGTGTTATCAGTATGCACGCACCGAATTATGAAAAGGAGAGCGAACTCGGGGCCATTCTTCGTGCAGCGATTGCAAATAGATGCAGCGCTATCCAGTTGCAGCGCGAACAACCCCGTCGCGAGCCACGCCAGAAACGCTAAAGTATTCCTACCCGGCGGCGAAACGGAGTGCTGAAATGGATGTCTTCATTAGTTGGTCGGGAACTAGAAGCGGTGCTGCTGCGGAAGCTTTGCGAACGTGGCTTCCCAAGATTATCAATGCCGTTAAGCCTTGGTTGTCATCTGCCGACATCGATAAAGGTGCAAGATGGAGCACAGACATTGCGGTTAGGCTGGAATCGTCCAAAGCCGGCATTATTTGCCTTACTCCCAGCAACCTCCAGTCCGAGTGGATTCTTTTCGAGGCTGGCGCGCTTTCAAAAACCATTGCGAATACGTTTGTCTGTCCGTTTTTGATCGGTCTGGAGCCGACGCAGGTTAAGGGTCCGCTCGCTCAATTTCAGGCTACTAAGGCGGTCCGGGAAGACGTCTTGAGATTGCTCAAGACTCTCAATTCTGGCCTTGACGAGACGGCTCTGACGGAAGCTCACATCGAAGAAGCCTTTGAGGTTTGGTGGCCGAAGCTTGATTCTCAGCTCAAGACTCTGCCACAGGATGGCGGCAGCACCCCTTCTCATCGAACCGACCGGGACGTTCTAGAAGAAATTCTGAGTTTCGTTCGAAATCAAAACAGGGCTTCCATTCCCGTATTGTCTGAGGACGATAGGAAGCAGGTATTTGCGGCCCGTGCCCTGAAGGCGATCAGAGCTCTGCACGGTGTTGTCGGAATTTCCTATTCGGGGCCGGTTTTGAAGGGATCCGACCTAGAAATTACGGTGACGCCTAACAAAGTTGGCGAGCGCCTCGGCAAATACAGGATCGTTGTGCCTGCTATTGCTTCACCCGATGACATGGAAGTGCTTGCCCTAACTCAGATTAAAGAGATAGACCAATCAAATATGCCAACCCAGCCTGAGAGCAGCACGAAGGAGATTGTGTCTTAATTGGTGCGAAAGGAAGGCTACCGCTTGGGGAAGGAAGCTAATGGCGGAGTATTCTAAACCGCGTAAAAGGAAAAGGCCGACCATGTTTCCATGATCGGCCTTTATTTAAGCCGGCGACGACCTACTCTCCCACACACTTTCGCGTGCAGTACAATCGGCCCTGCGGGGCTTAACTTCCGTGTTCGGTATGGGAACGGGTGGATCCCCCGCGGTAAGATCACCGACATTCGTAGCGGCTAGCTTCTAGCTCCTGGCTAT
>DATGYM010000304.1:0-8651 GCA_035297925.1 Pyrinomonadaceae bacterium | reverse complement strand
TACAGTGGGAACGCCTCGCGTGGTCCAACTTGCCATTAGATTCGATTTTTAGGACCAGGAACCCGCAAGGACCTTCAGGGCGGCCTCGGGCCGCCCTCTTTTTATGCGATTCGATCGCGTCTTCTTCCTACCGTAATTTTTCTTCGTAAGCCCAGCGCCAGGAGTTCAGAGTTCAACCTTCAGGTTGTTGATTTCGGCATAAGCAAGCTGAAGCTTGTGCTTGACCTGCTTGAAAATATTGAAAATGGGTCACCGGCCATAGACCAGTTCATGCGAAAGCGCGGGGTTCAGGGCGAGGAGCGCGCGAATTGTGTTCCTCGGTGATAGATGATCGTCATCGCCTTCATCCTGGTCAACACAATTATGCTCCATGGAACGAGAGATTCTTCGCGGCAATGGTTCATAGCTGGGTGAGCTGGCAACATAGGACCTCGCGGCCAGCGCTCCTACGAGGTCGCAGGTCAACTCCTCAGCTCTTTGGTCGTGAATTCTCACGCCGGTAAGGCTTGAGGCGCGATTGCCTACAGCGCGAAATAGCATATTAAGGCTGTCTTCCGATCCGTCGGCGATGTGTACCAACTCGTGGGCCAGCACACTGATCACTCCTTCATCAGAAGGCAGTCCGGCAAGAAAAATGGTGCCAAAGACAATCGTGTGCGGATTCTTAAGAAACACCGATGCGTTATCGCGCGAGTCTACATCCGGGCGAATATTTCGAACCGCTTCAACGTGATCGATAGCGCGTTGCAGTCTTTGATTGTTCGCTTTCGTATTGCCGACAGCGTAGTCCTTCGCCAGCCTTCTGAGTGTAACTGCCACGAGGTACCGGGCAACGGGCAGCAGCCGCTGCGCGCGCTGAGCTCCGGCCACCGCCTCCGGGCTGCGCACCGGCAGCGAAGGTCGCGCCTGCATGTCATCTATAGGCACGCTGCCCATTGGATCGGTTACCCGCTCTTTGCAAACTACGCCGCTCGCAAGTTCAACCATCTCTCGAGCTTCAGGAGACAGAACATCTCGCGAATGGCTGGTCAGAACATTTTTCTGCGGGCCCAGCTTTCGCCGCTGCTGACCGGTTGAAACGGCAGCACCACTGCCGAGCGCTATGGCGAGGACGACAGCAAGGCACGTCGCCATCGTGCGCGCCGGCAACTTGACTCGTTTCGCGCCCAGGTTGCGGCAATCACTGATAATTTCTGACTTGTGTTGGGCCGCCACTGTCTGCCCTTCATTCTTCAAGCTCTTCAGCGGTTACGCCATTCAGGCTTACGTTTCTCAATGAAGGCATTGATGCCTTCGCCCGCATCCTGAGTTTTCATTAGTTCGTTAAGGTACAAATTTTCAACTTCCTTCAAGGCGGAGTCCAGCGAACGCGGCTGGCCCAACTTGATTGCTTCCTTGGAAAGCTCGAGCGCCACTGCCGAAAGCTCCCGAAGCCGCGAAAGCAATTCGGAAGTCTTTTGTCCCAGCTCGCTGTCCGGCACCACGTAATTTACCAGTCCCAGCCGCAAGGCGTCTGCGGCGTCAATGAGTTCGCCTGTCAGAATTAATTCTCGCGCTCGCTTTTCTCCGATTACCCGGGGCAGCAGGACGGCGGCCACGGGAGGAAACACGCCGAGTTTGATTTCGGGTTGACCAAAGCGCGCTCTCTCTCCGGCAAGCACAATGTCGCAGGCCGCCACCAATTCGCAGCCACCGCCCAGCGCGGCTCCGTCAACAACGGCAATAGTCGGTCGGGAGAGTTGATCGAGAGTCCTGAAAATCCCGTGGAACGAATCGAGCATCTGAAAGATCGTATCCTCGACATGTTCCTCGATGGCGACACCGGCACTAAAGGCGCGGCACTCAGGCGCTGAGTCGAACACTATGGCTACCAACTCGCGCCGGGGCGCACAATGGTTGAGCGCATCGTTGATTTCGCGCATCATCGCGATGTTGAAAATGTTGACGGGCGGGCGCGCAAAGGTTATGCGCGCGACGCGATCGTCGATGGTGAATTGAATGTGCTGATAATTGTCAGGCATCGGGATAATATTTGAGATTTTGGACTGATTGGACACGTCTCTGTTGTTGACCTCAGGTCAGCGACAGGATGTTACTACGAAGCATGCCGGTCAACCTAAATCAACGGCCTGGCACGAGGTCGACGCTCGCTCAACGCTTGCGCCACCATTTTGCGAAACTTATCGAGCATGATGGTTTTACTATTCAGATCAAGAGGATACACAAATGACGGTCGTAAGTTGCAGTAATTGTGGGACCAAAAATCGAGTGGACCCGCGTCAGGCCGCTGCTCACATTACGAAGTGTGGCAAGTGCGGAACGCCGCTGAACTTGAGCACAACTGACGACTTCGCAGGGGAAACTAAACCGGTGATAGTGACTGATGCCACCTTTCAACGCGAGGTTGTTGAGAGGCAAGGCGGGCCGGTATTGCTGGATGCCTGGGCGCCCTGGTGCGGGCCTTGCCGTATGGTTGGGCCAATCATGGAACAACTGGCTGTCGAATCAAAGGGGCGTTACCGCATCGCGAAGTTAAACGTGGACGAGAATCCGCTGACGGCGGCCCAGTTCCAGATTCAAAGCATCCCCACGATGCTCATCTTCAAGGATGGAAAGCTGGTGGAGAGGCTGGTAGGCGCTCAACCGAAACCTGCAATAGTTGCTCGGCTAATGACGTACGTGTCCTGAGGGACAGGCGAATGGGAAAAGGGGAAGAGGGTAAGGAGGAAAGCGTAACGTTTCTCTGTATTGGTGCCTCTTTACCTTACCTCCACTTTTCCCCTCCCGCTTCCGCTTTCCCCCTTCTCTCTTTCCCCTTTGCTCTTTTCACTTGCTAATATCTGGCACGCTCTTTCAGGTTCACGCACCGAAAGGATTCCCTGGCTATGTTTCGAAAAATAGTTTCTACCTCTGCCTCGTGGGTGCCTCTACCTTTGAGGCTGGCCCTCGCGGCCGTCTTCATAGGCCACGGTGCTCAGAAAGTGCTCGGCAAATTCGCCGGCCCCGGCCTGGCCAAATTCACGAGCTTTCCCGCGCCCTTCCCCTTTATGCGGCCGGCGTGGTTGTGGATGGGGGCCGCGGCTTTCGCAGAATTGATTGGCGGCGCGCTGTTGCTACTGGGACTCCTGACCCGCGTGGGAGCGTTTTTGATTGCCTGCGTAATGCTAACGGCAATCATCGGGATTCACTGGCCCGGCTTCTTCGCGCCCGGCGGTATTGAATATCCACTTACGGTGCTCGCAGCATCTCTCGCCCTGTTAATTTCCGGGGGCGGCATGGCCTCGATTGACCGCGCGTTCTCAGGCAGGCGCAGAAGATAACAACTCGTGAAAGTAATCCGTAAACAGTGAATGGTGATTTGATCGTTCCATCGCTGCGCTCATTCCGAAATCCAATAAACCGCCGACAGCTTTTCTATTTACGATTCACTTTTTACTAACCAATGAAACGCTCGCCACTGGTCGTAATCTTCACCACCGTCTTTATCGATCTGGTCGGCTTTGGGATTGTTATTCCAGTACTGCCGTTCTATGCCGAAGGCTCGCGATTCAATGCCAGCCCTCGCACCGTCGGATTACTCTTTGCCTCATATTCTGTGATGCAGTTGATCTTCTCGCCGATACTGGGCCGGCTATCCGATAAGCATGGACGCCGGCCCGTGCTTTTGATTTCCATCATCGGCACCGGCATTGGCTTCTTAATTCTTGGTTTTGCCAGCGCGCTTTGGATGCTGTTTGTCGGACGCATCCTAGACGGCATCACCGGCGGCAACATCTCCACGGCGCAGGCTTACATTGCCGACATCACGACCAAAGAAAATCGCGCCAAAGGAATGGGTTTGATCGGCGCCGCGTTTGGTCTTGGTTTTGTTTTTGGCCCGGCGATCGGGGGCATACTCAGCCGCTGGGGTGTCGGCGTGCCTTTCCTTTTTGCCGCCGGTCTGTGCTTCGCGAATGCGCTGCTGCTTTATTTCACTTTGCCGGAGACCGTCACACGCGATCATCCGGCCCGCGCTTCGGCCGCGGGAGGACGCGGCCTGTCCCAGCTAATCCAATCACTGCGCAACCGGCGTCTTGCATTTGTGCTGGGCATCTATTTTTTGTTCATCGTCGCTTTCTCGATTATGACGACGTCTTTTTCGCTTTACACCATGTTCCGGTTCGGTTATGACGCCCAGCATACCGGCTATCTCTTTGCATACGTGGGCATCATCGCGGTCATCATACAAGGTGGCTTGATCGGACGGCTGGTGAAGCGTTTTGGTGAAGTGGCGCTGGTGATTGTGGGTGCTTTTTTGTTTGCGGGGAGTCTCTTTGCTGTCCCGTTTGTGGGCCCGCAAGCCGGAGGACTGCTGGCGCTCCTGATTGGCGGCGGATTGTTCTCCGTCGGCAACTCTTTGTCTGCGCCTTCGTTAACCAGCCTTGCTTCCAAGAGCGTCGGCGCTGCCGAACAAGGCAGCGTTCTTGGCGTAACGCAATCGGTGGCGAGTCTGGCCAGAGCAGTCGGTCCCGCACTGGCGGCAATGCTGATTCATAGCGCCGTTGCCTATCGCGGCGCAGACCTCGAACCACACTTTATGAGCGACCACTCCCTGTTTGTTACTTTTTGGACCGGCTCAGCAATTATGGTTCTGGCTCTATTGCTGGCCATTTATTACGCGCGGCTGCAAATGGCAGACTTTTCAGATCCAGGCACAGTAAGGGCGACCTAACTAGAAAAACCGGCGCAGCAGATAGAAGATCAGACTCAGCGCCAGCGATACCAGCAACATCGAAACGATTGGGATATAAAGCTGAGTTCGCTCGCCTTCGTAATGAATGTCGCCGGGCAACTTGCCAAACCAGTTGAAACCTCCGCTGAAGGTCAAAAGTCCGATCAGAATCAGGCATGCACCCCCGATAATAATTAACAAGCCAATGGAACGATTCATAAGTTTCTCTACTTCACAAACTGTCCCACGGGAGCATCCGGTTTAATAATTTCCTTGAGCGCTGCATAAGGTATCAGCACATGCTGTGGGCCGGCAGCATACGGTCCCACCTGGTACGGATCAAAAGTAATCGCCAGGCCTTTACGGGTGATGGTCCAATTATCATAATTTGTCAGTTCCGCAGCCGCGCCCCGCTGTATCCAATCTTCGTCGAGCATCGCATCGGGACCTTTAGCTTGTTTCTTGAGGTCCTGGATGCAGTAAGTCGAAAGGGTCTGAAGATACTTCGAGCCGGGTTGGAAAAGATCCGCAAGCTTTAACAGCTTGCCGTTTTTCAAATCGAAGTTAACCACTTCAGTGTAGGAATTAGGGTGTGCCGCGCCCGCCGAATAGCTGCTCACCGTAAATTCCAGACCAATCAGGTCGTCTTTTGCGAGCGCCACCTCGTAACCAATAGTAATGTCGCTGCCCAAAGACTCGTCGCCGGCAGATGTGGAAACATCCGGCGCCGGCTCATCCTCGGCCGTAGGTGTCATCTCTTTCTTGAAGTCACTGACTTTTCGGTTCATCAAACTGCGGACGCTTTGGTTAAACTTCTCGAAGTTTGGATCCACTGATCCCGTTAACTGTGGATAGGCAACATCGACTTCGTACTTTAGTTTCTTGTTCTTCTCTTTGATCTGCCGCGAAACAATCTCGACTCCCCCACTAAACTCAACCGGTTCCTGATGCAACGAAAATGCCGTCTTCTTGTCGCTATTAGGCCTCGTCCAGTTGCCGCTGATATCTATCAATCCTTCGCTGTCCTGCTTCCACACTCCGTTGAATACTCCAGTCTGCTTGCCACCGGAATCGAATTCTTCGAGTTTGACGTTGCCGTTATTGTCGATGGTGCCGCGTAAATCAATTTTCTTGCCAATCTTTTGGTAGAAATACGAGCCGGTGAGTTTATCGGCTTCCCGCACAAGCTTCATTTCCAGATCCAGGGCATTACCGATTGAACCCTTGAAGAACTTTGTCTCGGCGGTGAGTATCGTGCCCCCTTCCGCGTGCAGACGTTCTTGTCCGTTCGCCGGATTTGCGGAGGTTTGATTGTTCGCTACAGACTGCCGCCGACAATTCGTAAGACCGAAAAGGGCAAGCAGTGCCAGCGCTGTAAGCATTTGGTTTCGCAATGTCATATGGATTGATTTTTCAACGTCGCTGCGTTTTGTTTTCATTCAAGTCGCAGGCCCTGAGCGTACCAGCCCGCCCGGTCCGCTACGTCTGATCACCTCGCGAATGTCGGCGAAAGATAACTCGCAAAGCTTCCCGCCGGTGAACAACTCGTTGTTCGTCACCTCCGCAATTGCAAAAGGCGGCTTAGGATAAGCAGCCAGTTCTTCGTCAGTTTCGAAACTCACTTCCGCCAGAACCAGCCCGAACAAGTCTCCCAGAAACATGTCGACGGAAAATCTTCGCCCGGCAAACTCAAAGGGATAGCGATTCTTGCGAATCTCGTTCGTAGCAAACACGTCGAGAGTTTCCGCTTCCAGGGCGTTGAGATAGATGTTCGTTATGCTGGCGCGGGACAAATCTGCCGGGTCCGGTAAAAACTTCTGCGTTAACTTTACGGTCCACTTGTTCGTCTGCGGATCACGCAGCTTGCGAATGCGTAGTCGTGTGCCGGTCAGGTAGTTGTCAGTGATTTGCACGTGGGGACTCGCACGCGTCAACCCCTCCGGCAGGTCCTGCAAGAGATACCGCCGCTCAAGCTCCCCGCGCGCATACTTGCTCTCCGCCGGAACGATCGTATTCTGGTCAGTTAGTTTGGCGACGCCCATTGGTATTCGCCGTAAACTTTACCTTTACCACTATAGAGAAACAAACTGTCGGGCGAGCGGAGATCAATGTTGATTCTGCATCTCGGTGCGGATTTGCGTGAGTATTTCGTAATAGCGCCAGGCGGCCGGCGGGTTTGGTTCCTGATGATGATCGGGTTTGAGAATCAGGTCGCCGGTCGCCAGCAAAACTTTTCTAACTTCCGGATTCTGCCGCACCTTTTCCCGCGTAGCAGCCACGATCAGACGGTAGTGTTCACCTGGGACGTCGGGTTTGTATTCCATGCGTTGCCCGGCAAAGCTCACCCAGGTTATCCCCATCTTCTTCATGTTTTGATCGGCAAGCGTGCCGGCGGCCTTCGCATCAAAGCTGGTGAGTTGACCGACCTGGGCACGCGTGTACTTCCACTCAAGCCCAGGAAATGCAGCGCGCTCATCGTTGGGCCCTTCGGGATATTTCATCATTTGCCAAAAACCTTCCAGGCTGGCGTAGCGTTCACCTCTAAATTTAAATGGGGTGGCGGCAAAGTTTGAAAGCAGGCCGAGTTCATTGCGCTTCGAGAGAATTACTTCACCCGGCCCGGCTTCCTGCGGCAGTATCTCCCAAGCCGGCGCGCCTTCTTTGGCTACCGGCGCCCACCAATGCGCGGGATAACGCGAGTCACGTGAGAGCTGCTGCGGTGGATAAGGGTCCAGTGCTAGTGAAGACGTTAGGGGGAACGCTATTAAAGGCGCTAGCCCTATGGCCGGGATCACGATTCCCAGGACAAAGTGTCGCTGCAAGATTAGGTTCATCAGGCGCAGCCTCAGATTCACGATGAGGCAAGCCGGAAAAGGAGAGCCTTTCCCTACATCGGGCGGCGAAGCCGAAAGACTCACTACTTGGCGCGCCGTGCCACTTCAATTTACTTGTTTGTACTGGCCGGCGCGGCCATGCCTTTCATCGGCATCATCAGCCGCCCGTCGGCCTCTCGGGTGAGCGCGAGAAATGATGAATCCTGGCGCAGGGAATCAAACACTGCATCAACTCGCGCTTCCATCATCTCTTTCGAACGCACTGCCTGATAACGCTCGTATTGGTAGAAATGGCGTCTGAGAAGAGCCAGAGCTTTTTCGCGTTGACCGTTCTGCGCATAAATGGCGGCGAGATTGTAAGACGCGGGCATTAAATTGAGGTTCGCTCGCGCAACTTTCAATGCTTCATCGCGATGGCCGGAAGCAGCCATGAACACGGCCGCGAAAACCAGGTTGTAAGGGTCTTTTGGATCAAGCGCGAGCGCTTTTTGTGTGTATTCATTCCCTCTTACCAGATCGCCTTCAGAGTTCCAGTACACGGCGAGGTTGCGATAAGCGAGCGCCAGCGGATATTCGTCAACCGACTGCTCCATCAGGTGCAGTCCCTTTTTAAATTCGCCTTCATGAATGGTTATCTTGCCCAGGCCATGTAAAGCCACAGCGCGCGAGAGTGGATCGGCGGGCATGTTAAGTATGGAATTAAATGTCGTTCGCGCTTTTCCCCACTCGCCAATGTGGTGACGGTAAAGTTCGCCGAGATAACGAAGCGGCGTTGGATCAGCAGGATCGAGCAAATGCGCGCGTTGATAAAGCTTTTCCGCTACCAAGTATTTCGCGCCGTTTTCCGCCAGCAGACCGCGCTGCATCGTTAGTTCAATGCGGGCGCTTTGCCGCGCATTAAACACTGGTACGCTAAAGTCAGGACCGTCAGCGATGGTGGCAACTTCGTTGACGCCGAGTTTCTTAAGTTCCTTTGCGGCAGTTTTTGCCTTTCCCGGGAACATGCATTTCTGCTCGAGGACGGCTTGGAATAATCTGATAGCGGCATCCTTTTCCCCTGCCGCTACTTTCTCCTTCGCGTCCTTCAACTGAGCATCGAGAGCGCT
>DATGYM010000303.1:0-2859 GCA_035297925.1 Pyrinomonadaceae bacterium | reverse complement strand
CAAGAGCGGCAGACAGACCCTACTTGGCTGCATCGCTACGTTCCAGACCTCTCGGAGACCAAGGCGGGTCTTACCTCTCCAACTTGTCACTACCGGGCTATTTTCGGCGAGGGGGACAAAGAGAACCGATCCCTGCAAAGCGTAACTCGCTTCGGCGAAGTCTCGTTGGATCGGCATGGCAATTGCCAGACCGTACTTTACGACCGCCAGGAAGAGATCTATTTCGTCGTCGAAGGGGCGGGCGTGCTGCACTACCAAGATCAGGTTCAAGCGTTGCGCAAGCACGACTTTACGTACTTCCCGCCAGGCGTGAAGCATTCGATTGCAAACCACTCGGATGGGCCGCTGCGCCTGGTGGTGATGGGGTTCAAAATCCCGTCATCGATTTCAATCGGGGCGCCGATGCCACATCCGAGAGTCGCAAACCTGGAGGATGCAAGGGAGGAGACTGTCAGCGGTCACCCGAACTCAGTTCTGTACAAACTTCTGATCGGCCTGCACACCGGAAAGCGAGACTTGATTGATGAGGCGTACGTGATGAACAGCTTTTTCTGGATGGATTTTGCGCCCGGAGGCACGAACTGGCCTCACCACCACCAGGCCGCAGAAGAAATCTACCTAGTAATGGACGGCCAGGGCGAAATCGTGGCCGGCGGCGGGACGGACGGGGTCGAAGGCCGCTATGCCGCCAAGGCAGGAGACGCCTACTACTTTCGTCCCAACTGCACGGTCGGCTTTTACAACCAGGACAAATCGAGCGCCAAGGCCTACATTTTGGCTGTTCGATCGCGCATTCCACTGCATGAGGATGAAGAGTAGGTATTTAGATCTCGGCGGTGTAGAAACGCATGTCCCGAAATCCAGCTGTCGACCTTTTGTGAAGCGGGTAGTTGGCGAAATATCGCAACAGCACTCATCGAGCCGATCGAGCGGGGTTTCTGGCTTCCATTCCCACCCGTACCTTCTTGCTGGCCGGAGCACGGTAGAAGTCCTCCGCCTCTTCGCGATGCGCTAATCGTCTTTCCCGGGACTCTCCGGTGTCGGTATCCACCGAAGCAATTTGCTGGAACTCGGGATGGAAATCTACTCCTATAGTGATCAGGTTCGGCTCCTTTCTCCCGAACCTGTGGTTGGCTTAGCACCACCAACTTTACTCGGGCGTCGGAGCCGACATTGTCATGGAATCAATTACACTCAAAACCTCTCGTCCGCGAACATCAGAAGTTTGGACCCGCTTCTGGCTCGCCCATTCACTGAATACGCTCCTGGGTAAAGCGATCGCGTCCGGCCCAAAAGGGACACTGCGGGCAAGACGCGCCCTCTGGGTAGTCCACACCTTCTTCGTGCGGGCATCCGAAAATCCGCTCAGTTATGACAGTGGAGCGAGGTGCGTGCGGCTTGAGGAAGGCTAGAATTTGTTCGCCAATGTCGAGATCTTCGCGTACGTCTATGTCGCCCTTGGAGAACCAGCGTTCGAGAAAATTTGGCTCGCTGCTTTCCCTGAGGAACACACTCACCACGACTTTGGTAGCCTGTTTGTCGTCGGGTCCATAGAACGCTATCGTGGCGATGGGATAGCCTCGAAAGCCAGGCCGAAACTTACTGTCCACCCACGAAACGGCGAGCGCTTTCCTCTTCACCCGTGCAATATACCCCGTGTCACGACGAGTTGTCGAAAGCCCAATGACCTTTTACATCCCCTTACGACACGGTGCCAGCGTCCGGTGAGCCCGCACGAACTGCTATGAGGAGGGTCGCCCCATCCTGGAGATGCGAGGCCTTGAATATGACGGCAGGAGTTCGAACGTATCGGCACCAGCCCGAACTATCCCTCCACGATGGAACGCGGCAAGGTGGAGATTGGGGGCGTGACTAGTTCCCTTCTCCGGGCAATATCCAATCCATGCTCCGATGAAACCGCTCGGATAGCAGCAAGAACAGCTCGGAGCGATCGTTCCCTCGATTGTCGAACACGGGGGAAAACGGGTTCTCGAAACCTGGTTCTTGGTATCTACCCGCCCTATCACAACTGCTTGCCGGGCGCTGCGCACGTAGATGCTTCAACAAGTAGTCATGTTTTCAAACGGATGATATGCGCGAAATCCGGGGGACGAGTACTTGAATTTTTTTCTCACCGGGGGGGCGACGGACTTTGGATGGCTTGGTGCACTGTATGGCTTCAAGCCACCGAAACGGCAAAATTCGCTGCTTTCGCTCGATCATCAGCTGCTATGCCTCCTCGGCTTCGTCGGCTCCATCGCTCGTGCTCTCGGCTCCGTCCTCGTGGTGCGGCCGTGTAGATGTGTCGTCCTCAATCGAGCGCGGGGTGTGCTGCTCGACCTCTAGCCGCGCACCGGTTTCGACAGTCTCAGGTCCGTCCGTAGGTGACCCGGTTGGATCAAGGTCAGGCAAATTTCCACTTCCCTCCTGTACGACTTGCTCTTCCAACATTGTCACCCGCGCTTCGAGATCGGCAGTCGGAATGATGCGGTACAACGAATTGCACAGCTGGGCCAGGGCGCTTGCCTCCCGTGCATGCAGGTTACCGGATAGCAGCAAGCGGATCGCCTGCACGGTGACGTTGCGGACGTCGGCAGCAGTCATATTGTCGGGCACCTGCAGGTCAACCACCGATCTGCGATTTTTCCGCCCTCCGATCTGGCCGAGCGTCCTGGCGCTATCCGGATTCGCGTGAAAAAAGCACAGCCCACCCGGACCGGCGGGTGCCCGACAAGTGGCACCTGTTCTTGTCTTGCCTTTGCACGTCTGCATGATCGCTCCTTTATCGCTCAGCCGCACCGTCACACTCGTGTGACACGATAAGAAAAACTCGGATGCATATCAAAAATGCACCTCGAC
>DATGYM010000302.1:0-6771 GCA_035297925.1 Pyrinomonadaceae bacterium | reverse complement strand
CCAGGGCCAACTTATCGGCATAAGACTCTTCGGCCGACCGCAGAGTTGCTGCGCTTTGATCGGCCTCTATTCGCAGCCTGGCATCATCCTCCTGCAGTCGTTTGCATTCGGCTTCGACGAGAACTAACCGCGCAGCCAGCGCTTCGATTTCGGCGCTTACTTCATTCTTTCTTTTGTCGAGCGAGATTACCTGCTCTTCCTGATAGGCGCGTTCCCTGGCCTGGCGATCGCGACGCAGCACAGCCTCGGCAGCAGCGGCGCGCGCAGCCGCGAGATCGTCTTCCGTTTTGCGTGCTTCCTGAGTTGCAGTGCGGGCCGCTTCTTCCTGTCTCTCCAGGTCCTCGGCGACCCTGCGCTCGAGCGCACTGGCTTCCTGCAGTTTTGCCTGCGTCTCGTCCAGCAGCCTGGTTAGCTTCCGATCTTCAGCGACGAAGACATGGCGCAGCAGCTCACGTAGCTCCTCGCGAATTACGCCATAACGACGGGCCTTCGCGGCCTGGCGCCGCAAGCTGTTTACCTGGCGATCGATTTCGGAAATGATATCGGAGATGCGCGACAGATTGGACCGCGCAGAATCGAGTCGCGCTTCGGCGGCGCGCTGTCGCACGCGAAACTTTGTGATGCCCGCCGCCTCTTCAATTATGGTGCGGCGGTCCATGGGCTTTGCGGAGAGGATCTGGCCAATGCGACCCTGCTCGATAATGGCATAGTGTCCGCCGGCCAGTCCCGTTCCGGAAAAGAGATCCTGAATGTCCCGCAAGCGGCAAGGACGATCGTTCAGCAGGTACTCGCTTTCGCCTGAGCGATAAAGACGACGGGTAACGGATACAGATTCGCCCGGGGCAAACTCCAGCGCCAGATTGCGCTTGCGCCAATGACGTTTGTGCTGGACTTTCGGAACGAGAGCCGTTTCCGCTTCGCCTGCGTCGTCAGGAACGCTGATCTCACCCGCGCTTCCCGATTCGGTGTGGGCCTCGACAGTGTTCGCTTCAAGCGGTTGCAAGGCTGAATCAGCCGTTTCAGCAGGAATAACGGCATCGATATCGATGATTTGCTCGTCAAGTTGTTCGAGCGTGGAATCGATGTCCTCGATGTCAGGTTCGTGCTCGATAGCCTCGTCGCGAACCATATGCATGACGACTTCAGCCATGCCACTGGGCGGGCGATTTCGTGAGCCCTGAAAAATGACATCTTGCATCGCGCCGCCGCGCAGATGTTTGACCCGCTGCTCGCCCAGGACCCAGGCTATCGCATCCGCGACATTGCTCTTGCCGCAGCCGTTTGGCCCGACAATGGCGGTAATTCCGTCACCTGTGAAGAGAATCTCAGTGTAGTCCGCGAAGGATTTGAAACCGGTAATCTCGAGGCGTTTCAGTTTGAACATGCAAAAAATCGTCTGTTATTTGCCTGATGCTCGACCAGAATACCGAATTCGGGAAGGCTATGCACGGGCGTGCCAATATAAGTGGGGTTTGCTTAGAATGTCAACTAAAACTTGAGGTTACGGAACTTTAATGATGCAGTCAGCAAAGTTAACTGACAACGCTTAAAGTTTCGGGGTGGCATCGGTTCGCCGCTGGGTTCAACGACCGCAATCGGTCAGCCCTCTAACTTAGGAACCAGGGCTCGCTTTTCGGGCCAGCATCAGCTCAATTCCCTTGCGAACGCCGTCTGGGTTAGTGACTTCGGGGCGTAATTCACGACCTTCTATCAATATTGTTGGCGTTCCGTTGATGCCCAGGTCGCGGGCGGCATCCTCATCGGCTGCAATTCGGAGTTGCACCTGCTTATCATCCATATCACGAGCAAAGCGCGCGGTGTCGAGTCCAAGATCAGCGGCAACCTTCAGAAATATAGTCTTTGGATTAACGTCGTCTTTCCACAAATCCTGGTTCTCATACAAGAAATCGTGCATCTCCCAAAAACGGCTTTGCACCCTGGCGGCCTCAGCCGCCTGTGCCGCGACCAGCGCGTTCTTGTGAATTGCCGTCAGAGGCAGATTGCGAAAAACGAAATTCAGATGAGTTCCCAGCTCCTCTTTTAACTTCTTGAGAGTGGGATGTAGCGCGCCACAAGGCGGGCATTGGTAGTCGCCAAACTCTTCAAGCGTGACAACCGCGTCGGCTGGAAGTGGACGCGCCGCATTCGAAGCTGTAGGCGATGACGACGGGCCCGCTGGTCTAGCTGTGAATGCATCTTGATTGCGACTAGATCTAAAGAAGAGTATTCCGCCGATCACCGCGACCACGAGCGCGATCGCGATGATTAGGAAGGGCCGATATTTCTGCATAGGTTAATATGGGAATTCAGTAAGAAGACTCGAGGTCTCTGCGAACGCAGTAATTTATCATAGGGCAGCAAGCGAAAACACTGATGCGGCAGACGGTGAGACTCAATGCACCAGTTCGCGGCGGGCGTACAGAAGCAGGTCGACACCGGGCCTTAAGGCGAAGCTGCCAGCCGTATTGAAGCCAGATTGAATCTGCTGATAGCGATCGCCAAAAGTTGTTTGCACTTCAGCCGCTTGATCCTGTCTCGCGACGATGATCGGTTCATTTGATGGAGTCATGTGACCGTGATAGCCGACTCGCTTATAGTCGCGCAGATACCAGGGCAACGGCCAATAGTCTGGTGAGACGATCGTGATACCGGTATCAGTTCCCTGATGCGTGCGTTCTGCCAGTTTGTTGATTTCGTCCATCAACCTCAATGTTTCGCGACGCGTGTGAGCGTACACATAGACGTAATAGCGATTATCGTTGTCGTAGTTGATGAAATTTAGATCGATGGTTTGGTAACCCGGAATAAAAGTTTTCCAGTGAAGATTGGCGGAAGCTAGTCCCTTAAATAATCCAGCTGCTGCTGAAGAGGCCACCTCTTCAAAAATCCTTGACACTCCGGGCAAAGGACCTATCGCTAGTAAGACGGCTCCGGCAAGGATGCTCCAACGCATTCGGCTGCCGATTTCTAATCTACAAAGCTCTTGATAGAGCCAATCGATAGCCACCCCACTTGTCAGTGCAAGGGGAACGATGAAGTTCAATGAGAGCCATGGCGTCTTGTAGGCAATCAGGGAATAGGCGGCGATCAGTCCGAAAGCCCAAAATCCCGCGAAAAGCGCGAATGACTTCTTCGGTTTCCACAAAGCCAACACCGCTCCCACTGCGCCCAGAACCAATAGCGGCGACTCCTGAAGGAGGAGCCACCAAATGTAAGTTGCTGGTGAATGTTTGTGCGCTTCCTGCCCTGTCTTAGTCCAAAACTGAAAGGTTTTGAGTGAGTCAGAAATTCCCTGCGGATAGTTCGTAAAAAAAGACGAATAGAAAATGACGTACACGCCGATGAAAATGATAACGACAGTTGCCAACCAGACTGCCAGCCTGGTTGGACCGCCGGCGCGTTCAAGAACAGTGCGAAAATCTCCGGCCTCGCCGTGAGTCCGATTCCTTTTTTGCCTTGGCTCGCCTGAAGCGGAACGCCAAAGCCGACGATAGACACGTGTTACAACTACAGCTATCAAGAGCACCGCAGCCGAGATCATCGCTGTCTCCTTGGTGGCAAACAGCAACGCGGCGGCCACAGCCAGGAGGATCAAATAGATAGGGTTTGGGTCCTCAAAGTATTTAACCAGCGAGACCACGATGGCCAGCGTGAAGAAAACGAAAAGCGTTTCGTGAATAAAGTAGCGCGATAGATAAACTGCGCCCGGCGAGACGGCCAGCAAAAACGCAGCGCCAAGCGTTGAGATTGTTCCCAGGTTTCGCCGCAAGGTGAAGACCAGCCCAATCGTCGCCAGCCCAAACAGCGCCGGAACAAACCTGATAGCGACAGTAGTCAGGCCGTATTTGTTCTGCGCATTAGGGCCAAACAACACTCTCAGAAGCCATGGGAAAATGGCCGCGAAGTAGTAAAGAGTTGGACCATGGTAGTTGGCAGGATCGTAGTGGTAGTAACCGTCACGCACCAGACGCACGAGAAAATTCCCGTTAACACCTTCATCGTGATGAAGGGGAACCAGGTTGAGATCGTATAAACGAAGAATTGCTCCAACCAGAAGGATTGCAGCCGTGGCCAAAAACCAGGCGCGCTGCGAGATTACGGGTTCGACCGGCGTGCCGGCCGACTGTATGTTTCGTCGCGCTCGCACTGCTCCTTTCGAAGAGCCCTCGCGCTTAGGGCTGCGTGATTTTGTAGAGGCGGTACTCACCTACTTCTCCCGCGATCTGAAATCTGGAAAAAAACAGCTCATTCACACTCATCATGTTGCGTTCGAGTGGGCCGACCACAGCATAGTCGACCCCGTATTTTTGCAAAATGGCAAACGCATCCGGAGCGCCTGCATAGACTCTTTTGATTTCCGACTCGCGCTGAATAAAGTCGAGTCCGTGAGTCCAGACATGTCCGGGATACCCCATCAATGACCTTCTTCCGGTGAGAAAAACCGGGTGGTTATGAACTGGGGCGTGAATCACCACCACATTCGGCGGCACTTCCCGCTTTATCAACTCAGCAAATTGAATCCCGCGTGCGTTAAAAATCTCGTACCGGTTGGAACGCAGGACAATGGCGGCAACATCCAAAGCGCCCGCCAGGGTCAGGCAGCCAAATAAAACAACTGAGACAATCCTTTTCGCGCCGCCTTTGTGCCAGAGCCGGGCGAGCAATAAAGCAACCAGCGGCGCCGACGCCAGCCACCAATAGAACAATACTTTTATGTTGTCCCAAATCCACGGAGCCAACTTTGTAAGGTTGGGAACGATAAAGCAGAGTAAAAAAGGCGAAAAGAATATTAAGAGCCGGCGGGAAACCAGAACTTCTCTTTCGCGCCGCCAGAGTATCGCAGCCAACGTCAAGGGTATGAAAAGTCCCGTGTTTTTGAACCAAAACCAGATCGCGTTTTCCTGACCGTGGTCCCAGCCCACGTGCCACTCAAAAAACTTTCCTGCATCTACTGCGCTGTTGTGAGTTGACCACCACATCTGCGGCAGCGCGATGATCGCCGCAACAATGCCGAACGTTATCCAGTCCCGCCAGCGCCTTTGCAGCAGGGCAATACATCCCCCCACAGACATGACTACTACAAAGCTATGCGCGTGCACCAACGGCAGCAGACCAGCCACCACCCCGGCCGCTATCATGCGCCGAGCCGAGAGGGGAAAAGGGTAAAAGGGTAACGGGGGAACGTACAAGCGTTCTGATGAGGCCGGTTGTGCTTGTTGTATCGCCGGCTTCGCTTTCCTTTGTTTCCCCTTTCCCCTTTTCGCCTCTTCCCCTCTTTCCCTTTTGCCCTCTTCGCGTTTTCGCGGTTGGCCTGTCTTTTCCTCCGCTAACCACCATTGTGTAAACACGATTACGGCCAGGGGCAATCCCAGCAAAAAACCGCGCTGCGGAATCAGTAAAGTAGAGATAGCATTTCCCCAGCGCCAGGTCGTCTCAGGAATAATTGTGAACGAGGGCGGCAGATTTTGAATGATGCCGGCCAGCCCATCCGGAGTTTTTTGGTTTAGCTGTCTCCACAACAGAATCCAGCCGAAGCCGCCATTAAGAAGAACGAGAACAGGGGCGATAATCGCCGCCAGCTTGTCACGCAACATCGCCAGTGCCCAGCGATGCATTACACCGACAAAAGCGAAGGCCACCACGAAATTCTCCAGGAACATCGCCTGGCGCAGGTCGGCGCCGCAACGCACGAAAATTGCAGAAACGAAGTCGGTCAGAAACGGATAGGTGAACCGCACACCTGCATAGGTGGGATCCTCGGGCGGAAAATTGTTGCCAAAAGCAAAACCGCTGATCACGCTTACGTGAAAGGGCAGGTCGCCGAAGTTGTTAAGGACTCCGGTGAAAATTCCTTCCGGTACGTCAATCATGGCGCGCTGAAAAGCCCGCCATAGAATTGCGGCAACCACAATATAGAAGAGTGTGTAGCCAAGGGGGATCCGCGTGGGATCAGACAACCCCCGGCTAAGCGCTCGCCAGTTGGACCGCAAATCCCGTTGAATAAGTGCCCTGCGATTGGACTTCGTCAATAGAAGGAGTGGCAGCGCAGCCAGCACCACTGACGTAAGCAGGATTGTCAGACTGGTTAGTCCGAGGAAAGAGGCAAAAATAAATCCGATCAGGCCCAAAGCTGCGACGCCAATACACGCCCCGGCACAAAGCCGCGCGGCAAATGCAGCGTCCTCGTCATACACGTAACTGGCCAACGTGGCACTGGCAGTGACAAGCAGCACGAGCGCAAGTGAGATGATCACGTAGTCGCTGACGGATGATTACAGATTCGAGGCTCGCTCCGTCTGGCCCTTCTCCATAAGCAAACTGATTATGTCGGCGGGATTATACGCGAACCGCGAACCAATGCAGCAGCCGCAAAAGGTTAAGAAAACCAAGCTGCAGATTTACGCTGCTGCCCGCCAGATCCGAACTAGCCGAAAGAGAGGGAAGGAGAAAATCTAAACCCGCCACATTGCTTTCGCCGCGCAAAATTTTTGTTTCAGCAGCTCCAGCCCTTTCCGAGATTCGGGTAATCACAATCATCCAGGGCCACTCAAGTCCGCATTTGCGCGGCGGAATATTATCGAGTAGTTTCAAAACTGAGGAAACCAACTAATGTTACGAGCAGGAATTGTTGGCTTGCCCAACGTTGGCAAGTCGACACTTTTTAATGCGCTCACGGCGCAAACAGCGGCCCTTGCCGCCAACTATCCTTTTGCCACCATCGAACCAAACGTCGGCGTAGTCGCCGTCCCCGATGAACGGCTTGAGCCGCTC
>DATGYM010000301.1:0-4747 GCA_035297925.1 Pyrinomonadaceae bacterium | reverse complement strand
TTATGCATGGTCCAGTACCGGCGGATGGGGTTGGGAAACGTCCCATGATCTGACTGTCGCGCGCGAGGTGGTAAAAGAAACGCAACTCCAGGATCTTAGCTACCGGCCCATGAATGAATTGTCAGGGGGCGAGCGCCAGCGCGCGGTCCTGGCGCGAGCGCTGGCAACCGAGGCGAAGATTCTGTTGCTTGATGAGCCAACAGCAAATCTCGACCTGGCTCATCAGGCCATGATTCTGGCGTTGGTGAGGCGGCGTTGCGACAGTCGCGGCATTGCAGCGCTGGTCGTCACGCACGATATGAATCTGGCGGCTGAATTTTCGGATTTCGTCCTCTTAATGAAAGACGGGAAAAGCGTCGCTTTTGGAACGCCGGAGCAAGTCTTAACGCCGGGGCTCCTGAATGAGGTTTTTGCGGTGCGCGTGCTGGTAGATGCGCATCCGGTTTCGGGCGTGCCGCGCATTACGCCGGTGCACGAAGCACTGCGATAGAAAAGGAATTTAGTGATCCGATCAAGGGACTGTTAGTCGTCGAATGTAACGCCGCAGCACACAGTGCTCCGGCTATCCGTTAACCAATGAACGGCCGGCGAGGGAAGACGGTGCAAAGCCGTCACTGCCCGCGCAACTGTAAGCGGTGACGATGCCTTTTGTAAGCCACTGGACAATTGTCTGGGAAGGCGAAAGGCATTGGCGATTCCTAATCCGAGTCACAGCCGCAAGTCAGGACACCTCAAGGTCGTGTCAGTATCAGCTCGCACTGCGTCGGGCAGGAGAAGCTAAAGATGAAAAGAGAAACGTTTGGAAAGACAAGTAGAAAAAATAGATCCTGCTCAGGGTTAACTTTGATCCTGATCACACTCTGTTTCGCTTTGAGCACATTTGCGCAGGGCGCAACCTCTATTACAGGTACCGTCGGCGATGAACAAGGCGCCAAAGTCGCCGGCGCAGAAATTCGACTCCGTTCCCGTCAAGGCCGGGAACAACTCACGAGATCGGATGCTAACGGCGCGTTTGCCTTCCACGATCTTCAGGCCGGAGACTATTTCCTCGAAGTAAAGGCCCGCGGGTTTTCTGATTTCACATCGCCGCTGGTTCGCCTGGCAACGGGCAAGACGGAAACACTTGACCTGCGACTAAGGGTCGCCGTTATCAACGAGAGTGTGGTGATAACCGCAACGGGAACTCCGCAGCGGCCCGTGGAAGTAGCCAAAGTAATCTCAATCCTTGATGCACAACACATTGAAGACGGGCATCAACTAGATCTTGGGGATACACTGCGAGGCGTACCCGGTTTGCGAGTACAGCAACAGGGATCGCCGGGTGCTCTGACGACCTTCCGCCTGCGCGGCCAGCGCACGTCTGACACGGCATTACTGTTTGACGGTCTTCGAGTTCGCGACGCTTCGGACATCAACGGATCAGCCCTGTCGCTGTTCAGCGATCTAATTCCTCTCGCCGTTGATCGCGTAGAGATTCTGCGTGGTTCAGGCTCTTCAATTTATGGCAGCAACGCAATCGGAGGCGTAATTAATCTTGTCACTGCGTCAAACGATAACGGCACGCATTTTCTGGTCGGAGCCGAGGGCGGCAATCTGGCGACTTTTCGCGAACGGCTGCAGGCCTCAGGAGGGACCGGAATTGTTGGTTACAATCTCGCGTTGAATCGTGTGGATGTACGTCACGGCGTTGATGGTCAGGATGAGTATGGCAGTTCGGCAGGCAGCGGCCGAATTCAAATTGACGCCAGTCCTTCGCTCACAATAGTGGCGAATGTTTATGGGACGATTGGCAACGCGCGCATCAACGACAGCCCGTTTGCTCTGCCTGCAGCATTTGGCAGCACGCAGAGTTTCCCAAACGCTGTCGCGGGTGAAACTTTCCAGCCGGACTTTAATAACCCCGACCAGGGACGACGCAACCGATTACTGGTGGGCTCCGGCAGACTAATGCACACACTCACCGACCGCATCTCGTATTCGGTCGCTTACCAGCGCGTTTCCACTAATCGGCGGAATTACAACGGAGCGAAAATCGATCCCAGGTTTGCCTCCTTCTATGCTTTCGGCGACTTCGAATTCTTCAGCGTTAACCGCGGCGTTACCGACACACTCGATGCCCGATTAAACCTGTCACTGCCGCGGTCAAATTTCGCCACCATCGGCTTTGAGGCTGAAAATGAATCGTTGTTTCAACAATCGATACCCTCGTTTAGTTTCTTCAACAATACTACCGATCGGCAAAGGACTCTTGGAATTTTTGGCCAGGATCAACTGACATTTTTCCGCGACCGTCTGCAAGTAACAATTGCAGCTCGCGGCCAGTCTTATCGTATTCGAGCGGCCGACAGGCCGGGCTTTCTGCGTGATATTAACGTCAAGTCTTCCTTCACCGGTGACGGTGCAGTCGCGTATTTTATCCGCTCAACCAGCACGAAACTGCGTGCGCATGCCGGCAATGGTTTCCGCGCGCCATCGCTTTTCGAACGCTTTGGCGCCGGCTCTTTTCCCGGGGCGGGCTTTGTCCGCTTTGGAGACCCAACTATCAAAGCCGAACAATCGCTCAGCCTCGATGGTGGTATTGACCAACGGCTGGCGCGCGATCGCGTGCTTGCCGGGTTCACTTACTTTTACACTCGGCTGCAACGCACGATCGCCTTTACCGGCTTTGCAATTGACCCGCTTGGCGTGGGCCGTTTCAGTGGTTACGGAAATCAACCCGGCGGGTTGTCGCGAGGTTTGGAAACTTTTGTTGAGGCCGCCCCGCTCCGCGGCACCGCCATCGGCGCCTCATACACCTATACGAACAGCGATCGCTTATTAGCTGCCGGCGGCTTGCGACCTGAATATGTAATTCCGAGGCACAGCTTCAACTTCAACCTGACGCAGCGCTACGGACCTGTTGTTGTCAATTTCGATGTCAACACAAACAGTTCCTATATCGCGCCGGTGTTTGAAATCAGTTTTCCTTTCCGCATGGAACTTAGTTTCGCCGGTTATACAAAAGCGGATTTGTTCGGGAGCTTCGAGAAACGGTTTTCCGAAAGAACCATAGCGACATTTTTTGCCGGCGCCGGAAACATTCTCGACCGCACCTACTATGAAAATGGCTTTCGTGCTCCGGGGATTACCGCCCGCGGTGGTGTGACGTTCAAGTTCTGAGTCGCAAAAACAATTCAGGTTGCAGGATTCAAAGCTCTGGGGCGCAAGTGCGCCGCTTATCGAGCCTGTTCTTGCAACCTGAAACTTTACGCGCGTTGCGGAGTCGGCGCGCGGCTACGGTTTTTTCGTGAGCAGACCACCCGCCAGGAAAATTACGCCCAGCAGGATGTGAATGAAGTGATCTACTCTGGCTAATTCCAACGGCCCTAAATGCCACATTCTGTCCAAGGCGGGATCGCCGAGCACAAACTGCCCCAGGAATCCCAACGCCAGATAGATGAGTCCAAAAATCAGACAGAAATTCTTTGCCGCCGATAACGATCCGGAAAAGCCGAAATAGATGGCTAACGCTCCGGAGACGATGTGCACGAGATTGTGCGCAGGCATCAGGTGCGCGCCAAGTAAATGCGGCGAGAAAAATCCCAGAATCCCAACCAGAAGAAGAACGACGCCTAGAATCTTGCAAACAGTCTTTGCCATGATTTCTGTTTAGTCTCCTCTTAAAAAGGTTGATAACCGTGCGGCCGTTGCGAGATTGAAACGCGTCCGCTGTACGCGAGGGCAAGCGCTAGTGAAAGCCCTGTATATCAAACTGTTAGTCTTTTGGAAAGCTTTTTCGAGAGGAAAAACGCCCAGCGGATAAATAGAATACACGGCCGGCTAACGCGCATGAGTTTTCGGCGAAATGTTATACTTGTTTCAAATTTCCCTCGGTAAACATATCGAATGGCACGAGGTATAGGAAGTAATACTATGCAAAAACTTCACACCACCGGCCGGGCTGTTGTTCGAATCGCGTTCATTCTTGCTGCTTTGTGCCTCTTCTATGCCGTGGCCAATGCTTACACTGTTGTAATGCGTGGCGGAAAACGCGTAGAAATTCCGAGCCATTTCGTAGTAACGGCATCGACTCTAACTTACGAAGTTTCGCCGGGAGTGCAAATCACGCTTGAAACCGCCGCGATCGATATCGTCGCCACAGAAAAAGCTAATAACGAGTCGCCGGGAAGCTTTATGCGTCGCATTCAGACAGCGGCGACCGGTTCGAGCGCTGAAAGGGAAATCTCGAACACTCAGGCACCAGCCACGCGGCGAACGATCACGAATCGTGATTTGGAATCGGCGATGCTTCGGCGGCGCAATAGCGAGTTGACTTATGAAACGAGGCGCAAGCAACTGGGACTGCCGTCCGTGGGGGAGTCGAGGAAACAGGCAGCGGCTGAGGCTGAGGTTATTGCGAGAGAGTTGGCCCAGTCGCGGGCTGCGGAAAACGAATCTGAAGCCTACTGGCGCTCGCGGGCGTCTGCGTTAAGAAGTGAAATGGCCGCAGTGGACGCCGAACTTGGATACGTTCGCAGACAATTGGATGAGCAACCGCTCCTAAACTGGAGCGGCTCGTTTGCGACGGTCATCAATGTGGCGCCTTTCGGCGGGTTCGGGGGTTTCAGTCGCGGTCAATTTCCACGACCAGTCGGGCGTCGGCCGGGCATCTTTGTGGGCCCCTCCAGCGGGGCGCAACTCACGGGACGGGTTAACTTCGGAGGCGGCGCAACGCGGGGAACGGTATTCCTAAACCCTCAGGGCTTTC
>DATGYM010000300.1:0-9169 GCA_035297925.1 Pyrinomonadaceae bacterium | reverse complement strand
CATTGCCGAAACCAGAACCATCAATGTTCTCAGATTCCATTTCAGAGATTTCTTCGTAAGCATGGGGTCCAGCAGCATTGGTGGATCGGGCTTTCAATTAATCTTAACGGTGTCATTCGAACATTCATTCAAACAAACGCTTACGATGTCGGCAAGCTGAACCATCAATGGCTAACTTGAATCTAACGACCGGCGAGATTTCTTTAGGCTAAGGGAGCATGCGCAGATGTGCGCGATTATGGCGCAATGGCGTGCTCTTACGTAGCAAGACCTAACTTTACTTTGACGGCTGCGGATTCGGTAAATACTGGGTTATCCCGTTTAGTCTCGCCTTGTTGATGCCCCTCAAACCGTCTCATAATCTGTTGGTTCGGGGTTCGAATCCCTGCGGGGGCACCACCATTGTGCAAGTCTGCTGGATCAGCTGTCCGCACCCTTACCGCAACGTCTTAGAAGTCTAGTCTCCCTAATCGAATGGAGATAGAATACTCGGAATTTCCCCCGAAAACAGGCGATATGCCTATCGCTAAAAGCACGCGACTTGGTCCATACACAGTGCTCTCCGCCCTGGGCGCGGGCGGCATGGGCGAAGTCTATCTGGCGGAAGACAGCAGACTGCGTCGCAAGGTGGCGTTAAAGATCCTACCTGCCGATCTCGCCTCCGATCGCAAGCGCATGAGTCGCTTTAATCAGGAAGCGATGGCTGCTGCGTCCTTAAATCATCCCCACATCGCTCACATCTACGAGATTGGAGCGGCCGAAGGCGTGCACTTCATCGCCATGGAATACATCGATGGCGACACCCTGCGGCACCGGATCAACGAAGGGATGAAACTGACTGAGGTGCTCGAAATAGCGAGTCAGGCATCCAGCGCGCTCGTAGCCGCGCATGAAGCGGGCATCATTCATCGGGACATCAAACCTGAAAACATAATGGTCAGGCTGGATGGCTACGTTAAGCTGCTCGATTTCGGCCTTGCGAAACTGATGGAACCGGAACAAACGACCACTAACACCGACGCACCGACTAAAGCGATGGTCCATACCGGCGCTGGCACGGTGATAGGGACGGCGAATTACATGTCGCCCGAACAGGCTAAGGGAATACAAATAGATGCACGGACCGACTTGTGGAGTCTCGGCGCGGTGCTCTACGAGATGGGGACAGGTCATGTGCCGTTTCCCGGTGAGACTGCCGCCGAAAGCATCTCTCTAATTCTTCAAAAAGAGCCCGCACCGCTAACTCGCTTTGCACATGAGGTACCGGCTGAACTGGAACGGATCGTCACGAAGGCTCTGACAAAAGACCGTGAAGAGCGCTACCAGACCGCGAAGGATATGCTGATTGATCTGCGCAACTTAAAGCGCAAGTTGGAAGTGGATGCCGAGATTGAACGCACGGGTTCACCAGATCTTCCTCACTCTGCATCAACAAGCAGCGGGCAGGGCGGGCCGCCGACTGGTCCTGGCGCCGTCGCTGCAACCGTGCCGCCCAGTCCCCCTGCTTTCAGCAATGACTACGTCGTGACGAGAATCAAGCGACACAAGCTCTTTGCAACGATTACCGTGTTCGTGCTTGTTATTGCCATCGTCGGCCTTATCGTTTATCTGCATCCTCGACCCACCGACGGTACAATTGACTCAATTGCGGTCTTGCCCTTCATCAACCAGAACAACGATCCGAACACTGAGTTCCTCTCGGACGGAATCACCGAAAGCATCATCAACAGCCTTTCACAGTTGCCCAATCTCAAGGTGATGTCGCGCAATTCAGTTTTCCACTACAAGGGAAAGGAGATGGACGCGCAGACGGTAGCAAAAGAGTTGAAAGTGCAGTCAGTACTCTCAGGACGGGTGACACAACGGGGTGATGGTCTTTCGATCAGCGTGGAACTTATCAACGCGCAGGACAACAGCCAGATTTGGGGCCAGCAGTACAACCGTAAACTCGCCGACGTGTTTACGGTCCAGGAACAGATCGCGAAAGAGATTTCTCAGAAGCTCGGTTCGAAGCTGAGCGGTCGTGAGAGAGAACAGCTTGCGAAGCGGCCCACGGGGAACCTCAAGGCTTTCCAGTATTACATGCAGGGACGGGCGTATACCCAGCGTCGGACCAGCGCGGATTTGCTGACCGCTATCCGCTATTGTGAGAAGGCGATTGATGAAGATCCCAATTATGCGCTCGCCTACGCAGGTCTAGGTGATGCCTATTCGGCTCTCGGTGTCCGCGGCTATATTGCGCCAGTCGAAGCCCACCGCAAAGCAGAAGAGGCTGCACGCAAAGCCCTGGCGCTCGATGAAAACCTGGCCGAGGCTCACGCACTAACCGGTTACGTCGACACCGCGTTTACACCGTACAATTTCTCGCTCGGCGATCGTGAGTTGCGCAGGTCGATCGAACTCAGCCCAAGCTTAGCGCTGGGCCATCAATACCTCGCACTCTCATTCATGAAACAGGGGCGTTTCGATGAAGGCTTAGAGGAATTTCTGAAAGCCCGTGAACTCGACCCACTCTCACCAATCATCGCGCGGCAAGTGGCCATGCCTCACTATTTCAAGCGAGACTACGTGCAAGCGCTGGAGCTGCTGCGGCAGTCCAATGAACTGGGCCCATCTTTTACGGGCACCTTTGAAATTGGAATTTACATTCAAAACGGGAAGTTCGACGAAGCGCTCGCGGAATTGGAGAAGGCTAAGCGAGAGCGAAAGAATGATTCAATCTTGATTTACGATACTGGAGCGGTCTACGCGGCGCAGGGGAAGCGTGCCGAAGCACTTGAGACCATCAAAGAGCTGGACGCGATGTCTGGTGCGAGCCTGAGCGAGGCGCACTGGATCGCCAAAATCTATTCGGCTTTGAATCAGAAGGAGCTTGCGTTTTCATGGCTGGAACGTGGCTTAGCAACGGGAGCGATCGGAAGCTTTTATAAAGACGAGCCCGTTTGGGATCCAATTCGTAGCGACCCGCGCTTCGCCGAACTGCTGCGGCGCATGGGTATTCCGTTGTAAATCTCGTCGAAGGATTGACACAAGACGAAAGAATCGCCACAGCCTGACGCCGCTATCTCTCATTAATGTTCTAAAGAGACAACTCGCCATTCCCCGATTCTTACATGTTTGAGCATTCGCCACGGGTTATCCAGGTGCATTCGCCATGAGTTATCCCGCGCCAATCCAATCACCCTCATGAACGGCTGCGCTCCGGCGGAAGCCGACACGCGGTGTTCGTCTCTACGGGCTTGAGGGAGCCCGCGTCGCGCGCTGAGCCGGTGATAGGAGAGTAAGTACGCTTTAGTTTCTCGTAAAGGCAGGTCTGATCATATTGAGCATTCTTATCCTGACCCGCGGCACGCCACATTTCATTCCAAAGATGAATCGCATAAGTCCGTTCGTCGAATAACAGCTCAAAACCAGGCTGCAGCACTTTGCGCCACTCTTCATAATCGATCGGGCAGAAAGCCTTGTGACTCATTTTGTACTTCTCCAACCCAAACCTCTTTACTGCTTTGGCCATGAGTCCTGGGCCGGTCTCGCCCCAAACCAGGCGCGCTGGGCTCTTTCTCTGACAAACGTCCCAGGCGTACGCCATCACGTCACTCGCCGGCGGGGCCTTAATCGCGCCTGCGTTAACAACTTCGCGTCCTTTATGGTTTATCTCGCTAGAGAAAACATACTCACCAGGAAAATCAAACGGCTTCAGGCAAATAGTATCGGTATCGGCCCACCAGCCGCCCCGTTTCAGGAGCAACTTATAGCGAAAGAAATTTGCAAACCCGGCGTAACTGGGACGGCATTTGTATTGGAAGATGCGGGAGGAGGGCAGTATCTCGCTCGCATCCATAACGACAGTTCCGGCCGGAATGTACTTCAAATCATTGTAAACGTAGAGATGATACTCATGCCCGTTGAGGAGAAAGGAAGAGATCGACAACTGCTCCATCACTGAAAGCTCAGAGCCAATCCATAGCCCCTGAATTATTTTGTTCACTTCTATTGGCATGAGATGGCAAGTTTTCAATACTGTCTGCGCGCACGGTCCATGATGAGCCCATGCCGACGACGATTATTCTGACTGCCATTCGTAGGGTTTACCGTCTTTTACTCGGAGGCTGGCAACAAGATCACGCGCACGGATCGACGACCGCAGGAAAACTCTCAGAGTAGACGGGCTTATATGACCCCAAATTGCTGAAGCCAAAATCATCAATGTCTTGGGATTCCACTTCAGGGACTTTTTCTCGAACATGGGCTGGAGCAATCTTGGTGGATCCCCGGCCCAAAGTCGCATGGCGCCAAGCATGTAAAATGCCGCCAGCGCGTCGCCATTTTTACAATGGTTCTCGCCGACCGCACGCTTGCCATTTAAGAGCGTCGCGTTACTTGAGTGATAACGGTAGCTGTAAAGAACGTCCGGCAACGTTAACACGCGTCCGCGAGCTGCCATTCGCAAGAACAGATCCTGGTCTTCGCCGCCCGCTGCCTTTTCATCATAACCACCGACCCGGTCAAAAACCTCACGTCGAAACATGGCAGAGCCATGGGGGAACGGAATGTGAATGGAACGTCGCACCAGCCTCCAGCGATCCCGAGGACGAACTTCTCGGCCTCTGGCGTCAATTCCCTTGCAGAGCGTTCCGATAACAGCAACATCCGGACGGCCCTCGATAATATTCCATTGCCTTCTAAGCCGATCTGGGTGCGCGATATCGTCAGCATCCATGCGCGCGACTATCGGAGCACGCGCCTTTGAAACTACCGCGTTTGAGCTGCCTGAGACGCCCAGCCGCTTTTTGCTTTCGTGAAGCTGAATTCGCTCATCCCGTAGCGACCATTCCCGGAGAAGCTCGACGGAACCGTCCGTGGAAGCGTCGTCGAGAATTACAAACTCAAAGTCTCTCAGAGTTTGTTCAAGAATGCTGCTGATGCTCTCGTCAAGAAATGGAAGCGCGTTGTATACGGGCATAACAACGCTAATCAAAGGATTTGCGGTCAAGGTCATACGAGGTTACTTAGGAACTAAAAGCTAGAGTTTAGCGGCTGGATACATGTTTGGCTAGAAAGAATAGTGGTGACAATCTCAGGCTGTGCGCTCCTTCTCGGCCGGATCACTCCTACCTTCATCAGGAATTTACTTCGCATGTCAGGTCAGATTAGGAAATCCACTCAACAATCCACCTTCTCAAATCAGCGCGCACCAAAAGCAAGATCACAGCGGGAATGATCGTTGAGATCAAACCACCCAATATCACTCGTGGCAGCGGTGACGTAAGAAAGGTCAGGCTCACGCCCGCAATCAGCAGTCCGGCCCCGGCCGCTGCCAGGGTGGATAGTGAAATTGGTAAGAGCTTTGACGAGATGCCAGGGATGATCCTGTTTAGTGCAACAAGACGGTTAACGCAGGCAAACGCATAAGCGATCACGCCGGCCCAACCTGCCCCGGGCAATCCGAAAACTGTTATCAACGGATAAAGTGCGGTAAGAAAGACGACCGCCTCGAGCGTTCTTCCCATGGCCACCTCTTTTGGCCTGTTCAAACCCCAGAAAGCGGTGGAGATGATCTGAGCTAGCCCGCGTAGCGGAATGGCTAACGCCAGGACACGCAGAACTGTTCCCGCGGTGGCCCATCTGTCGCCGAAGAGTAGTTGAACTATCTCTCCGGCAAGCAGAAACAAGGGCACTGTGATCGTGAGCATGATCAGCAGGGAGATGCTGAAAACTTTGGTGAAGGCCAGCTCCAAACGCTTTGGCTGCTCGGAAGTAATTTCGGCATAGGCAGGAAAGAACACTGTGCCAAGAGAGAAAACCAGTACGACGATCGGAGCGCTGGCAATGTTGAAAGCCAGAGAATAGTTGCCGAGTGCGCCGGTCCCCAGTAAACGGCCGACCACCACGTTGTCTGCCATGTTGGTCACATATGAAGCGACTGCGATCACCAGAGTAAACCTTCCCAGGCTCAAGGCGCGGCGAAGAGCAATCTTTTCGAACGCCAAACGCGGGCGATACGAATAAAAGATGTAAGAGAGGACCGTCCCCAAGGCAGCAGTTAGCAACAGTCCAATCACCAGCGCCCAAACATTTCGCATGACCAGGGCCAGGGCCACAGTCAACGCTATTCCGGAGACGTTCGTGGCAAGTTCGTACCAGAAGATCCTCGCGAAGTTAATCTCCTTGCGCAGCAATACCAAGCCGATGTTTTGAAATCCCTGAATGAAGCTTACGAAGCCGAGAATCGGAATGATGATCTTAAGTTCCGGTTGCCCGTAGAATCGCGACATCGGAAAAGCTGAAGCAGACACCATCAGAGCCATCACGAGACTCCTAATGAGTTCCGCCGACCACACTGTGTTCAGGTGTGCTTTCAGTTCATCTGTCGTGTTGAACTTGTTTGCAACGATTGTTCGGTCTAGCCCGATTGTCGTCAGCGCGTTCAATGCCGCCACGATTGTCAAAGCCATGCCGAACAGTCCGAAATCCTCTGGCGCCAGAAGCCGCGCGAGAACGACTGAGCGGACGAAACCAATCAATTGCCCGATCATTGACGACGCTAGATTCCAGCTAACGCCGGAACGAACCCTTTTCACCAGCGGTAAGTCTGTCGTATCTGCTCGGCTAGTTATTATTTCGGCAGACGGCGTTTCGGTTAGGCGAAATAGCGTCATTCAATCAATCATTCAAGCAAGGTCTTACAAAGTCGGCAAGCCCTAAATCATCCAACACCACGATGGCGCGAAGATGGCGCGATTTTTTGGAGTGCGGCGACCTGTCGCCGCTTTGTCACTTTCGGAACTCACGTTCGGCGGGTCATGAGGTCAGTACCGTCTGCGGGTAGCGGCTGGGTCTGATGATCCTAACGCAGTTCTCCGCTTAAATCTCACCGCCTTGCCCAGTTTAGTCTGTCCAAGCGTATTCGCTGCCTGCCAGCGAAGTGATCTCGCCTCCCAGTGAGTTGCGCAGACAATCTCTCCTGTGACCACATCCCCGCACCGCGATGAGCAGGTCCTCGGCGCGGGCGAAATCGACCGCGCGTTTGACATCGCTTTGTCGGCGCAGCGCTTAGGCGGCGCTCTTGAACTGAAGTTTCGCTTGCACCCCTAGCGAGCCCAGGACACGCAGCATGAGATCGGTTGAAATGTCGTGGGTGTTACGGTTCAGAATGGCGGTCACGCGAGTGCGTGACGTGTGAGCGAGCCGCGCTACGTCTGAGTGAGTCAATCCCTTCTTGGTGACAACCTCGATGATCTTATCGTTCAAGTCGCTGCGGAATTCGATCTCCATTCCTTCGGCTGGTGCCAGGCCCAACACCTTCGCGAGCTCTCTGGCATTGCGAGCAACAACTGGTCTAACTTTCTTCATCGAGCATCTCCTCAGCCGAGTTAGCGAGAACAGAACGCGGCAATTCGTCGTGACAGGCTGTCAGTCTCAAACGTCTGACATTCCCAAACGATCAAAACATCCCAGCCGCAAGCTTTTAGTAGTTTTTTCTTCTGCGCATCGCGCTTGATGTTGCATTCGAATTTCTGCGCCCAATAATTGCGACGGGTTTTTGGCGATGTGGTACGCGCACAACCCTTATGCCGATGCCAGAAGCAACCGTGAACAAAAATGGCCTTGCGCAATGATGGAAATACCAGGTCCGGTGTACCCGGTAAGTCGCGTCGGTGTAATCTAAATCGATAGCCCAAACGGTGAGCTATTCTGCGAACAACCATTTCCGGTTTAGAATGCTTGTCCCTAACACGAGCCATCAGGGCGGAGCGATCTGGGTCTATCGGTTCTCCGTCCAGAAACCTTTGCGGCCCAGAGCGCGAAATATCGGCCGCTTTGCTCATAACGTTCAACTTGTACCTTATTAAGTGAGAGATCGACAATTCATCGTAGACGCTGCTCTCCTACGCGAACTGGGAGAACGCCTCATTGGTCAGCCAGCGATCGCGCTCGGTGAGTTAATAAAGAACTCATTTGATGCTGACGCATCAACCTGTCGTATCGAATTTCGCGAGGACGAGATTGTTGTTTCTGATAACGGAATTGGTATGTCAGCGCGGGATTTTCTTCGCTACTGGATGAGGATCGGCACGACGCACAAAGTGGACCAAGCAAGATCACAGATCCTTCATCGGCCCCTAACCGGGTCAAAGGGGATCGGGAGGCTCGCCGCGCAATTTTTAGCCGATGAAATGATTCTTGAAAGCACCTCGATCAAAAATCCAGAATGCTTGCTTTATTCACTGGTCGACTGGAGAAATGCGATTCCGGGCCAAAACCTGAGTAAGGTCAATGTAGCGTGGGATAGGCTATCCAAAACCGCTGAATATGTGGAGGGAAGTAAGTTTGGCACTAGAATTACCCTAAAGACCCTCAAACACGAATGGAATGCTGACACCATTAGAGACTTAGGGTCGGATGTGTGGATGCTTCGTTCTCCATTCAACCGCTCCGACCATGAGAGAACTCATAAGAAGCAAGACATAAGGAAACGGCGGCCAGAGGATTTTGATATTGAGATTGACGCTCCAGATATTGCTGACGCAAAACGAGCATTTGATGAAACACTTGAGAAAGTGTTTTCAAACTGGCAGGCACGGATCTATGGAAAGTTGGAACGAGGGCGTTCCAACGGTTCGGCTTCCGTATCCCTCGAGTTCAAAGCCGGCTACCCAGAAGGTTCCAATCAACGTAAGTCTTTTCGAAGTACGACTCGCCTACCAATTAAACAAAGGAGTAATGAGTCCGGCGAGCCATTAGTGGATAACGTGAATTTCGAGATACTGATTTTCAAAGCTGCCGGCAGGCAGCCTTCGGGTATTGCGGTTGGTGACCTGCGAAAGTACTTGGATCAGTTTGGAAATGTCTCGGTATACGATGCTGGCTTCAGACTGCCTTATTACGGATCTCAAAATACAGCCGGTCAGGACTGGCTAAAGATTTCGGTAGATCAGGCGCGCCGCATCAGTATCTCCGAGTTGCTTCCCGAGCGGCTCAGAACGCAGAACAAATACATGTTAGACCTCCCAGCTCTTGGAAGGTTATTCGGAGCCGTGGAAATCAATACCAACCACGAGCGAGAAGTCGCTGAGAAATTTGATAGCCCGCCCGACGCTTGGCTTCAAATCCAGTCTGGGCGCGACCGACTTACCAACAATCCAGCTTTCAAGCAACTCCACGACCT
>DATGYM010000299.1:0-11266 GCA_035297925.1 Pyrinomonadaceae bacterium | reverse complement strand
CAGTGCTGATGACCGGCCGCGACATTATTTTCCTCTGGGTGTCACGCATGGTGATGATTGGATTAAAATTCATTGGGCGCGAGCCGTTCGCCGATGTCTTTGTTACAGGCACAATTCTCGATGCGCAGGGACAACGTATGTCGAAAACGAAAATGAACGGCATCGACCCGCTGGAGGTTTTCGACAAGTATGGGGTGGACGCGACTCGTTTAAAACTTGCCTCGGTCGGCAGTACAGACATTCGCTGGAACGACAAGCAGGTTGAGTCGTATCGAAACTTTGCCAACAAGATCTGGAACGCGGCGCGCTTTTGTTTGCTTAACTCAGAGGGCGCGACCATCGCCCCGGAAGCTTTAAACAGTTCTGTCGACCTGGCCCTGCATGACCGCTGGATACTCTCGCGTATCAACAAAACGGCCCGCGATGTTCGCGCGGCGCTAGCCGGCTACCAATTTCATGAAGCAGTGCAGACGCTCTACCATTTTTTCTGGGACGATTTCTGCGATTGGTACATTGAGCTCACAAAAGCCGAAGTCTCGTTGGAGGAAGCCACGGAGCAGAGAACAGCTGCCCGCACTCGTCTGTTGTCTGTGCTCGAGGAAGCCCTGCGATTGTTGCATCCCTTCATGCCCTACATCACTGAAGACCTTTGGCAGCGTCTCCCAGGAACCGGTAAACACTTATTGCATCCGGCGTATCGCGATGCCGAACCGACGATCATGCTGGGTCCGTACCCGGAAGCAAGGCTGAACCTGATTGATGAAGCCGTTGAGTGGGAGATGCAGGTAGTGATGGATGTCGTTACGCGCGTGCGCAATATTCGCTCAGAGATGAATATCAAACCCAGCGAGCCCATTCGGATCCTGATAGCCGCTCCGGATGAAAAGATGCGAGCTGTTTTCTCCGCGAACACCAATCAGATTAGCCGGCTATTGCGTGCGTCTGAGGTTTCTATCGATGAGCAACTAAATGCGCCACAGGCTTCGGCGCGTGCGGTGTTGTCCGGTGGCGCGGAAGTGGCTGTGCCTCTCGCCGGCTTGATCGATTTTGGGCAGGAGCGGCAGAGACTTGGCAAGGAAAAGGAGAAACTTGCGGCCGAGGCAGCCAAGCTCGAGGCGCAACTCGCGAATCCGCAGTTTGCCGAACGAGCGCCCGCTGAAAAAGTGAATGAGGTGCGCGCCCGCATTGCCGACATTGCACAACGCACCGCACAACTGGACCTGACGATTAACAATCTGCGATGACCGGCGCCCGCCCAATTTGAACTTGCTCCGCGGTGATTGTTTTGAACGGTTATTCACCACTGATGCAGAGGGCGCAGAGACTACGCGGGAGAAGAGCTTAGAATTGAATCCGGATTTAAGGAACAACCGAAATGGCGCCCCGTTTAATCGCACAGGGCAGCGTGAAGGCGGCTTGAACGCATCTTCTAATCAGGCGTATCTTGGTGTCGGCAGTAGGTTTTCTACGGAGTCTTATTATGCAGAATCGATTTCGTCGCGCGGCAGCACTTTTTCTCAGTCTATTGTTTGTAATTAGTCTTTGCTTTGTCGACGCCGGTGCCCAGCGCCGGCGAAAACGTCGACCGCGGCGCCCTACGAGACATGTAGTGCGGCCCGTCATAACAAACCCTGTGATCGCGCCTCCGGGGTCAGAGCAGGCGACTGGTCCTGATGGCGAGAGGATAATCAGCACCGCCGACGAGACTGAGCAAACGACGGAGAGCGCACCGAAAAAGGGTGCGCCGGCGAGGGGTACGAGCGAGGCTGATATGCAGCAAACCATTCATGCCCTAACGAATCAGGTCGATCGACTAAACGACAAGTTGACGCAGATGCAGCAGAACGATCGCACGCTGATCGATATGGAACGCCTGACGCGCGCCGAACAGCGTGCAGAGAGTTTGCGCGCCCAGCAGATCGACACCGAAAGCAAACTGGCGGATCTGCAGTCAAAGCTGGATCAACTCGAATACGAGCTTAAGCCGGAAAATATTGAACGCGCCAGCGGCTATGGCACAGTGCATCCGGAAGAAGCACGCGACGCGCGCCGGCGCCAACTGGAAGGCGAACGTACACGCGTGCTGTCGCAGATTAAGATCCTGGAAACCAGCCGCAGCCGCCTTGAGCAATCCGTCGGCAGCGCCGACGCTGAAGTTGACAACCTGAGGCGGAAAATCGAGCTGCAACAGGCGCAACAGGATGCGTCGGGCGTAAATACACAGCCCGCAAAAAGAGCTAAGCCGGAGTAAAGACAAGAGAAACGTGTAAGAGACTTAAGCACGGATTTTGTCGCGCAAGTTTGTCCGAGTCACGTGATCTGCGTAAATCCAAAGTTGGTGTTTTCTGAATGAGCAGCTGAGGCAGATCCCTGGCTTACCAAATTCAATGGGAACAATTGCACAGAAGGATTTGTACCGCGCAATCGGCGAAGCGAATGATCGTGGCGAACGCGTTGTAGTGGCGACCGTAGCGCAAACACGCGGTTCCACGCCGCAGCAGCGAGGCGCAAAAATGCTGTTCTTCGAAAATGGCAAGGTGGCCGGAACGGTTGGTGGTGGTTGCATTGAGGCGGAGGTTTGGGCCGAAGCGCGCACGGCGCTGCGCTCGGGAGAATCCGCTTTACATCACTTTTCTTTGACTGCCGAAGAGGCCAGCGAAGAGGGCATGGTCTGCGGCGGTACAATGGATATCTTTATCGAAGTTTGGCAAGACCGGTAAGGTTCAAGCAGGCGACGAACATGCCCGAATCCTTCATCGAAAATTACAAAGCCAAGCACCGGCATCCACTCAACCAACTGACGCACAGTGTCGGGATACCGCTTATTCTCGTTTCGCTTCCCGTGTTCTTCTTCAATTGGCGTTGGGCGCTGTTGTTGTTCCTGGCCGGCTGGGCGCTGCAGTTTATTGGGCACGCTGTGGAGGGGAATCAACCCGCGTTCTTCAAGAATCCTGTTTACCTCCTCGTGGGTCCATTGTGGCTGCTTCGCAGAGCTGCGGCCGCCCTGGGATTTACAAAAGTGTCTGCATCAAAGTAAGCCTGCACGCGTTACATTTCCACCACAAGTCCTCGAATCAAAATGTCTGCAAACGACCCAGTTGGGAGCGAGCCAAGCTCCGATTCAATTCCCAGAGCAATCCTGCAAATACTCGAGAGCGGTGCTGTCGCCGTGGTAGTTACGCTGATTGAAACGTCAGACGCGGCAGCGACGATGGGGGCAAAACTGATCGTTGCCGATCCCGTTGGGGCAGGGAAGACAATCGGCAGTTTGGGCAGCTCGGCTCTTGACCGGGCGATTGCGGAACACGCGAAAGGTTTCTTTGAATCAAACATTTTGACGCGCGTGTTTAGCGTAAAGGAATTTGCGCCGGCATTAGTTGCGTTCAACGATGCCAAGCTTTTATTCGAACGCATTGAGTCAGAACCACGCCTGGTGATTTGCGGCGCCGGTCATGTGGGAGCGTCGCTGGCAAAGCTCGCGAGTATGATGGGCTACCAAATAGCGTTGATCGATGACCGGGCGGAATTTTTGGCGCCCGAGCTGTTTCCCGAGCCCGGGATCGAACTGCTTGCGGCCAACCACTGGTCTAACGCCGTAGCTGAAGCGGTCGGAAACGGTCGCGGCGTAAGTGTCGCAATCGTTACTCGCGGGCACAGCGAAGATGAGCAATGCCTGCGGGCTGTAATCGGAAAAGACGTCGACTACATTGGAATGATCGGCAGCAAGAGGCGAACGAATATTGTGCTCCAGCGTCTGCGGCAAGATGGTGCGAACGAGGAGCGACTCGAAAAAGTTCATGCGCCGGTAGGCTTAGATATAGGCGCGGTCACACCGGAAGAAGTTGCGCTGGCGATCATGGCCGAAGTTGTTGCCGAGCGTCGCGGAGGCAAAGGGGGATCACTTTCAGCCTGGCGATGGGAATCAAAGCCGGGGGAAAGGGGAGAGGGGAAAAGGTGAAAAAGGGCAACAGGGAAAAGGGAACGAAGGCCTTTGGATAAAGAGAAAGAATGGGGGGACCCGCCCCGCTTTCCCTCTACCCATTTCCTCTTACCCTATTCTCCTATCATTTCAGGTATTTTTCCGGCAGTGGAGTTTTGGCGTCCTCGCCTTGCCAGAAGATCGTCACGATCCACCAGCGTTTTCCGTCGTTCATCAATTGAATGCTGTTGATCCCGCGTTGAAATGGCTTGGCGTCGTCCGCCGCATGCCTTGATTCGTAAGTTGAAAAGACGTGCGCAATTTGTCCAAACTGTTCCATACGGCGCGCAGCTTCCTTTTCAAAGAACCCTTCCTTCTCAAAAAAACCACTACTGCGCTCGATATATTCATCGACCGTCAGTACGCGTGATCCATAGCCGCCCGTCTGTCGGGGCCCGGTGGGAATCAAACGCGCGCCGGGCGCGAAGAGAGAACGCATCCGATCCCAGTCGCGGCTTTTTGCCGCTGGTCCGGAAATGACGTCGTAAACGGCAGCGATGATTGAATCGATCGAAGCGACGTCGGCTGGATTCGCAACCGGAGCTGCCGGCGCTTCTCTGATCAATTGCTTTGGAGGTGTTGGCTCGGTCGGCAAGGGCTTTTGTTTCTCCTGGGATATTGCTGCGCCGCAGACACCAAAAATAATAGTCAGGGTCAGCGGCAAGGCGATTCTATTTGAAATCAGTTTCATGCGCATCTCCTCGAAAGATTCTTCCACCAGTGCGCCGATTAAAACACGCTGGAGTGCACTGTCGCAAAGTTGAATCCGAACCGTGACTTTTTGTCGGACGGCGAAAGCCGCTTGGAGCTTTTGCGGTTTGGGTGTTAAGAACAATTGAGTCATGACAATCGAACTTGAGAATGTGGAACCGATCCCGAAAGTGATGCGACGGCGGACGGCAATGTTCCGCGCGCTGTCGCACCGTAACTATCGCATCTTCTGGATAGGCGCTTTTCTTTCCAACGTCGGCACCTGGATGCAGGCCGTGGCCCAGGGCTGGCTGATGTTGCAGTTAACTAACTCGGCCTTGTGGCTGGGCATTGATGGCTTTATGGCGACGGCGCCCGGCTTCTTTCTGACACTCGCCGGTGGCGTTTTCGCTGACCTTGTCGATCGCCGGCGTCTGCTGCTTTACACGCAGGTTGTAGCCGGCTTCGCGGCCATTGCTCTGGCGACGCTGGTTTGGACGAACCAGGTAAACAAATGGATGATTCTCGGCTTTTCCTTTGTAACGGGCTGTTGCATGGCCCTCGCGGGACCGTCGTATCAAGCCATGACGTTCGACCTTGTCGGCCGGGAGGATCTGGCCAACGCCGTCGCCTTGAATTCGTCTCAGTTTCAACTCTCGCGTGTTATCGGCCCTGTGTTCGCAGGTCTGGGGTTTAAGTTCTTTGGCCTGGCGGGATGTTTTTATCTGAACGGGCTCTCGTTCGTCGCCGTGGTGGTCGCGCTCGGGATGGTGCACTTTGAGGAGGGACCCAGGTATGCGCACTCGGTCAAAGATCGTCGCGCACTGTGGCAGGATCTGATCGATGGCTTGCATTACGTGAGAAACCGACCGCGCGTTTCCTCCCTCTTGCTGATATCCGCTGTTAACAGCCTGTTCGGTGCGCCTTACATCACGATGATCCCTGTCTTCGCCCGGGATATTTTTCATCTTGGCGCCAGTGGCCTGGCCTGGATGATGGGTGTTGCCGGAGCCGGTGCCTTTTTCGGCGCGTTGTTTCTGGCCTACCTTGGCGACTTTAAAAGGAAGGGTTGGTCGGTTTTGGGGGGCGCCTTTGGTTTCGGTGTCTTCCTGATCGCTTTCGCACAAGCAACACAACTCGTATGGTCGCTGATTTTCCTGTTTGGAGTAGGCTTCACCGTCGTCACCTCGGTGGCCGTCACCAACACGCTGCTTCAGCAACTGGTCACTGACGAAATGCGCGGGCGGGTAATGAGCATGTTCATACTGTCCTTCATCGGCGCCATGCCGATTGGAAACTTACTTGCGGGCACTGTCTCTCATCGATACGGCGCGCAGTTTGCGCTGGCTGCCGGCGGCCTCTGCATCATCATCTACGTAACGATCGTAACCATCAAAAACGAGCGATTGCGCGAGCTGCGCTGAGACTCGACAGCGCCGGGTCCGTGTTGGCTCAGCCGCCAACTTCAAATGGAATGATAGGGGCCCGGTGGCAAATTCCTGCGATAATCGCGCAAGAAGCGACAGCTGGAGGCGTTCTATACGCCGAGCAAGGTGGGTAACTTTTGCATAAAGCCAGCGAGGAAACTATGAGAGTCGTAAAATTGCGAGTCCTGCTTCTGTCGATCTCAGTCCTGTTCTCAATTGCCGCCACCGCCGCTGCGCAGGGAGTGATCATTCCGGGGCCATGCGAACGCTGTCCCAGGCCGCCACGTCAGATATCGCTTCCCCGCAGCCTGCCCGTTAAGTCGATCAAAATAGACACAAAGATTTCCTCGCAAGTCGCCACAACTCACGTGGAACAGATCTTCAGAAACGATACGGATGCGACTTTGGAGGGAACCTATTTCTTTCCTATTCCCGAACACGCCTCCATTACGGAGTTTGCTATCTGGGATGGCGACCGGCGCCTGGTGGGTGAAGTGCGCTCGCGCGAAGAGGCCCGGCGCATCTACGACGAAATTGTCAGGAGACAACGCGATCCCGGGTTGCTGGAATATGCCGGCAAGGATCTTTTTCAAGCGAGCATTTTCCCTATCCCGCCTCATTCCGACAAAAAACTTGAAATAACATATTCACAAATTCTGCGAGCGGAGTCGGGTACCGTCGCCTATCGTTATCCCCTGGGGACAGGCAGACAGGTGACGCAAGTAGGCAGCGTTTCGGGACGCATTGAACTCGAGAGCAGGGAACCGCTGCGTAATATTTATTCACCGACTCACGCGATTGAGGTGAAGCGGAACGGCGATCGTCGCTCTTTGATCAGTTTTGAGAGTGGGGCCGAGCCACAGGATTTTCAACTGTTCTATGGGTTGTCGCGCGAAGACTTTGGCGTCACGCTGTTAACTCACCGCGAACCCGGCAAAGATGGCTACTTCCTGTTGATGATCTCACCGAAGGATGATTGGGCAGAACAGGAATATACCGCGAAAGACATCGTTTTTGTCCTTGATACTTCGGGTTCAATGGCCGAGGCCGGCAAGATGGAAAAAGCGCGCGCGGCGCTGCTTTACGGTATTAGGATCCTGCGACCCCAGGATCGTTTTAATGTGGTCTCCTTTGCGGGCGAAGAGCGTCTGATGGAACAGCGGATGATAACGGCCGACGACCTGGGTCGAAAGCGCGGTGAAGATTTCGTGCAATCGCTGCGGCCGGTAGGCGGAACGAATGTTAATCAGTCCCTCCTGGCTGCGATGCAGCAATTTGAATCCGGCAATCGTCCCAAGATCCTAATTTTTCTGACCGATGGATTGCCGACTGTAGGTGTCACCAATCCGACTCAGATCATGGATAACGTGCGAACGGCTCGTGTGCCGGGCATGCGACTGTTCACCTTTGGGGTTGGCTATGACGTCAATACTGCTCTGCTGGACAAATTGGCGGCCGAGAATGGAGGCGTTGCTGACTACGTCGAACCAAAAGAGGACCTGGAAGTAAAGGTCTCAAACTTTTTTGCCAAAGTAAATTATCCGGTTCTTACTGACTTGAAACTGGATATGCCCGGCGTTGAGACTGACCTGGTCTATCCGCGCGCCCTGCCCGATCTGTTCCGCGGCTCGCAAATGATATTGATCGGCCGTTACCGAAATGCAATTGATTTGGATTATGTAAGGTTACAGCTTGCCGGTATCGCAAACGGCGCTAGCAAAACTTTTCTCTACAATAACCTTCGCTTTCCGCTGCGCGAAGACGCAAACGATTTTCTGCCGCGCTTGTGGGCCACGCGACGAGTGGGCTGGCTGATGGAACAGGTGCGCACAAATGGCGAGCAACAGGAGCTGCGCGACGAGATAGTCGACCTCGGCACCCGCTACGGCATTGTCACACCCTATACTTCCTACCTCGCGCTTGAGCCAGGAGCAACCACGGGCAATCTGACCGGCGTGCCAATGAACAACCGGGCGACATTCGGCGCTGGCCGGGTGTTCAAGAATGCTCCCGCTCCGCCACCAAAGGCTGCTGACGCAAACGCCACCACGGGAGCGATTGCTGTGCAACAAAGCAAGCGAGCGCGCGAACAGCAGGAGGTGACCCGAGTGGCGGAAGAAAATGCTTCTTCAGCGATCAAGACGGCCCGGGGCAAGACTTTCTATCTGCGCGATGGCGTCTGGACTGATTCAGAGTTCAAGGTCGATTCCGGTTTGCCGGAGACTGTGGTCAAGTTTGGCAGCGACGAATACTTTGCGCTGCTCAAACAAAAGCCGGAACTGGCCGCGTTCTTCTCGCTGGGCGAAAAAGTGACAGTCGTTCTCAACGGTAGGATCTATCGCGTTACTGCTGCGCCTTAACGGAGAACCGAGTGCCGGCAACGATAGCGGGGCTACGGGTTCAAAAGACTCGTAGCCCTTGCCGCTGAGGCATTTGCTGGTAGAGCAGGTTCTCAATAGATCGACTTCCCACAAAAAGTGTGGCTCATGTTGTTTCGTTAGTCGGCCACAAATGTTTTATCGACCGCTTTTTTGTGGCAAAGCCCAGTTGACCAGGAAGTCGAAAACGGCAGGCACGCCGCCATTAGCGGCACGACATGTCGTGTCCTGGATTGAACCTAAGTCTTGTCTTGAGACCAGCGATTAGGGTACAAATTCCAAACACGCCCAATCAGGAAACGGCAGCGCGGCAAACGCACGGGGTGTGCGATCCGGGATTACTGTCAGGTTTGACAAGGAGTAGGAGTCCAATGACATCGATTATTAGAAACCGAAGCCGATTGGCATTTGCGGCGCTCTTCCTTTGTATGCTCTCGACTCCGGCGGCGAGTCAGCGTGGTTGGGTGTCGATGCAGGTGGCGCCGTCCGATCAGGATCTGAATACAGTCTACTTCCTCGACAGCAAGCGGGGCTGGATCGGCGGAGATAATGGATTCCTTAGCCGCACGGAAGATGGCGGTCAGACCTGGATTAAGCAAACTGTGCAGACGACGGCGGCGATTAACGACATCTATTTTCGCGACAAGGAAGCGGGGTTTCTAATTGCAGGGAACGCCATTTTTGCAACGCGCGACAATGGCGTGCGCTGGACTGAGGTTCGCCGCTTTTTGTCCAGCGAGTTTGAGGGCGCCGATGTGGAGCTTTACAGCGTTCGTTTCTCGAGCAAGAAGAAGGGTTGGGTAGTGGGATCTGTCAGCCGCCGTGAACGAGTTGTCGACAGCATATTGCTCTACACAGACAATGCCGGGGAAACCTGGCAGCGTCAGCGCGCGCCGAGCCGCCTGGAACTGATTCACATAGATTTTGCAAATGACAAGCGCGGCTGGATTACAGGAGCGGACGGCACCATTCTGAGCACCGTTGATGGCGGCGAGACCTGGACCAGGCAGGAATCGGGGACGAAGGTTACTCTCTTTCATGTAGACTTTCGGAGTGAGAAAAAAGGTTTGGCGGTCGGTGAGCGCGGCACGATTCTACGAACCCAGGACGGCGGCTTTACGTGGACGGCAGTGGGCACGAGAACGCGCGCGACACTTCTGAATGTTCAGTTCATAGGCGACGATGATTGCTGGGCAGTTGGACGTGGTGGCACCATCTTGCGCACAGACGACGGCGGCTTAACATGGCTTGAACAGGAATCGGGCACTAAAAAGAATCTTTACGGGCTGTATCTGGTTAAGAAGGTAGGCTGGGCGGTTGGCGGCGGAGGAATGCTGCTGCGTTACGAGCTTTAAGAAACTGCAGGCAGTCAGATCGTTCGCCTCCGACTATGCATAGCTTTAAGCGAGTCGGCATCTGCCGCGGAACGAATCGCTCTCACTTGAAGCAACGCACTCTTGTTGTACTGACATCTCAAGTGGTGAGGTTATTGGATTGTCGTAGGAATAACGACACCATTACCTCGGTTCCTCCTGTGATTACGCCCGGCATGACAACGGTGCCGGGCGATTTTTTTTTCAATTGTCTAAAGGATTGAAGGGAAAGACCCCCAACACAGATCACCGGGCGTTTGTTTGAACTTCGGTTGCCGTCCGCATATTTGGCAGGCTTTATTCTTGAGGTTTATCGCCCTTGCTCCCGGTGAATGCGAGGGCCGGCGCATTTTCCAGGCTGATGCTGCCTTCCATCTGCTTGTTGGTAACATCCCCGGCGATTAGTGCTTCCATTGCCTGGCCGCCAACGTCGAACGAAATAGTCCCGGCAAACGATTCGCCATCAAACGTTACTGATAACACTTCACCGTTTCCCATCTCAGACGTAACTTTTCCTGAAAAACCTTTGCCGATATTTGCCAGTATCAAAGTGGCAGGAATGCTGTGTCCGAGCGGCGTTTCAATCAGCAACGACCAATTTCCCGCGAGAGCAGCCGCAGCTTCCGGAGAGAGTGATGCAACTGCCGGCTGCTTCTTTTTCTTGCCGGCGGTGTTGAAAAACTCGATATCGGCAGCGAATGGTTTTATCTGCTCCAGCAGTTGCGCGCCGTCACCGACAATTACTATTGCCGCCTCATCAGGCCGCACATATTTGCCCGCGACTTCCTGAACCTCCGCTATGGTGACCGCCTGAATGTGATTCCGGTAGGTATCGAGATAATCTTCGGGCAAGCCAAACATCTTGATCTGTACCAGTTGATCGACCAGTCCCTCCTGAGTTTCCAATCGAATTGGAAAAACGCCTGTCAGGTACGCCTTTGCGTCAGCAATCTCTTTCTCTGATACGGGTTCATTCCGAATGCGATTCAATTCGTAGAAAAACTCTTTGAGCGAGTCGCCCGTTACGGGCGTCCTGACCTCGGCGGTCGCGCGAAACGTGCCGGCAGTGCGCCGCGCATCCAGGCTTGAATAAGCGCCGTAGGTGTAGCCTTTCTCTTCCCGCAGGTTCATGAACAGCCGGGAAGATGCATTGGCGCCCAGCACCGTGTGCATAACGAGCAGCGGAAAATAATCAGGACTCGTGCGCGTGATGCCTGAATTTGAAATTACGATGTTGGCCTGGGCAGAGCCTGGCCTGTCGACGATGTAAGCTGAGCGGGAACTTCGCGCGGGCAGTGCCGGAAAGTTGTCGCCGCTTACCATACCCGGCTGCCAGTCGCCAAACAAATTTTCAACCTGCCGCAATACTGAATCCTGGCGCACATCGCCGGCGATTAGAAGCACTGCGTTGTTGGCCAC
>DATGYM010000298.1:0-22390 GCA_035297925.1 Pyrinomonadaceae bacterium | reverse complement strand
TCGCAGGTAACGTCTGGGCGTAACAGGCCCCAGCCGACCGGGCCCGGAGCGCGATGATGCAGCGGGGTCATGGCATTCATGAAGTGAGTCATATGGCGGGCGCCGGCTGCGAACGCATGATCAAGAACTTTGAAATCCGCGCGCGTATGCCCAACGGCAACAACCCAACCGTGTCGCGTCAGATCTGCGACGAGCGCAACACCACCATCGATTTCGGGGGCCACAGTCATCATGTGCTTCGCAGACTTCGGCTTTAGTATCGGCAGATCGGCCACGTCTGCGTTGCCGGAGTATGAGCGAAAGAACTGGCTGCGCAATGCTCCGCATTGATCGGAGTTTACAAATGGTCCTTCGTAGTGCACGCCGAGGATGCGGGCTCCTCCGCTGATATCAGCCGCTTCTGCAATCGCACCAACAGCACGCGCGTAATCAGCCGACGGCGCGGGCACAAGCGTGGGCAACCAACCCGTCACACCGCGGCTCGCCAGAAATAAAGAAACCCGATTTAGATCCGACGCACTGGCTGCCATCGTATCCACCCCGATGGCGCCATGAATGTGCACGTCGATGAAACCCGGATAGACAGTAGCTCCATTTAGATCTACACGCTCGCCCCCATACCTCAATGACTCGGCGACTGTTTGAATGGCCGCGATGCTTCCATCTTCAATGACTATTGCACCACGCTCAATGACCTCGCACGGAAGAATCAAGCGGGCGTTGTAAAGGAGACGATTATTTCCGGGAACCTTGCTCATGAAGAATTATTCAAAGCGATCACTGCATCAGTGGCCTGGACGAATGTTCGACGGAAACAGCAAATGCCCGCGGCGCTGTTAACACCGCAGGCATCTGATTTAGAACCAAATCATTTTCGAGTCCGCTAGAAGATAAACTTCGCGCCCAGCTGTATTGTGCGCGGATCGCGCACAGCCGTAACGGTACCGTATGTTCCGAGCGTAACGTTAGTGCCGATAGTGCGGAAGTTAGTGTGATTAAAAACATTGAAGGCTTCGCCGCGAAGTTGCAGGCGCGCGGTCTCACCAAAGCGGATGTTCTTAGTCATGGTGAAGTCAACGCGCTGCGTCGGCGGGCCCTGGACCACTCCGCGTCCGGCAGTTCCCGGAACGTTTGCTACCAGCGTTCCGACGGCTGGATTGGCCCGGAAACAGGAGGTATTGAACCACTGTTGTAGTGTGTGTGGTGCATTCTCGTTTGGATCGCAGAGCAGGTTGGGCCTATTGCCGGCGATTGCGGCCGGGTTATTTCCCAGACCAGCTGCGTCAAAACTGGACGTGGTGATCGTGAAAGGCAGGCCAGTATTGTAGGTGACAATGCCTGACACCTGCCAGCCGCCGAGAACCTTCCCCGTTAAGCCTTGCTGCGATTTAAAGAACGGCAGCTCATAAATGTAGTTCATTGAGAATACATGTCGCCGGTCGAGCGTCGCGCGGCTGTATTCACTCCGAATATCAAACGTGTTTTGCGGAGCATTGGAACGATCATTTTGGCTATCGGTCAGATTCTTGGACCAGGTGTAAGCCGCACTTATCTGCGACGCTCCGGTAAAGCGACGCTGTGCATAGAGCTGCAAACTGTGATAGTTCGAGTTGTAACGCGGTTGGAGCATAGTGATTGAGCGATACCCGCGATAGGGACGAAGCTGGTCGAGAATGGCGTTATCCGTGAACACCGTAGTGCCCACAAAATTGGGATTCCCCTGGGCTATTGTCGTCGCCGAATTGCGAAATGCGTAACCAGCCGGCTGGCATCTGACCAGGGTGACGCCCGCGGTTGTAGGCGTGTTACTCCCAGGGGCGCACAATGAATTGAGGGCCAGCCCGGGAGGCAGGTCGTTCAGTTCAGTGACTCCCACCAGATGGGTTCCCTTCGAGCCGTAGTAGCCAACCGTGAACACCATATTGCTGCCCAGCTGGTGCTGAACATCCAGAGACCAATGTTGCATGTAGGGCGTCTTCCAATTCGTGTCCATGCCGCGGATGGTTGAAGCTGCGGCTGAAGGTGGATTGGTAGTGCTTCCCGCGGGATTGTCCAGGCGAGTATTGCTAATGGTGAAGTTTTCCTGATAGGGAGGATTCACGCCGATGATTTGTTCCGCAAAGCCGACTAGAAATTGCTCGTGATACATTCCGTAGCCGGTGCGCACGGAAGTGCGACCCTTACCAAACGGATCCCAGGCCAGGCCTACGCGGGGCGCGAAGTCGCGATTGGGAGTCCTTGCTATCTCGTCGCCGAAAGGAGAAGTGCCCGGAGTGCAGTTGACGGCAGTCTTGACGTTTTGGGAATTAACAAACATGCCGTTGCAAAAGTTTCCGGTGCCTGCGACGCGATTTCCGGCTCCTGTGACCTGCGGCGCATTGGCAGCCGAGTAAAGTGCGGGATCGAAATTGGAGAGTCTTCCGTTTCGGTCGTTCGGCTGACCAAAACGCGAGTAACGAACGCCATAGTAAAGCGTCAAATTAGGTCTGAAACGCCATTCATCCTGAGCATACCCTTCGATGTTGGCCTGTATCAGGTTTGCCGTATAGTCAAATCTCCCTTGCACAAAGCTGGCCGCGTTTCCTACCAGGAAATTCGCCCAGCGCTGCACGTTCTGGGCAGTGGTTAGCGATACTCCGGTCGGCAGACTCTGACCCGGTCCAGTGCCCACGGTGGCCGGAAGGCTGGTTCCGAAGCCTGTGAAGACACCCTGATTACCTCCGGTTGTGTCACCAACCAACGCGTTTTCGTTCTTGCGGTACTTGGAGTAAGCACCGCCAAACTTCATTGTGTGACTGCCGTTGATGATCGTCAGATTGCTGCCAAAAAGGTTCTTGTTAGAGAAGTTGTCATAAGGACCAAAACTAATCAGGCCTCCATTCGCACCGGTACTAGCGCTTCCGAAGCCGTTGCCAATAATCGAGGTAATTCGGTCGCGTGTATTGAGAAAAGGCAACGTCACAGGGTTGGATGAATTCACTAATGCCAACAAACCTACGTTCTTGCTGAGAATCGCACCGTAGGAGTGGGCGTAGCGCGCCTCGAGAATAGCGTTTGCACCGAAGGTGAACGTACCTTGAACTGTGTGCGCCTTCCCCGGAGAGTCTGTTTCGGTGGTTGACACGCCCGGCAGGCTTCCACCGCTGGAGAACAATGAGTTGGAGTCCAGCGTAGGAATCTTGTCTTTCTCGTAACGATAGAAAGCTGACAACCTGCTGGTAAAAGTGTGGTCAATCTTAAAAATCTCCTGACGGAAGTTTGATTTGTTAATTGCCGCGGAGGTCAAAGCGAAGTTGGATCCATTTGGCAAGGGAAGTTTATTGTAAATCTGGTTGAGGTAAGCGACGGCGGCTGGATTGAACCGGTCGGCGGGAAGCGCTGAACCTTTTGGCAGAATGTTTGCGCCAGTGCAAGTTGCTCCGACAACGTCATTGCGATTGATGCAAACGTCGACCGGAAAAATCCCCTGACGCAGGGCCGCGTCTGGAACCGTGGCGGTTAAAGTCGGGTAGCGCAGATCGCGACGTTGTTCTTCCGAAAAGAAAAAGAAAGTTTGCTTCAGTTTCGAAAACATCGTCCCATTGCCAATACCGAAGTTGGGGATGTAGACAGGGCCACCTACTGTGCCTCCGAAGTTGTTATACCGGAAGGGGCCGCGTTTTGCTTTCCCATTTGAATCTCGGCCAAAAGGAGGAGTGGAACTGGCATTTGTCAGAAAGTCATTCGCATTAAGTCGATCGTTTCGTACAAACTCGAAAAGCGAACCGTGAAATTGATCGCCGCCGGATCGAGTGACGATATTGACCTGTCCCCCGCCGCTGTTTCCGGATTCCGCCGGGTAGAGACTGCGTAAAACTCTAAATTCGCCAATCGAGTCAATGCTGGGATATGCCTGGATGGTAATGTTAGAGCCGCGGTCAGTTATGTCAGCGCCGTCAACGAGAAAGGTGTTGGAGCTGCTGCGGGCGCCGTTAACTGAAATATTGACGGTGTTAGCTTGCCCGGCAGGATTGGTAGTACCGACATAAACCTGATCAGCAAGGTCATTGGTCACGCCTGGTGCGAGCGTCACCAACTGCACAAAGTTTCGGTTGTTTACCGACAATTCGCGGACCTGATCACCATTGATAATGGTAGACGCGCTGGGAGTAGTTAGTTCAACGGCTACCTGATCGGCCGCAACGGTGACGACCTCGGCAATGTTCCCCGCCTCCAGCATGACATCGACGGCTCTCCGCTGGTTTACATCAAGCTTGACGCCGGTCTGCACTGACTTCTTAAACCCCGGTGCTTCAATCGTCATCGAGTAGTTGCCCGCCTGCAATTGCGGTGCTGAAAACTCGCCTTCGTCTCCGGTAGTCACGGTGCGCACGACCAGATTCTTGTCTTCGTCGGTGATGGTTACCACCGCGCCTTTAACCGCGGCGCCGCTGCTGTCTTTGACTGTACCGACTATGTTGCCCGTGATCTCCTGGGCAAACGCGGCGGTGTTCAGACTAAGCAAAAGCGCAATCGTCAGTACTAACAGTCGGGGAAAATTGTCGAATTCCTGCATCATGGGGATGTTCCTCTTTCGTTTTATAGCTGATGAAATCTGAAGTGTTATTGCCCGATGGAGAAATAACTTATACACCCGCGCGAAAGGTGTAACAAGGGCTTTCTCTCGATTGTCGGCAGCACGTTTTCCTTTTGTAACGCGCCGCCGCTGCCTCCAAAAGCGGCCTGCTCTTCGAAGTCCCAGGCCTGTCCTAGAAATTAAACTTTACGCCCAACTGAATCCTTCGAGAATTGCTGATCACGCTGTCGCGGATGCGACCAAACGTGCTGGAGGTAATAAAACTTGTCGTACTGATTGGAAAGTCGAAGGAAACCGTGTTCGTCAGGTTGTTGATGTCGGCGCGGAACTCCAGGTTCTTGGACTCACTGAAGAAGAAACGCTTGCGCAGAGTCATGTCCATATTAAAGAACCGCGGTCCACGGAAGAAGTTTCGTCCCGTGTTGCCTTGCTCGCCAGGCGCAGGGGCTGAGAAGAGCGCGCGTTGTGCGGCTGAAAAGATAAAGTTAGTGCCGGACTCCTGAATAACTTGTCCCATGTCCGGTGTGCAACTGCTGCAATTCGCTGTCGACTGTACCGCATTACTGACTGTAAAGGCGCCGGAAAAAACTGGAAATGGCCGGCCACTTTGCCAGACGACTGCATCGGCGAGTTCCCAGCCGCCGACAAGCTGGTTAACTATTCCCGGCGCATCACTCAGGAATTTTTTCCCGTGTCCGAACGGCAATTCATAGACGGCGTAACCCTGGATTGCATGCTTGCGGTCGAAATCGGACAGGGCGTAGTTAAGACTGCGGTCCTTGATATCGAAGGGTGTGTTTACCGATGACGGCGACGCCGAGGTAGCCGAAGCGGAACGCGATACAACGGTAAAGGCCGGATCAAAGGAACGAGTATCCTGCGATCTCGACCAGGTATAGCTTGCTTGCATCAACAGGCCCCGGCTCGCGCGCCGGCTCAACTGAAATTCAAACGCGTGATAACGGGAGTAGTCGTTGCTGTCCAGCACATTTACTCCACCAGTGAATTGGGAGTAGGGCTGGAAGAACGAGGGCGCGAAACCATTGGTCGTAATCATGCGCTGACCCGAAACGAGCCGCTGAGAAATAGTGGCCGCGGAAGTAGCCACCGACCCCAACACCAAATCGGAAGCAACCAGAGTACGGAAACTGGTCGTGCCGGCGTTGTTGGCAGTCGAACCGGTGAACAAGGCATTAATCAGACAACTGTTTGCGCTCGAACTGTTACGGACGGTGTTGAAGGCCGATAGAAAGGTCTCACCGGGACAACGAGGATCGCTGGCCAGAATGTTTACCTGATTTGCATCGTAAGCGCCAAAGAGATTACGTCCGCGCCGACCGATGTAGTTAGCTTCCACAACGAAGCCATGTCCCATCTCGCGTTGAATACTTACGCCCCATTCATGTGTTCGAGGGAACTTGGTGTCGGGATCAAATACCGTAATCGAGTTGGCTGAAAATGCCGCCGGCTGTCGAAGCACGCCCGGCGTTGAAGGCGGCACCAATGCCGGAATGCCGAAGCGCACACGCGCCTGTTCTCCGAGGGTAGATGCGAAGGACGTATTGTTAATTCCCAACGAGGTGCCGGGCGTATTGGGAAAGATCGCTGACGAAGTAACAAAGGTGTTCATGCGATCGTAAGCGAGGCGATAGTTGGCGCGAATCGACGTCTTGCCGTCACCCCAGGGATCCCACGCCAGACCAGCGGTGGGCGCCCAATTATTCCAGCGGTCACCGAAGGGTTTGCCCGGTACCCATTTAATTTGATCGCTCGCCGCTTCGCCGAAGCGAATAGTGCGATCGGGTACCAGAATAGTGCTGTCCTCGCCGGCGCGTGGCGCCATCTTCGGTTCCCAACGCAGACCAAAATCAACAGTCAGGTTGGATCTGACTTTCCAACTATCCTGCACATAAAAATCATATTCGTTGTACTTGGCCTGGAAGAGAAACAGTGTTCCTGCCGGTGCGTAAGCTGAATCGTTCAGGGCTACAAAAGCCTGCTGAAGATTGCCATAGCGGCCAAGCAAATCGTTAATCGCCGAAAGAAACGTGTTCCGATCGGTCGAGTTAATCGCGAGGGCGCCGGTGGTGGCCGGCACGTTAAAGGCCGCGCCCGGCGTATTGGTGGTACGCGAAAAATTGACAAGCAAATTCGTGTTCAAGCCGCCCACAGAACTGCGAATGTCGTCATGCTTCTGGAAACGGAAATTAATGCCACCGCGCCAGGTGTGCGCGCCCCTGAGGAAAGTGATGTTGTCGACGATCTGGTTTGTTGTCAGCGTGCGGCGATTGTTCACCGGCGGCGTGAAGTTGAAAGGATCGCGCGGTATATTCAGGATGAACGGATTCTGCGTGCCATTGGGATCGGGATTATTGAAACTAAAGGCAAACTTGTTGAACCCCAGCACCAGCTCGTTTGTGACCCGTGCTGTCGGCGTCCAACGATAGTTGAATGCCAGATTCTTGGGATTACGGAACGTGTCGACAAAATTAAACTGGCTATCGGGAAACGATTTCAATCCTGCGTTGCCATTGTCACCTAAAGTGTTTTGCTCGCCCTGGGCATAACGAATATAGATCAAATTGTGATCGTTAAAGGTATGGTCGACTTTGGCCACAAAGTCCCACTGCTTCTCGTTTGATGGTGCGGCAAAGCTGAAACCTGCCGTATTCAAACCATCACCGGTGAAAAAGTTATTCGGCAACGGCGCGGCATTGATCAACCTCTGCGTAGTCGGATCGAGACCACAGTTGGTTGGTTGCGTTAGACAAAGCGGGTCGCGCGCCACGACGTTGTAAGTGGCAATATTTACTCCCGACAAGACGTTCCCACTCGCGTCAACCGACGGATTGCTGGTACCTGCGGGCGCGTTGGCAGCGCCCAGGCGGTAACGCAAAAGGCCCGTACGCGCCTGCGCGGTGTAGACTGTGCGCGTTACGAGAATCGATTGTGTTGCGCGCAATAACTGCAGGTTCGTAAAGAAATAGGTTTTACTCTTGCGACCGCTGATGAAGGAAGGACCGCCTTCGCCAAAGTGCGGCAACGTAAGCGGACCGCCTAATGATCCACCGAAGATGTGCTGAACAAACTGGCCTCGGGCGCGGCCGTTCAGATTGTTCTCGTATTCGTTGGCATTGAGAAACGGGCTGCGATAAAGCTCGAAGAGCGTGCCGTGAAATTCGTCTGAGCCCGAACGCGTGACGAGCGAAACCTGCGCGCCGCTCGAACGGCCCAACTCGGCGGTGAAGTTGCTGGTAACAACCTGAAACTGTTGGATCGAATCCGGGTTGGGGCGAAGCGGAGTGAAATTAGAACCTCCTGAACTCGACTCATTAATATCAATTCCGTCGAGGGTGAAATTGAACGCGCGATCGCGTGAGCCGTGCACGTGCACGTTGCCGCCGGTGTTGCCACCCGTGCCGGCTACGCCGTTGCCGATCACGCCAGGCTCGAGCGATACAAACTGCAACGGATTTCGGCCGCGCGTGCCGACGATCGGCAAAGCCTCAAGGGCGCGCTGTTCAACTGTATTACCGAAGTTTCCCGAACTGCTGGTCTGAACCAACTCCGCCGCCGCCTGTACAGTCACGACGTCGGATACGCCCCCAACTTCCAGCGTGACGTCAACGGTCGCCGGTTGGTTCACGTTGATCTGATTGCCGGTGGACACGAATTTCTTGAATCCCTGCTTCTCGATCGTAACCGAATAAGTGCCTACCTGAACCGAGTCGAACACATAGGTTCCACTGCCGCTCGTGTCGGTATTAAAGGAGACTTTGGTAGCCTCGTTTGTCAGGGTCACGGTCGCCCCGGGTACTGCCGCGCCGGCCTGGTCAAGCACAGTGCCTGTGACGCGAGAGGATGTGCCCTGCGCGACCGCCGTTGCCAGCAGGACAAACAGAAGCACTATGGACAGCAGAGCTCGTCTGGGGTTCAGCTTTTTCATTTGGGGGGACTCCTTCAGATTTTAAGCAGACATAAATTCGCGGAGAATCGGAGCAACTGGAGCGCCTGCTCCTCGCTCACGAGCAGGAAAGCTTAACGATGGATTGAGTGAAACGCTCTCTCAACCCTCAAGTTGTTTGTGGTTGGCGTCAAGGGAACTGAACGCCGAGACTACTTGAAACGGGCGCCATTATACGTCGTTTGGCAAATAAGAAAAACTAAAGATTCTTATTGTTGGAATAAGAAGCGCTAATAGCAAAAGAACGTCGGCCAGGTGCCCCTTCAACACGGCTAACTTTGGCGTTGCGCCCTCATTGGGTCAGCCTATGCTCCGCATAGCCACTAAAAGGTCTTCAAACTTACTACCGGCAGGAAGTCACTCATTCACGTTCATTCGCGAGCAACTCTCTGCATAAAACTCTTTGGAATTGCTTAAAGCACGCAAGGTCGATTCTTATTAATGCGATTGAAATTAAGCGGCGGCATTATAGGGATCGCCTCAGAATAATGGCAACTAAGGATTCTTATCACTTAGATAAGCTTCGTTAGTGCAAAACTTTCCAGTGAAGCTTCGTGCGGAAGGAAGTGATCTGCTCCTTCCGCTCGACGGCTTTATCAACGAGAAATAACTGCGAAAAACAACTTGACGCAAACCCTTCCGGATATATACTGCACTCATTCAAAACTCGGCAGCGGCATTTGGGATTCAATTATCAGAGTGCGTTGATGGCGACCAATCAACTGAAGTTGAAACCCTAACTCACCGTTTTCTCAAATAACACTACCGTCATCAGGTCGAAGTTCATTCTTCGTCCTGTTGCAGCTTTCCGGGAGGAGCCATGTTGAAATCCACACGATCGATCCCCATCTTGTTGATTCTGCTAACAGTCATTGCTGCGGTAGCAACCGCCCAAACAGGAACATCACGCATTACAGGCACTGTCCTTGATTCCAAGGGTTCGATTGTCCCTGACGCCACAGTGAGCGTGATGAATGAAGGAACCGGAGTGAGCCAAACGCAGACCACAAACGACGCGGGCGTCTATGCCTTTCCTTCGCTTCCGGCGGGGGACTATACAGTTACAGTCGAAAAAACCGGCTTTAAGAAGTTTCAGAAAACAGGCAATGCTCTGCAGGTGAACACACCCCTTACCGTGGATGCGATTATGGAGGTGGGACAAGTTTCGGAAACTGTGACTGTCCAAGGTGGCGCTGAGCAACTGCAAACCAATAACGCAACGATTGGCAACGTCGTAGAGCAAAAGGCCATCGAGCAACTTCCGCTGAATGGGCGCAATCCGCTGAATTTGATCGCCTACGAGCCAGGCGTCGTGCAACGCTCGCAGGGCGGGGCCGGCTCAGGTGTCCACATTAATGGCTCACGCGATCGCGCCTTCAATCTAACGATCGATGGTATCGATGCCAATGAATCCTCGGCACCTAATCCAACCTCGAATATTTACCGTCTCAATCCTGACAACGTGCAGGAGTACAAGGTGACCACGAATAACGCTACCGCCGAGGAAGGCCGCAATAGCGGGGCATCCGTATCGATCGCCACTCGGAGCGGCACTAACGACTTTCACGGTACCGGCTTTTACTTTCTGCGCAACGACGCACTTAACTCCAATGAATTCTTCGCTAACGCACAAGGCCAGGCGAAGCCGAAGATTAGGTTGAATCAACCGGGCTTTGAGCTCAGCGGTCCTATCAAGAAGAACAAGACTTTCTTCTTTGGCGGCTATCAATACACGAAAGTGGATTTCACCACGCCGATCGATCAGACCTTCGGCACGCCCGTCGTCTATACGCCGACGGCGCTCACCGGCAGCTATCGTTTCTTCCGTGCCGATCCGACCTGCAACGCGACGACGGGTGCGGGCAATTGCTTCAGGATTGGCACTACAATTATCACTCGCAACAACATCCTGCTGGTCAATCCCACCACCGGCGCGCTACGCACAGACCTGGGTGTGCGCGCATGCACGTCAAACAGCGATGTCAATTGCGTTGCCACGCACGACGCCTTTGCGGCGTTGAACAACCCTAAGGGGTTCGGTCTCGACACAACTATAGCCGCGCTCTTTAACACGTATCCGCAGCCTAACCGCTTCGACTGCGGTGATGGGCTCAACACCGCCTGCTTCATCTGGAACTCGCCAACTGAGCACAAGGGTCCCGCTTACAGCTTCCGCGTCGATCACACCATCAATCAAAACCAGAGTGTCTTCGGCCGCTATCTGCAGGCCACTTACAACACCCTTGGAGGCGACCCGCTCAATGGCCGACCGGTGGTGTTTCCAGGCTTTGCGCCGCTTGGTGAGGTTTTTCGCGATACCAAGAATCTGGCTATCGGGCACCGTTGGACCATCTCGCCGCGGCTCGTCAACGAATACACGATGGGCTTTGGACGTTTTGTGTTTCTATTTAGCCAGGGCGAGGCCAACCCGAAGTTTCCTGACGTTGAAGCCTTCGACTTCACTAACGTAAGCGAACCTTTTAATAACACGCCGCGTACGTTCCGCGCTGTGACGGTGCCGCAGTTCATCGACAACTTGCATATCATCAAGGACGCGCACCAGATCGGACTCGGTTTCAACTTCCGCTTTTACCGCCACATTGATCAGCGGGGACAGCCTGGCGGACAGAACGTCACGCCGTCGGTAATCTTTAACCAGGGCGACCGCTCGCCGACTTCGACGGCGCTCGGCTTTAAGGTGCCACCGTTGCCGACGAGTACCGTGGGTGGCATCAACAGCACTGATCGCACAAGGCTCAATAACATGATTCTCGAGTTAGCAGGCTTGCCTTCGAGTCTCTCGCAGAACTTTCTCGGTAATCTGAATGACAATGCCTTTCTACCTTTCCAGTCGAATGGCCAGGTTTCGCTACAGGCCATTAAGACAATCCTCAATCAGTACAACTTTTACGCGCAGGACGAATGGAAAGTGCGTCCGAACTTAACGCTGAACTACGGTGCGCGTTGGGAGATCAATCCTGCGCCAAACACGCCGGGATACACCTTCGTTCCTGCGACACCAATCGTTGGCACGCCAGGACCAGTTACTCCGATTATCGGTCAGCCCGGTCCTGTCACGTTCGTCAAAGCCAGCAAGTGGTATGAGCGTAACAACCTCGGCGCGATCGGACCGCGCCTTGGATTAGCCTGGAGTCCCGAGTGGAAAAGCGGATTTTTCAAAACTCTTTTCGGCGAGAATGGCAAAAGCGTGATCAGACTCGGGTACGGACTGGCCTTCGATCCGGTGAATTCTTTCATGGTCACGTCGGTCGCCGGAAGCGTTCCAGGCTTAAGGACAAACTGCACTTCGGTCGTCGGAGGCACGACGACACCAGGATGTACGGCAGTTCCTGACAAGACAATTGCGGCTGGATTCCCACAAGCGATCCCGCCACCCACCCGAAAGCCCTCAGAGTTTCTAACGCCGACTCTGCAGCTAAATAACGTCGCGCCGAATTTGGTCATGTTCGATCCACAACTGCAACTTCCAACCGTCCATCAGTGGAGTGCCAGCTTCCAGCGCGAGCTTCCCGGTGGGTTCGTAATGCAGGCGGCTTATATAGGCCGTCGCGGATTACATCTCTTCCGCGGCTACGATGTGAACCAGATTAGTGCCGGCCCAATTCTTAACTCCTTCATTACGATGCAGCAGAACGTGGCGAAAGGCTGCACTGCTGCAGGGACCGCCTGCCCCGCCGGCGCAACGGGCACCACCCCGGCAATGTTCTCTCAGCTCGTTGCCGGCTTTGTCGCGCTCGGACAAACATCGGCGGCGGCAAACACATCGGCTATTAACTTCCTCAACTCGAGCACAGTGGCCGATCAACTTGCCACCAACGCCGCCGGGTCGTTTGCCGCGCGCATAGAGAACACGGTGCTTTCCCTCAAGCTGCGACCAAATCAGCAGTTTCGTACAATCACCTACGTCGACACGGGAGGGAACTCTTACTACCACGCTGCACAGTTTACCTTGCGCCGCCGCTTCGCCAGCGGCCTTGGATTGAACCTGGCTTACACATTCAGCAAGTCGATCGACGATATGTCAATCGATCCTATCGGCACGTCCTCCGGCGGCGCCCTAACGACGACAACATCGCGGGCACCGGCAGACGTCACTAACTTCCGCAATGAGCGCGCGGTATCCGACTTCGACCGCCGCCACGTGCTGACGGCAACCTCCGTTTGGGAGTTACCGGTGGGGCGTGGCAAACACTTTCTTAGCAGCGCGAACGGTATCACTAACCAACTGTTAGGAGGGTGGACGATCAATTCCATCTTCACGTTCATGACGGGTGAGCCCTTCCAGGTAAACAGCGGTGTGTTTACCAACAACGCCTCGCACGTCTCCCGCGCGGACGTGATTGATCCGGGCGTGCACGCGCACTTGCAAGAGATACCGGCTGTCATTGGTCCGGTCGTGTTCGAAAACAACAACGGCTTCGCTATTCCGGCGCCGGGATCGAACGGCTCAGGCCGCAACATCTTCACTTCGCCCAGTTATAAGAACCTCGACCTGGGAATCGTGAAGGTTTTTAATCTTTCGGAGCGATTCAACCTGCAGTTCCGCACCGAGATGTTCAACGCGCTAAACCATGCAAACTTTGACAACCCGCGCAGCGCTTCGGTGGGCTCGCCGACCTTTACTTCTTCACAGTTTGGGCGCACCTGCTGCGCTACTGTGTCGCCGAATACGTCTACCAACGTCATCCAGACTGGCGAGTCAGCCCGCATTATTCAGTTCGGGCTAAAGCTAACCTGGTGAGTTGGTAAGTTCTTGCTGCTTGTTCAACCTAAAAACGAGGCGTCTCTTTCGACGCCTCGTTTTATTTTTGCTTAGGTTGAAAATTAGGTGAGATTGGCTGCTGATAATCGCATTCTAAACACCCTGTGCGATTCATTCATATAGCAGGAACTTGCGGCGCCTCTGGCGAAACGACTCCAGTTGCTCGGACCATGAGCGAACAATGTCGTCAGCCGAATCGCCGCGTTTCAGGCGTTCGAGTGAGTCCTCATTGGCGAGCAGGAAACCGTAGCAGTCCTCCTTCCAATTCGCAGGGTCGAGATGACGCAGCGCGATAGCGATCTCCAATCCCGTGAGGATGGGACGATACTGTGCTCGATCTGTGATGATAATGTTGACGCCTGCACACTCCTGGCCCTTGAAAGGATCCTCATTTGGCGTGAAACGAATGGGGACGAAACGCACTCCTGTCAATCCGCGTGCGTTAAGCTGTGCCGCCAGGCGCTGACCGTCGAGCCACGGCGCACCGAAAATTTCGAAGGGTTTGTCGGTTCCGCGTCCGACTGAAAGCCCCGTCCTTTTTAACAATTCAACGCCAGGATAGATCGTAGCCTCTGTGAGACTGCGAATGTTGGGTGAGGGGTTCACCCACGTCAGGCCAGTTGCGTCAAACCACATTGATCGTCGCCAACCCTCCATTTTAATAACATGCAGGTCGCAGCCGATCTTGCGCTCGTCGTTGAAAAGGAGAGCCAGCTCGCCCAGCGTCATTCCATGTCGCAAAGCTATCCGGTGATAAGTCTCACGCCGGAGCGCATCCGGGTTCGCCTTTGCGACGTCAACCGTTGAGCACGAGTGAGACCAGCGCTTTAGCTCATCCTGCTCCCTGACGGGCCCTTCAACGTCCATACCGTTTATCGGGTTTGGCCGATCCAGAACAAAGACGGGAATCTTCGCTTTCGCCGCCTCTTCCATAACAGCGCCCATAGTTGCGGCATGAGTGTAATAGCTCGTGCCAATGTCTTGAATATCAAAGACCAGCGCGTCAAGGCCCTTCAACTGCTCTGGTTGCGGGCGATAGGTAACGCCGTACAACGAGTAGATCGGAAGGCCCGTCTGTTCGTCTCTTGAGTCCGACACCTTGTCATCGGCGGTGCCGCGAATGCCATGCTCAGGTGAAAACAGTGCCGCTAGTTTTACATTCGGTGCCTTGACGAGAACATCGATCGTCGAACGCCCGGCGCGATCGCGGCCCGTCTGATTGGTCACCAATCCAACGCGCATACCCGTCAATTGCTTGAAGCCATCACGCTCGAGCACGTCTATGCCGGTGAGCACCGTCCCATCGGCAACGTTGATACCAAAACTACCGGATGACATCGTGAAGGCTTGCTGGCGCGAAGCAGTGAAGCGGCCCAAATCACTGATTAACTTTTCGTAGTATTGCTTCAACTCAATATGCGCGCGCGCAACCATCGCAAGATCAGTAACCGAGCCGGCCGCAATTGAGGCCACGCGGCCACGCAATGAAGCGACATCACCCTTACCATCCGGATGCACGCGATTGCTCAGGAAGACAACGAACATTTTGCTTGCGGGATCAATCCATAACGAAGTGCCCGTAAAACCCGTGTGACCAAATGAGCCGAGCGGAAAAAAATCGCCACGATTTGTGGAAAAACTGGTGTTGATGTCCCATCCGAGGCCGCGTGTCCAGCCACTCTCCGAAACCAGGCGCGGTCGAGTCATCTCCGCGACTGTCAGGGGACCTAATATCCGCACGCCTCGATATTGACCACCATTCAAAATCATCTGGCAAAAAATCGCGAGATCTGAGGCAGTTGAAAACAACCCGGCGTGACCCGCTACTCCACCCATGCGATACGACGTGGGATCATGGACCTGGCCGCGCAGCCATTTGTCGGCATCCTTCTCTGACTCCTGCGGCTTATCGCCCAGGTAGCTTAGCTGTCCTCGTCGCTTCTCAGTGGGCGCAATGCGAACGCGCAAGGCTGTAGCAGGACGGAAACTCGTATCTCGCATGCCCAATGGCAGGAAAATATTTCTCCGCGCAAACTCGTCGAGCGGAAGTCCGCTAACTCGATGAACGACTTCACCGAGCGCTATGTAATTAATGTCGCTGTAAACGAATTTGCTCCCGGGTGTATATCGCAGTGGTTCGCCCAGCAGCCTGTTTATCGCCTCGTCGTAACCGGTCCAGCGGTCCTTGAGATCAAAGTCGGGAGCATAGCCGGCCCGATGGGTCAGTAGCAGCTCGATAGTAATCCGTTCTTTGCCCTCGCCTTTGATTTCGGGAATGTAATTCGACAGCGGATCGCTCAGCCGCAATTTTCCCCGCTCAACCAGAATCATGATGCTGGTGGCAGTGGCCACTACTTTGGTAAGACTTGCCACGTCAAAGATCGTGTCTGTTGTCATGGCTTCGCGCGACGGCTGAAGAGCGCGCGCGCCATAGGCCCTAAGCCAGACAATTCTTTCCTTTCGCGCGACCAGCACTACTGCTCCGGGAAGATGATGCTGCGCGATTTCTCCATTAACAGCATCGTCTATGGCGGCGAGCTTTTGCGCAGAAATGGCGACGCGCGCTGGATTCGTTCGTATTAAACCGGCGGCGCGTTTAGTGGTCAGCGCGGAACTGGTAAGCGCTAAGGCCACCAGCAGAGCAGCAGCAGGAATTTTGCTGGAATTGATGAGTGGAAATCTGGCAAGCATCGCCAGGCTAGTAAGCAAAGACTTCTGGAAACCGGTAAGTAGATTTATTTTGTGTCAGCTTGATTTTCCGTTGCGACTCTCTTTGACGAGGTCAAGCAAAGCGTCGAGCCGGCGCTCGTTGTGAGCCTGCGATTCTGCTAGTTCTGTTTGTGCTTGTGCTAGTTTTGCGAATCGCTCTTCGTTTTTGATCTGAGCGTCCATCATGATTGTGATTTTATCATCCTGCTGTCGCAGCTCGCGGCGCGCGCGCAGTCCGGCACGTACCAGCAATCTGGCAATGCGCTCGAGTCGATCAAGTCTGTCGTCCGTCTTCTTCATGAATCTTCACATCAAGATAGAACATCTCACGCCTCTTTGTCACCTTCCAGTCAAGCAAGGTGTTGTCCTAATTTGCTGTTCTCCCTGCGTCCTCGGTGTTCCGTGCCTCCGTGGTGAGTGTTCTTATCACCACGGAGGCACAGAGGACACGGAGGTGGCACGGAGGGAACTGAAATCAGGAATGACCTCTCGCCACACCGCAAGGGCTATGCAAAGAAAGACTTCACCCGCGTTCTTTGGCCGCCAATTACGGCGCGTGCATGAGTTGTATACCAGCGCCGCGTTGATAAAGACCGGGTAGGGAAATCGGCAATTTTCCAGTTATATCAATTTCACCCAGCAGTGCCCGCGCGGCTGCCTGTTGCAGACTGGGCATGTCGCCATAAGCAACCAGGTAAGTCCGCAGACCGGGAAAGCTTTGCAGTAAATAAGGATTGCCAAAACTGATACCCACGATTGGCGCTTTGTTCGCTATCAATTGTGATAACGCTTTTGCGCCCGGTTCAGGCAAGCCTACGCTGCTAGCCTGGCCTGTCCGCACACGTCCATACAAGGACGCGATCACGAGTTCGGCGCCTCTGGCCTGCTGCATTGCTTTCTGCACTTCCGCATCACTGGAACGATCGTCCAGCACAATCGTTTCGACCTTGCGTTCCGTACCTGCAATCGCGGCAGCAAACGCATCTGCTATCCACAGCCGGTCGTCGCCATTTGTAATTGCAAGATTGAAAATGCGCGCCCCTGGCTTCAGCTTATTCAAGGGCACTAACTTTTCATCATTGCGAACCAGGGTGAGGGCGTGCTCGGCAATCTCACGCGCCAAATCGCGGGCTTCTTTTCCGGCTACATCTTTGTCGATCGTATCGAGGGGAGTAATTCTCTGCTTCACCAATCCCAAATCATACTTGGCAGCCAGCACCCGGCGAGCTGATTGTTCGATACGCAATTCTGTAAGCCGGCCTTTGAGAACCGCCTCGCGCACGCCTTTCAAGGCCGCGTCGGGATCAGCAGGTTTCAACAGCATGTCGGCTCCGGCTTCAATGGCGCGCACCGACGCTTCCTCCTGAGTGAAGTAGAGCGTCAACCCGCTCATGCTCATGGCGTCTGTGACTATCAATCCCTCAAAGCCTAAATCACGGCGCAGAATTCCATTCATCACGGGCGATAAACTTGTAGGAATGGTTCCCTTTTCCAGCACGAGCTCACCGGCCTTGTCAGTGTCAATTGGGTCCAACCTTAAATCGCGTGGCAGGGGAACAACTGTCGTCGGATCGATTTGCGGCATACCGATATGACCCGTCATTACTGAGCCCACGCCGGATTGCACCGCGGCGCGAAACGGTACCAGCTCAACAGCATTCAATCGCTCGCGACTGACATCAATCTCCGGCAGGCCGCGATGTGAATCAGTAGCCGTGTCGCCATGTCCTGGAAAGTGCTTAGCCGTTGCTATCGCCCCATTCTTTTGCGCGCCATCGATGAAAGCAGCAACAAAACGGCCGACCGCCGCCGGATCTTCTCCATAAGAACGAACGTTAATCACCGGATTCGCCGCATTGTTGTTGACATCGGCTACCGGTGCGTAGATTTGCTGGACGCCCAAAGCGCGTGCTTCGCGAGCGGTTAACGCGCCCTGGCGCCGCGCAAATTCCGGATTGTCGGTGGCGCCCACTGCCATGTTCCAGGGCAGGTTTATCGTATCGTCGAAGCGCATGCCGGCGCCTGCTTCCAGATCTGCCGAAATGAGCAGAGGACGGCGCGCGAGCGTCTGCATGCGATTAACCAGCACTACTGACTCGTAAACCGGACCGCGAAAAAGAATGATGCCGCCCACATGATTATCTTCAATCTGGTGCCGCAGCGCTTTAAAGGCGTCGCTATCCTGATTCAGGAAGGTTGCATTAACGCCGACTGAAATCAACTGGCCAATCTTTTCGTCGATGGACATGCGGCGCAGCTCGGTGTCGGCCCATTTGAGCGCCTCTTTGGTTGGTTTTGATGAATACGGTTTGAAGCTTGCCGGCGATTTCGCGCGCACTGCCGTCGAACCGGATCCCTGTGCTAAGGCCGCAGTCAGCATAGCTGCCAACAGAAGAAATGCGAGACTGCGCTGGATTGCGGGGAAAGGCCTTTGGGTCATCTATTAACTAATCTCCTCCCAAAGAGGCACTGAATGTAATGCGGACAGACTTTGCAAAACCCGCGTAGCGGGTGGAAGAATAAAGACTGGGGTGGAGCGAAGCGGAACCCCAGGATAACGAACAATAAAGAAATCGGAGCGCGCGAAGCGTGCGATAGCGCGTACGCCGCGCCTTACTCATGGTGAATCTCTTTCGACCACTTCGTGGGCTCTTGCTTTTGTCCACCAACGATCCTGGGGTTCCGCTTCGCTACACCCCAGGCTTTATGCTATCGCCAGGCTTCGCCGGCTCCTCGATCATGCACTAGGGGAAAGCTCGTCGCGACGTTCGGAGGGCGCAGGCGCAAAAGCAAAAGCCGCGATCCAGGCCACCACAAGCGTTATTACACTGCCGATTAGCACGTACCAGGTCCAGGCAATGGGCGTCCAAAAACGAATGTAGAGCATTACCAACATGCTAGCCAACATGCCAATCAGGGCCGGTGGCTCGCTGACGCGGCGCAGGAATGTCCCCACCAGAAAGACTCCGAGCACCGGGCCATTGATAAGCGAAGCGACCGATAACGCCTGATCAAGCGCGGAACGGTTCTGTCGCATCGCGAAAAGCGCCACCCCAATTTGTATCATGCCCCACAACAAAGTGAGCCAATGTGAGACGCGCAAGTAATGCCTGTCACCGCGTCGCGGCTTAAACGGTTTGTAGAGATCGTTCACGGCTGTGGCTGCAATCGAATTCAACGAAGACGAAAGCGCGGCGGCGAAAATCGCAGCCACCACCAGGCCTGACAAACCCGAAGGCATGAACTTAGTTATGAAGTCGGGGAATACACGATCGCCGCCAACCGTCTGAAAGGCTCCAGCGATCGGCAAAGTGGCCACTCCGTTGCCCAGCGTTGCATAGGCAGGATCGGTGTGCGGCGCGTAAAAAGCGAACAGCAACACCCCGATTAATAAGAACCCGATGAATTGCGCCAGCACGATCCCGCCACTCGTGAGCAGCGCCAGCGCCGCGCGCCGCGGTTTGTCTGTGCAGAGATAGCGTTGCACCAGATATTGATCTGTGCCGTGGGTGCTCATCGTCAAAAAGCAGCCGCCGAGTAGTCCGGCCCAAAGCGTATAAGTTTTCGTAAAGTCAATCGGCAAGGTGAAATCAAGCGCCCGACCGGTAAACGGCGCCGTAAAACTGTAGCTGGTCGGCCTGATTCCAAAATCGATGAAATTGAATTTGTGATACTGCTCGCCAAGCGAAATGGCCTGACTCCATCCACCCTTGATCGCCATGACCAGTACGACGGCAGCCATCGCTGCCCCCGCCAGATAAATTCCCAGTTGCACTACTTCAACCCAGATGACCGCTTCCATGCCGCCGAAGTAAGTGAAGATGATCATCACAACCCCGAGCAACACCACCGACGCGATTACGATCGTTTCGGCATTCGCCTGTGGCTGGAAAGCTGTGTAGACAGCCGCCAGGACAAAGGCCGTCAGAAGGAGTCGAATGCCGTCCGCGATGTTGCGCATCACTACAAAGAGCGAAGCCGCCAGCATTTTTATGCGATTTCCAAAGCGCCGTTCCAGCAACTGATAAACAGTCATCAGCTCGCCACGAAAGTAAGAAGGGATAAAGAGCACCGAGATCACGATGCGCCCCAGCATGTAGCCGAAGACGAGTTGCAGAAACTGGAAATTTCCGTTGCGAGCAAATGCGATCCCGGGCACTGAAATGAAAGTTATCGTAGACGTTTCAGTAGCCACGATAGAGGCTGCGATCGCCCACCAGGGCACGGTGCGATCGCCCAGGAAATAGTCGCGCGTGGTTTCCTGTTTCCGAGAAAACCAAACACCAAACAGCGTGATGCCGATGAGATAACCAAAGATGATGACGAGATCGATCGGCTTCATTTATTTTCCCAGGCTGTCTACCAGAATTTCTGATAGTCGCGACATCAGCAGCAGCGCCGGGTTGTCGACTGTCCAATTTATTTCGGGCATTTCGTCACAGGTAATGGCGAGCGCGATACGTCCGCGCGGGTGATAAATAATCCCGATGCTGCTGCGCAGGGCATCGAGGGCGCCCGATTTTGTCGCCTTCGGCACGCGCCACTGTTCACGCCAGATACCATTAGTTCCCTGCTCACGCTTCATCAGGTCGAGCATCTCCTTGGAAGCGGCAGGACTGACAACTTCGCCGCGCTCCAGTTTCTCCAGCAGCGTTACCATTTCACGCGGCGTGGTGCGGCCCAGGCCAAACCGCTTGTTCTCGGCCTTCCTGCCTTCCAAGCTTTCACCACCGCCAAAGACGCGTCGCATTAGTCGGGTCTGTTTCAGTCCGAGAGAATCCATGCGAGCGTTGACGGCGTCGGCACTCAGCACATCGACCACGAGGTTCGTCGCGGTGTTGTCGCTCATGATCATCATCAAGGTCACGGCATCGCGAAGAGTGAGATGCAGCCCATCTGAGAATTCAAAGAGAATTCCGGAGCCACCCACCTTCTTATCCTTGCTAAGCACGAGTTCATCCCCCCACTTAGCCTTGCCCTCGCTAACGCGCGCAAAAGCCTCCACCATGACTGCGATTTTGATGGTACTGGCGGTGGGAACAGGATCATCGCCTCCCAGCTCATAAACCGCGCCTGTGTCGAGGTTCTTCGCAAACAGATTTACCTTGCCTTTGAACTGGGAAACTTCTGCGCGCACGCGTCCGTCCAGCGCAGACTGCTTTGCTGCCTGCTCTGTCTGCCCGGAGCCACTGATAGCCGCGGACAACATTACAAGTGCGACCAGGACTTTGACGAATACCCGCGCCATCAAACCATCCATTGCTTATCTACTCTCGAGAGCTTTGATTGCCTTTTCAATAACTCCGCCCGTTTTTTCCAGCGCAGCCTTGGCCTCTTCGTATGAACTGCCGGTCTTATACATAACCAGTGCTGCGCGCGGATCGCTGTCTGCCTTTGCAAATACCTCGTAAGCGGCTGCTTCGTCCAACCCGGTTTCGGCCATGATGATTCGAATTGCGCGGGCGCGAAGTTTCGCATTGCGCGGCAAGACATTCGTCATCCGATTTCCTGTGACGTAGCCCAGCCGGACCATCGTCGCAGTCGATATCATGTTCAGCACCAGTTTCTGTGCTGTGCCCGCTTTGAGCCGCGTGGATCCGGCAATAACTTCGGGACCTACAACAGGAACGATACTAACCTCAGCAGCTTCGGTAATCGGTGAATGAGGCGCGCACGTGATGGCCGCGGTGAAAGCGCCGCAACGCCGCGCATATTTTACTGCGCCCACGGTATATGGAGTCCGGCCCGAGGCAGCGATGCCAATCAGCGCGTCGGCCGGCCCGAAGCCGCGTGCCCGCAAATCCTTTTCACCACCTTCGGCATCGTCCTCCGAAGATTCCACGGCCCGATAGCAAGCTTCATAACCGCCGGCGATTATCGCCTGCACCAGATCCGGCGAGACACCAAAAGTTGGAGGACATTCGGCGGCGTCGAGTACACCCAGGCGACCTGATGTGCCGGTTCCGATATAAAAAAGTCTGCCGCCCTGTTCGACGCGGGCCACGATTTGTTCGACAGCGCGCACTACGTCAGGAAGCACTAAACCAATCGCAGGAGCGACCAGCGTGTCTTCATCGTTCATGAGGCGGACGATTTCGCTGAGGGGCAGTGAGCTGAGCTCGCTTGTGTTGAGGTTTTCCTGCTCCGTTATGGGAAGCGGATCAAAATTTTCAGGATTCATCTACGGTGTGCGACTAGTATACGCGATTCAAGAAACGACGAGAGGCCAACAAAAAATTAACTGCTCAAACGGCCAGCGCCATGTGATTCAAACGCTCGCGCGCCATCCGTGCGGCCGCGACAGCGGGAGAAAACCTCGGTGGCGCGAGAAAGGCTTTGGGCGCAACACGAACTATTT
>DATGYM010000297.1:0-6300 GCA_035297925.1 Pyrinomonadaceae bacterium | reverse complement strand
AAGCATGTGCGGAAATGACTCTGACCAAAACAAGCTCCAAGACATCATTCATTTCTCGAATCATTCCGTCGGTCGTAAAGCCAATCATCGACGAAACATCGAAAACGATAAAAAACGCAGAGGTTTTCTTATCCTCGCTCGCAGAAACTTTGCTGTTCACGTTGAACAAGAGCTAAAATGAAACTCGCGATAAGCTTATACAAATGACTCCCCATTTCTTTGGAATGACTGTTGCAGTCGTAAACAAGTAAGTCTCGATGAAAGTCGAGCGCAGAGACGGGCTCAATCCAGTCGCAGCTTGCTTGGTTCAACATTAGCCCGGATTGGATGCGTCCAGCCGGGCTTTTTTATTTGGAGAGGAGCAATGGGAAATGAGGAGGTCAGTATGTTTCAGCACATCTTAATACCTACGGATGGATCTGAGCTATCCGAAGCTGCAGTTCAAAAAGGAATACAGCTCGCGAGAAGCCTCAAGGCTAAAGTGACCGGCTTTCATGTGATCCTGCCATTTCATGTCTTCACCACTAGGACAGAAATGCTGGAGGATACGAAGGAGCAGTATGAACGCGAGTCAAAAATTCAGGCCGAGCGATTTCTCGGTCTTATTAAAAAGGCGGCAGAAGAAGCTGGCGTAAGCTGCGACTCAGAGTATGCAATATCAGACCATCCATACGAGATGATTATCAAAACTGCTGAGAATAAGCGGTGTGATCTCATCGTTATGGCATCCCATGGGCGAAGGGGTGTTCAGGGCGTGCTGCTCGGCAGCGAAACGCAAAAGGTCTTAACCCATAGCAAAACGCCCGTGCTGGTGGTTCGTTAGCTCCCGGCGGTCTTATGGGTATGAATTTGAATGATCATTTCTCGTGGAAGATGAGGGAACGACTATGTTTCTGACCCTAGTGACATTGGTGGCAGTGGCTATTGTCCTTGCAAGTGCACTCAAGTCCTATATTAAATGGCGCGGCACGAGAGTGATTATATGTCCCGAGTCCAGGCAGCCCGCCGGGGTTGAGGTCGATGCAGGACATGCGGCATTGCTTGCTCCGATACATTCAAGCCTTCGCTTGAAGGATTGCAGTCGCTGGCCCGAGCGGAGTGACTGCGGCCAAGACTGCTTACATGACATCGAAGCCTCGCCTGAGGACTGCCTCCTCCGAAATATACTGGCTAAGTGGTACGAAGGGAAAAAGTGCGCTCTATGCGGCAAACCGTTTGGTGAGATCAACTGGCTAGATCGGAAACCGGCATTGATGGTACCTGGCAAGCCGAGCTGTGAGTGGGGCGAGATTCGTCCGGAAGAAGTATGGAACGTGTTAGCTATCGCTACCGCGGTTTGCTGGAACTGCCATATCGCCGAAAGCTTTCGACGCCGCTACCCGGAGTTAGTGGTGGATCGTCCATGGAAACCGGGGGACGCGCACCGGGTTCTTTAGCTGCAGGGAGGTGGCGGCGGGTGGTCTAAGGAAAGTTATGCCTCTTCATTCAACAGCTTTCTTTGCGAGTGACTGCGTCAGGTCAGTAACGCGTTTGAGCAAGTCGTCTTGGCCGCTAATTGCATGTCGGTCTTTGAGGTATTCGCCGGTGTTGTAGGTGAGCCAAACCCTGCCGTTTGCATCCTCCCAGGCAAGCGCCTTAAAAGGTAGGTCGATGGCGACCATTGGCGTGGAGGGAAGCAGGGGTGGCAAAACGCCGCCGCGCCCAAAAATCAACAATTGATTGGGTCGGACGTTGCCGCCATTTGCCGCCGCTAAAGGTTGAAAGTCTACGCGGGTGAAGATTTGAAACTTTTCGGCCTTTGCCGCCGCTTCAAATCTATCGATCGTTTCCGCGACCGAATACTTGCTGGGTACGGTCACCAGTCCATTGTCGGCGGACGCGGTGATTGAAACGGCTAACAAAAACACGACTGAAATAAGCAACGTTTTCACGAGTGATCTCCTTTTTGTTTACGGGCCCAGTGCCACGAAAAAAACCGTTGCTTCATTCTTCTCTTTTCACACCTAACCACCTCGCCATGCGGGTGCTGGCGGAAATCATCCATTTCGTGAAGGTCAGGCATGTTGCCAGGCAGGAATCTTTCCAAAGACAGTAAATTGCCGTCGATCCTGGAGAGTCAGTTCGTCCGCGAGCCGGAGTTACGTGATACTCTCTTCAATGATTTTGTTGGTCGAAAACGCTGTTTTTCTTCTATTCCCCCATATTCAAGAACCCAGATCAATAACGAAGCGAGTTCTACGGGGTCCTCCGTCCACGAAATCGGCTGGGAATTATTGTTAACTATTACCCACGTGCACAGGTCCTTCACATATGCCAACGCCGGCGCGTCATTCCGCCATTGGTCCATTTTTCGGTTTCCTCCCAAACCATTTTTGATAAAGCAGAGAGGAGCGGCGCGCATCGGCAGCTCCCTTTTAAGGCTTTAAGGCTGTAGCCCGCCCTTATAAAAAGCCTGCACAGGCAAAGACTTAGAAAAATTGCTCCATTGGTCTCAGCTAAAAATGAATTGCCAAAGTAAACCTTTCCGAGATGGTCTTTATTATTCAATCCAGTGGATATATTCCGGCGTCTACTTCATCCTTCGTTTTACTCGCCCAGTCGATGTCAACTGCATATATCCCTGAAATGGCCGCAAAGGTTCTCTATCGACATGGGCAATATCTCTGGTTTATTAGAGAGACGTTTGCGCCCATCAATTCGCTGGTTTCATTTGCTGGGAAAGGCGATTTAAAAAGAAAAAACTATCAACCGTTTCTGATCCGCAACGTTTCCGTAGTTCACGGATTCTGATGAAGAGTGCTAACTAGGGCGTGAGTAAAATTGAATCAGATTTTAGGCCAGCGAAACAAGCGGAATAGTATTCCCTGGCGATCCAAGGTGATGCGAGGCTGCTGTTCTTCCATGTGCTGCCGAGATCGTCTATTTACGAGCAGCCCGCTTCACCTTCGCCCATCTAGCCCGCTGCGCCGCCGCAATTTTCCTTCTCGCTGCCGCGCTCATAGTGCGCTTCTTCCTTGTAGCTCCATTGGTCATCGCGCCGTTGAGAAGCCGGCGAAGCTCTTTGTTCAGACCACCGAGCTTTTCTTTGATCGACGCGGCTCGGCGCTACGGTCGGGTCCCCGATAATACTCCACTAACTATACATTTCTGATCAACAGTACCCTGGCCGGAAAGATTTATCGTTATAGTCTTTCCAACCACGGACCCTGTAAATGTTCCACTGCTATCAAAAACGCCACTAGGAAGGCTAGGAACAGCGACCGTAGTGAATGAGCCCCTGAGGGCTCCCCCGCCCGTGACGGTGCCGAAAACGTTTATAGTAGCGGTTCCGTTTGCGAAACTCCCTGAGCCAGTAAAAAGCGAAGCATTTTGGTCACTAATGTTTAGTGTAGCAAACGAGTTAAACGTCGCATTGTTACTCGGATTTTGACACTGCCCCTGAGTAAACGTCATTGAGCCCGAGTATGTCCCAAGGATATTAGGAGGGACTGTTGCCCCTGTGACCTCAAATACTTCTATTAACGCGACCCCAGTTGCTCCACCAACTCCACTCACAATAGCGGTGAAAGCCCCTGGAGGAAGCGTCACAAGGATGGCTGACTCCTGAGCGCATCCCGGCGGAGCCGTCGATTGCCCCGGATTGGGTTCACAGGGGTCTAATCCCGTTGCGCGTATTTCTGCCCCTTGAAAGTCTTGCCAGTTGTCGTTTTGCGCTATAACGGATTGCCCGGAGAAAATTTGCAGGAAAGGATTGGCTAGAGTCCCGCGCAGCGAGAACGGAGCGGCCGACATTGATGGTCCACGCGCTCTGACAAGAACTTGTACCGGCACGGTCCCGCCGACGATAAACCCCCCAATCAGCACGTTATCGCCAGTTCCGACAAATCCCCGCGTGGATATGTTAATCAACTGAGCGAATACTTTGTCGGGAAAGAAATTAGCCCCAATCAAAACAACACTAAACGAAATAGCAATTCTTAAAACTGCTCTTGTCGTTTTCATGAGGTTTCCCTCCGATTATGTCATCTCTGAGATTACCACTGAAGGGGCGATCAGCGTCAATAGCTGAGTAGCGCTAAGAAAATAATGACAAACGTCTTAGTCTCTGCCGCTCTCATTTCCGCTGCCGTAAGAAATTATGGGCAGGAAAATGGTTTGTGAAGGTGATCTGATGGCCCGCTATCTCGCTGAGCTTGTCCTCGATGCAACGGCTATTAGGCATCGTCATTCGTGAGCCGGGGCGCAATGTGCCGGTCCAGGCTGTGAACGGGCGTTGCACTGGATGTGCATATCGGATGGCGTGGATCGTTATCAGAGGCAAAGCCAAATCAACTGCTAAGATGTCTCGTGGTTTGCCTTGCCTTGAGTTTTACCATTGCCGCACGCAGGCTGTGCAAACGTCACGTAATGACCGCGTCTTCGCGGTTTATTTTGTGGACCCACGCCTGATCACAGAAGTAACTTCGACAACGCGCTTACCCAACTCGCGAGCGTCTGCCAGTTCTTTCTCGTCGATACCTGGCGATGTGGCTCCCGTGGTCGCGCTCGCACCGAATCGTCCGAATCGATCTCCGGCGCTGATCACGATCATACCGGAGCCGAGCATAGCCCCGAGGATGGTGAGCATTGTGATCTCTTTACCGTTTGAGACTGAACCGCCCGTCGCAAACGCAGCTCCGACCTTGTTGCGCATATTTCGGAATGTAGCTTCAAGACCGAACTTCGGTCCCCAGTTATCAAGGAATGTCTTGACCTGCCCCGAGATGCTACCAACATACACCGGCGAACCGACAATGACCGCATCAGCGGACAAAAGATCGTCACGTATCACTTCACCGACCCGCTTTAGAACGACGCTCGTACCGGAGACAGCCTTGGCTCCTTCGGCTACTCCCTGGGCCATCTTTTCGGTGTTGCCGGTAGAGGAATGGTAGAGCACCAACACCGTTACGTCCGGCGACTCGACTGCTTGACTCCGACACTCACCGACAAGACTAACGACCATCAGCAACATGATTGCCGCCGGTGTAAAGAACTCTCTTTTGTTCATGTGCGTCCTCCTGATGGGATTGCGGAGATCTGCCCTTATGTCATGCGAGGTATGCATGTCAATAAGATTCTCGGTACTTACCGATTAATCGGAACGAAGCTTCGTTTTGATTGCCAGGAAAGATTGGATTGGTGGAGGATCAATTCAACTGGCAGCGCGGCTGTTGTTCTGCCATTACTTGATCACTTGATTAGCGCGCTCAAGCACACGCGCTGGAACTTTTAGACCAATTTGCTTTGCCGCTTTGAGGTTAATGACGAATTCAAACTTCGTCGCCTGCTGGACCGGCAAATCAGCGGGCTTGGCTCCTTTCAAGATCTTGTCGACGTAAACAGCCGTGCGGCGATAGAGGTCAACGAGGTCCGCCCCGTAAGACATGAGACCGCCTTCATCGACAAACTCCTTCTGTGCGTAAATAGCAGGCAACCGGTATTTACCGGCAAGCTCGACGATCCGTTTTCTTTCGGCGAAGAAAACGCGACCGGAAGTCGTCATGATTGCGCCAACCTGCTTCTGCTTCGCGGTTTGAAACGCGCTATCCAAACCTTCGGGCTCGCGCTGAACGTCGATCTCGTCCAATTGTAGCTTTAGTGCCACGCCCGCGGGCCTAATCCCTTGCAGTTGGCTTTGCACTCCTGCACCCCCTCCTGCCGGCCGGAAAATTCCAACTCGGGTGAGCTTGAAAACCGAGTCCTTGAGCAGCTCCAGCCTTTTGGTATTTAGCTCGGGCGATAAACTTGTGAATCCTGTAACGTTACCTCCCGGTCGCGATAGGCTGGCAACGAGACCTAAAGCTACGGGGTCCGGAAAGGTCGCCATCACGATGGGGATTGTAGTAGTCGCTTTCTTTGCCTCAATGGCCGGCGGCGCCCCAGCCGTGACGATGACATCAACTTGGAGCCGAAGCAGCTCCGCCACAAGCGCGCTCACCCGTTCTGCTCCTCGGCTCTCCGCAAAGCGGTACTCGAAGGCAAGATTTTTCCCCTCAATCCATCCAAGTTTGCTCAGCTCTTGGCGAAACGAGCTCAACAGGACCTCGTTGCCCAATGCTGTGCTTGAATCGACGAAACCTACGCGAAAGATTTTTCCCGGCTGCTGCGCGTTGGCGGGGAAGCAAAGCGCAAAGAGCATCGCACATAGCAACAGGCTGACCACTGCGCGCGTGCCGCTGAGGAGTGTCACTTGATCACCCGATCTGCTCTCGCCAGCACCTTCTGCGGGATCGTCAGACCGATCTGCTTCGCTGCTTT
>DATGYM010000296.1:0-2737 GCA_035297925.1 Pyrinomonadaceae bacterium | reverse complement strand
TGGCGCCCCTTGAGAAAAGCAAGACTTTTGATCGAATCGCACAGCTGATATAAGCTTTGTTGAGGAGGAAGAATTCTTATGGCGCGAATCGAGATTGGCAAACATCTGGCAGCCGATACCCGCGTTTGTCGTGGTCGGCTGATCTTTAAAGGCACGCGAATCCTCGTTTCCGACGCACTTGAGCTGACAAAAGCGGGATATACGCCAGAGGCGATTGCGCGCCAATATCGGGGAATGATCACCGTGAAAGGGGTACGGGAGGCGTTGGCGCTTATCCGCCGAGGTCTTGTTAGGGAAATTGCGGGGAGAACCAAAACCGCCGCGTGATCATACTCGATCACAACATCCCGCTTGATCAAGCCGAACAGCTCCGTCGTCACCGGGTTCGTTTTAGGCAAATCGGCTTTGAAGTGGGACGCCCCGAGTGGGATGATCAACAAGAAATTCTGCGGTTTCTGCATAAGAGCAAACAGATGACGTTTTTCACGCGCGACTTAGGGTTCTTTCGCGCACGGCTGCGCCACTCCAACTATTGCCTCGTGATATTGACCGTGCCTGTCATCGAAACAGCCTACTATATTGCTGCGTTGCTGCGCCATCCTGAATTCGACACCAGAGCCAAGCGCAACGGGAAAGTGATGAGAGTTTCGATAAAGAGTATCGCTTTTTGGCAAATTGGCAGGCAGCAACAAAGCACCATCAGTTGGCAAACGGTACCCGCTTAGACATCGAGTGGCTCTAGACAATCGTCGACCCTGATATTGCTACGCCTCACCAGTCACTCATTAGCGAATCACCTTGTCCGCTCGCGCGAGCACGTTCGGCGGAATCATCGCGATTTTGGATTTTAGATTTCCGATTTTCGATTGTTCGGATCACCGGATTACGCGATCTGCTCTTGCAAGCACATTTGGTGGAATGATCAATCCGATCTGCTTAGCGGTCTTCAGATTAATTATAAACTCGAATTTCGTTGGCCGCTCCACGGGAAGATCGGCGGGCTTGGCCCCTTTTAGAATCTTATCCACATAGGTTGCTGCCCTGCGAAAATTATCACCGATGTCGGGTCCGTACGCGAGAAGGCAACCGTCCTCTGCCCAACTCGGAGCAAAGCAAATTGCCGGCAACTTATGCTGCGCAGCGAGATCGTTAACCCGTTTTCGGAATCCAACCAGAAGGCTGGATGCAGGAATGAGGAGAGCTTCGACACGTTTTCTTTTTGCGGCCCCAAATGCGGTCGCAATCTCGTCGGGCCCAGGAACCTCAAACACATCAAGATGCAAACCCAATGACTGAGCTGCGAGCTCCATTTCCTTGATATTGACGGTAATTCTTCCGAGAACGGCGACACGAGCTATTTTCGGAACAGTTTCCTTGAGCATCTCCAGCTGTTTTCCGCCTAACTCCGGTGAGAGATTCGATAGTCCCGTAACGTTTCCACCTGGGTGCGCCAAACTAGCGACAAACCCCAAAGCAACGGGATCATTCACATTCGCCATCACAATTGGAATCGTCTCCGTAGCACGCTTGGCAGCTTGAACGGTCGCAGCTCCCGAACCGGCTACGATGATCGCGACCTTGACTCGAACGAGGTCGGCAGCAAGTTCGGGCAGCCGGTCTAGTTTTTCGTGAGCGAAGCGCGACTCGAACACTACGGTTTGTCCTTCGATATAGCCGAGTGATCGCAAACTTTGGTGGAATTTTGTTTCGTTCGCTCCAGGACCGGACGACCGAGAGAGATAGCCTATACGGGGAATTGTTGCCGGCTGCTGCGCGTCAGCGAAGGAGTAAATAGCAAAAAGCATGGTGCAAAGCCCCGTACGAAGGACTGGGTGCTGAGCTATGAGTGCGGAGTTTCCAGTCTTTCTCGAGCGTTTCATGCCTCAGTACTCAGCACTCATGACTCAGGACTATCATTTGATGACCCGATCCCGCACCAGCACGTTGGCGGAATCCCTGCGATTTTCGATTTGCGATTGTCGATTGATTAGCGGATGACCCGATCGGCTCTTGCGAGCACGTTCGGTGGAATGATCAATCCGATCTGCTTGGCGGTTCTGAGATTAATCACCAGCTCGAACTTTGTCGGCTGCTCGACAGGGAGATCTGCGGGTCTTACGCCTTTGAGAATCTTATCCACAAAAACAGCGACACGGCGATTTCGCTCTTTTATATCCGGGCCGTAGAACAGCAGTCCTCCCTCATCCGCGAATCCGACTCCCGCTGAAATAGTTACCAACCGGTTCTTTGCCGCCAGACCGCCGATTTTCGGCCCCTGCCCAAGACTGCGGATGAATAAGGGCTGAACGATTACGGCTTCTGGACGGTCCCTTAGTATTTCGGTTAAAGCGGCTTCAATCTGTTCTGGAGCGCTTATCAAGACCGGCTGAACTTTTATTCTAACCCGCTCAGCTGCCTCGTGCGCCTGTTTCAGGAATAGCTTGTGCGCCGGATCACCGCTGTGACCGAGAAACGCGACGCGTGACACTTTTGGAATAACTTCTCTGAGCAACTCCAACTCTTTCCCTGCCAGCTCAGGCTGAATATTAGACATGCCAGTGATATTGCCACCGGGTTGCGCCAGACTCGGAACTAATCCGCTCCCTACTGGATCTGCAGCCGCGAACATTACGACTGGAATTGTCGTTGTCGCGTTCTTTGCGGCCTGAACAACTGGCGTGCTGCGAGCCACGATAAGCTTAACCTGTTGTCGGACTAACTCAGCTGCCAGTTCAGG
>DATGYM010000295.1:0-2495 GCA_035297925.1 Pyrinomonadaceae bacterium | reverse complement strand
GACGGCGCCGGCTGTGCACGATTCGGCGGTTACGATTTTCAGGTCTCCGACCTTTGCTCGTTCAAGTATTCGCTGGGCTTACTGGTCAATGCTCATCCGTATCACCGAGAGTTTTCCGCTTCGCTCCAACCGTGCCATCTTCACCTGCGTCGGTGTTTCGATTCCTTCCTGACGTAAATCCTCGGCGAGGTCATCTTCGGACATATGCGAGGCTGCCAAAGCTTCGCGGTCGATCTTGCCGTTGCGGATCAGGATGGTGTCTTTGCCCTTTATGACGTAGCTGAGCAGGGACGAGTCCCGAGTAACGTATGAGATCACCCAGTGGACGAGGACGAGGATGAAGGTTCCGGCTAGGGACGAGATAAATGGTGCGGTACCGGAAATGGCGCGGCTTGCGATCGACCCAATGACGATGACGAGGATGGCGTCAAAACCTGTCGCCTCGCTGAGGAAGCGTTTTTTCGCGAACCGGACATATCCGATCAAGACGAGATAGACGACGAGTGCTCTGAAACAGACCTGAAGCGTACTGAGTTCTTCGGCTTTGGTAGCCGAAAGGCCCAGCAACGCATCGGTAATGCTCCACAACGCCTCCATAATTGAATCAGAGAACGCTTTCCGTGTTGGAAAGGTTTCAGAGCCGTGGCTCCCGATCGCCTGGAACCGTCTGGTGGAATTGCAATTGTCTTAGCCATCGGGGGCTGACGTTCACGTGGGGAGCAATGTGAGGTTGGAGAATGATCTTTTCTTCCTGGAAGATGCTTAAGGACACAGTACTTTCCTTCATCGATGACGATGCGTTGAGCCGGGGGCCGCCATCGCATTCTACACTGTCACCTCCCTCGCGCCTATCTTGCTTATTGTGATCGCCGTTGCGGGCCTCGTCTTCGGGCGAGATGCTGCTCAAAATGCGATTAGTGACCAATTTAGCGCCCTCATGGGACAGCAGACTGCGGAGGTGTTGCAGTCTGTCATTGCAAGCGCTTCGGTCACGTCTTCAAGTATCATTGCCACAATAATCGGACTCGCAATATTAGTCGTCACGGCATCTGGGGTGTTCGGCGAGCTACAAGCTGCCCTGAACTCGATTTGGAAAGCCAAGTCTCATGCGACGACAGTATCCCGGCTGGTGCGTGCACGCGCTGTCAGTTTAGGGTTGGTCGCCGCCTTAGGATTCTTGCTTATCGTCTCGCTGATTATCAGCGCCGGCCTGACAGCCTTCGGGAATTATTTGGACACGGTATTGCCCTTGGGAAAGTTAATCCTTCCGGCACTGAATTTTGTTGTCTCGATAGTGCTTCTCGCAGTCCTGTTTGGCGCGATTTACAAAATTCTGCCCGATAGAAGTCTTCAATGGAATGATGTGGTGATTGGCGCTCTGGTTACTTCCGTCCTCTTCAATATCGGGAAATCACTAATTGGTTGGTATATTGGCAGCAGCGCAGTAACTACGAGCTATGGCGCTGCAGCTGGTCTAATTGTTTTGTTGTTGTGGGTCTATTATTCGGTTCAGATATTCTTGCTCGGCGCTGAGTTCACCAAGATTTATGCTAATCGGCATGGCAGCAAGCGAGGATCACCGGTAGCCGAGCGGAATAATTCACGGGCCAAACACGGGCAGCGAGCCTAATTTGCACTTCGGTTCGAAATGCGTCCGCACATGACGGCTCAGAAGCGGCGCGATAATGGTACCCTGACCATGCCGTGCTCAGCGGAGCCACCAAAGATTCTCTAAAAGGGTGTGCCTGAGTTCAAATACGACTAAAAAACCCAAAGGAGAACGAGCGGCCCAAGCGCGTGGGGCCCTGTTCATTAGACTTCCCCCTTTATACTCGCTCCGTGCGAGGCCCGCCCGCTTGGGGTGGAACAACGCTCGGCGCTTCGTCGTCCTGTCCAAGCGCACGCAAGGCCTGGGTCACCCTGTCGTCAAATAGGATTTCTTTGAGGCGCTGAATTGTCCGTGGCCCATTCTTCACCCGCCTGGCGTCGTGCGTTCTCAACTCCGCCCTAGAAATACGAAGCGCTTCCAATGCCGTTATCAGTTGGTCCTTCATGACGCTCTGCTTCATCCTTGATTTCGTCTTTGACGCGCCGTGTTCAGCGTAATTTTCGCTAAGGCCCAAAGCGTGCACGGTTGTACCTTGGGAAACTCCACTATTAAGCCGCGCATCTAGAGAAATAAGGCCCCAGTACGAATGGCTCGCGCCGTTCGCCTGGAGCCCGCCGCGCTTTCCTCCCTGGAGTAGGCGTAGCAACCGTAGTTACTTCTCGACGCAGACCGTCTTAATTTGTTTTTGGGCGTCGCTTTGTGTCTTGAAAGAAGCCGGACCCACCTGAATCCAGGTCGTGTCCGTCGGCTTTGTTTCGACAACCTTGCACTTCTTGGTCGCCTTTTCCTGGACAATGTAGTAGTCGGCGCTGGCGGTAGACATCAGTAAGCCCAGTGTCGCGCAAGCCAGAGCTAATTTAGCAAACATTGAACACTCCTCTATCGG
>DATGYM010000294.1:0-10241 GCA_035297925.1 Pyrinomonadaceae bacterium | reverse complement strand
ATCCCTGCGACAGCGGTAGTGACCTGATCCGATAGATCGCCGACAAGAAGTCGTAGGTGCCGGGAAATCCCCCCGTCTGTTTTGACGGAATGGCAGCAGTGCCGGCTGCCTGATTAAAGTCGGCCGCTGTCTCCATTACGCGGGCAGTTTCGCGAATCGTTTGCTGTCCCCGGTAAGGCAAACCGCTTTCTGGATCGACATAAGTAATGTAGTCGTTATTGATGGCGAATAAGGCGGCATTTACGACGCCGGTAGTTTCCAGATGTCCCTTAAGCTGAATACCCTCGCGGCCAAAAAAAGTTCCGCGGGCGGAAACCAGCAGCTCAACGTGAGCAGCGCTGACAAAGTTTGAAAACGAGACGTTGTAAGTCAGTCGTTCCCCGATGCGGTAGGGGGCTGGTGAAAAAGGTTGAGAGAGTGCTCCTGTTTGTTGAGCGTAAGTTGAAAAGACTGGGGCCCCGAGGACCAATAAAAGACAAGCTGTCGCGAATTTCAAACTTGGAGTCACCTTTGAATCATAGTTGCAAGTTGCAATGAGAACAAATCGCGCAACTGGCCCGTATTAATTTTACACGCATCCTAACAGGTTCGGTTCCTTTCAAATAGCAACGCTGTTCGACTTTGCCATCTCGATATCGTGAAGGATCAGCCGGGCCGCTTGGACCGGGTTGGACGCCTCCAGTATGGGCCGGCCCACCACAATGTAATCTGCGCCCGCGGCAACAGCCGCAGCCGGTGTGTCCACTCGCTGCTGATCACCGGAAGACGCGCCTGCGGGTCGTATGCCCGGCGTAACCACAATAAAGCCCGGCTTTGTTATAGCACGCCGAATAATTCCCACCTCGCGCGGTGAAGCGACCACGCCGTCCATGCCACTCGCCTCGGCCAGCAGGGCAAGGTGCGGGACAAGTTCTACAGGTTTCTGACTGAATCCTATTTCATTGAGCGTTGGTTCATCTGCGCTTGTCAGCACTGTGACGGCAATCACCGCAGGGCGCGAGAGGCCTTCCGCGCCGGCACAGTCGGAGACAGCTTTGGCGGTGCACCGCATCATTTCGCTCCCGCCACAGGCATGGATGTTAAAGATGGAAACGCCCAGACGTGTGGCTTCAACCGCAGCGCGGGCGACAGTGTTTGGAATATCGTGGTATTTGAGGTCGAGAAAAACATGTTCGCCCGCGGTGATTATTTCACGAACCAAAGCAGGGCCGGCGGCAGTGAACAACTGCGATCCAACCTTGAACATACCGGCCACACCGCGGAGCGCGGCTACGAGTTTGAGAGCCTCTTGAGCAGTATCCACATCGAGAGCGACTATCAGTTTGTTACGCTTCACTTGTCGTTACCTCGTAAATGTTTGTTTAAGGCGCCATCGCTCTGGGCCTAATCATCGCGATTTCAACTTGCGCAGAAGTCTTTTGCACGGGAGCCCACCGCTTCGTCGAGCGACACAAAACCTTTGCTGGAAATGATCCGGCGCAAGCCATCATTGATCTCGCGAGCAATGCCGGGCCCTTCGTAAATGAATCCGGTATAAACCTGCAGCAGGCTGGCGCCGGCGCTAATCATCTCCCAGGCATCATCTGCGGTGAAAACTCCACCTACGCCAATCAGAGGCAATGTGCCCTGAGTCATATTGTAAAGCGCAGCGATAATCTCCAGGGATCTTTGCCGCAAGGGGGCGCCACTCAATCCTCCTTCGCCACATCCGGCCACCGTTTCGGGCGGTGTTTTCAATGACGCTCGATTGGTTGTTGTATTGGTGGCTATTAGTCCGGCCACTTTGTTCCTGCGAACCACGCTCACAACTTCTTTCAGTTCGTCATCTTTAAGGTCTGGCGATAGTTTAACCAGCAGCGGCAACACTCCACGGCCATTGGGTTGGTCGGCGAGCTGCAGATTGCGTTGCTGCAGCGCCTTTAATAATGCCTCCAAATGAGCTGATTGTTGCAGCTCGCGTAAACGGGGCGTGTTTGGGGAGCTGATATTGATGGCTATGTAGTCTGCAATTGGATATACAACTTCAAAACTCTTCAGGTAATCAGCCACCGAGTCTTCAAGCGGCACAGACTTACTTTTTCCAATGCTGACCCCGAGCACGCAATCGAGCTTTGCGTGCTTAACACGACTGGCAAAAGCGACAGCGCCGTCATTATTAAACCCCGCACGATTGATGAGTGCCTTGTCCAGCGGCAGACGAAACAGGCGCGGCCGTTTATTGCCAGGTTGCGGCAGATAAGTGACTGTGCCGGCCTCGATAAAGCCGAAGCCGAGTGCCGCAAGCGACTCGAGGGCGATGCCATTCTTATCAAAGCCGGCAGCGAGACCGACAGGGTTTGCGAACGTCAAACCAAAACGCTTCAGTGTTCCAAACGGGCTACGCTTGAAACGATTGCCCAGGACTGTGGTCGTAAACTTTGGAGCCAGGGAAAGCGATTTGAGCGCCAGATCGTGAGCTGTCTCCGCTGGGAGACGGAAGAGTAGGGGTCGCAACAATGAGCGATAGAGCATGAACGGCTCTGATAGGATTCTTCTTTGTTCGCGAGTGAGACTAACAGAGGCCGTCCGCTCAAGACAAGGTACCGGATTGCTCGGTCGTGTCTTGATTTCGCTTTTCTCTGCGCAGTCTCGGCGACCTTTGCGTCTCAGCGGTGGATTATTAGCAAGAATGCGCTCATTGCAGAGACGCCGAGCACCCGGAGAACGCGGAGAGAATTTCAAATCCCAAACCAAGACACTGAATAGAATCAAAGCTGTGCTGGTGAAGCGCGCTTAAACTGAGCCACTACCGGTTTCGCGGTTTACTTGTCAGTGCATAAGCGTTCTTGTTAGTATCCGGCGAAATGGATTTCATCGAGAAGGCCCGCATCATGGATAGCCCGCGGATCAATCGCGCGCTTGCCCGCCTTGCTTCGGAAGTTGTTGAAGAAAATCATGGCGCCGGCGATTTGTATCTGGTGGGAATACGCCGCCGGGGCGTGCCGTTGGCTGAGCGGATGGCTGATAAGATCGCCGACCTCGAAGGCGATCGCCCGCCGGTGGGTATTCTCGATATCACCCTTTATCGTGACGACCTGTCGACTGTCGGTGCGAAGCCCATCGTTAACCGCACAGACTTGCCCGGCGACATTGAGAACCGCAATATCGTGCTGATAGATGATGTGCTTTACACTGGCCGCACGATTAGGGCGGCGCTCGATCAGTTAATCGACTTTGGGCGGCCCAGGCGCGTCCAACTTGCCGTGCTCATCGATCGCGGCAAAGAACACCGTGAACTGCCGATTCAGGCGGATTACATCGGCAAACTGGTACCCACGAAAAAGAGCGAGATCATCAAGGTTATGCTGCAGGAGTTTGATGAAGAGGAAGCGGTCGTAATTGTCGAACGACCTCCGGAAGAATCGGATTGAGAACAGCGGCCAGCGATGGCCGCTTTTTTGTATCAAGTGATCTTTAGGATTTTGGTCTTTGGACTTTGGTCTTAGGTCTTTGGTTTTTGATCTTGCTTTGGCTCGTAATATCCGTTCCGAAGATTGCCAAGCTCTAACTAAGACCAAAGTCCCAAGTCCAAAGACCCAAGACCAAAGACCAAAACTAACAACCATGAATTCAGTTTTTACCAGGAGACATCTGTTAGGCATACGCGAACTTGAGGCCGGCGAGATCGCGCACCTGCTCGACACAGCCGAGACCTTTCGGGATGTCTCCCGCCGCGAAATAAAAAAAGTGCCTGCGCTCCGTGGGCGAACAGTTATTAATCTGTTTTTCGAGTCATCGACGCGCACGCGAACGTCGTTTGAAATAGCCGCCAAGCGGCTCTCCGCCGATGCAATCAACATCAGCGTTTCTACGTCCAGCGTAAGCAAAGGGGAGACGCTGCTGGACACCGCCCGGAACCTGGAAGCGATGGCGCCGGATTGCATTGTGGTGCGGCATTCGATGGCCGGAGCGCCGTATCATCTCGCCAGAATGGGCAACGCGCCGATAGTGAATGCCGGCGATGGCGCGCATGAACATCCAACTCAGGCGCTGCTTGACGCCCTTACGATTCGGGAGCACAAAGGGCGAATCGAAGGCCTCAAGGTCGCGATCATCGGCGATGTGCTTCATTCCCGCGTGGCGCGTTCAAACATTCATCTGCTTACAAAACTGGGCGCCACGGTGAGCGTAGCTGGTCCAGGCACGCTTGTGCCCGCCGAATTTAGTGAACTGGTCGAGCAAGGCCTGCGCGTTGAGAAGACAATCGACGACGCGATTGAAGCCGCAGACGTGGTGATGATTCTTAGAATTCAACGCGAGCGACAGGATGCTGCATTCTTCCCTTCCATGCGCGAATACGCCGTTCACTTTGGTTTGAAACCCCAACATCTGGAGCGCGCCGCGCCCCAGGCGATAGTGATGCATCCTGGCCCCATTAATCGGGGCATAGAGATCGCATCCGAAATTGCTGACGGCGGCCGGTCACTTATTCTGGACCAGGTAACTAACGGTGTGGCGGTCCGTATGGCGGTGCTTTATTTGCTGGCGGGCGGCGGTCACGCGGAATTGGAAGAGAAGGGACACTAGGGTCGAACGGACGAGACGAGTCCGGGAAAATCAACAGTTTGCATTGTCAACATGAAGCTTTTAATTGCCAATGGCTACGTAATTGATCCCGCTCAGGGGGTGAACTCCGGGCGAGATCTTTTGATTGAAGATGGACGTGTCGTCGGCTTGCTTGAACGGGGCCAGGAGATTCCCAACGACATTGAGCTGCTGGACGCGACCGGTTTAATCGTGGCGCCGGGGTTCATCGATCTTCATACGCACGTGCGTGAGCCCGGAGCTGAATACAAAGAGACAATTGCCAGCGGCGCAGCAGCGGCTGTGACCGGCGGCTGGACCGGCATCTGCGCTATGCCCAACACCGATCCGGTAAATGACAATCCCGCCGTCACTCGCTTCATAATTGAACAAGCGCAGCGTGCCCAACTCGCCAACGTTTTTCCGATTGGTTCGATCACCAAAGGCTGCGATGGAAAAGAGCTTTCGGAGATGGGCGAAATGAAACACGCCGGCATTGTTGCAGTCTCTGACGACGGCCATCCGGTTCCAACGGCGGGGATCATGCGACGAGCGATGGAGTATGCGCGCGGATTTGATCTCACGGTCGTTGATCACTGTCAGGATCTTTCGTTAACAGCGGGTGGTGTCATGCATGAAGGACGTTGGTCACTCATTCTTGGATTGCGCGGCATGCCCGCGGCGGCAGAGGATGTGCACGTTATTCGCGACTGCGTCCTGGCCAAACTTACCGGTGCCAGAGTTCACATTGCTCATGTCTCAACAAGCGGAGCGCTCGATGCGGTTCGGCGTGCGAAAGAACTTGGACTTCCAGTAACCTGTGAAGTGGCGCCGCATCATTGGACCTTAACTGACGATGCGCTGGCTGAATACGACACCAATACGAAGATGAGCCCGCCGCTGAGGAGCAAGCCGCATGTTAACGCGCTGCTGGAAGGGTTGCGGGACGGAACTATCGACGCGATTGCCACCGATCATGCGCCGCATCATGCGGATGAAAAAGCGCTCGAATTTGATCAGGCACCGTTTGGCATTACAGGATTAGAAACTGGGGTGGGCCTTGCTTTCGATCTGGTAAATCAGGGCGTCATTGATCTCGAGCGGATGGTTTCTTTGTGCTCAACCAATCCCGCGCACATTTTTGGCCTGCAGAATCGCGGCTGCTTTACGGCAAATGCTCACGCCGATGTCACTATCCTCGACCCCGCCTGCAAATGGGTGTTTGACGCTTCGGTTTCGAAATCAAAGAGCCGCAACACCCCGTTTGACGGAAGATCAATGACCGGTGCCGCGGTGGCCACCATCGTCGGCGGCCGCCTTGTTTACCTGAATCCTGACTACACGCGGATCGCTGATGCCAGAAGCCGCGACGCCTCTGCAAAGTAGGACAGACAGGGCTGTCTGTTTCGCAAAGAAACTTAGGACAGGCGGATTGAGAAAGCCCGCCGCGCTCTCCCCTTCGCGACGGGCCTCCTTCGCATCGGCGGCCGCGAGGCTGCCGATCCTGTTAACGCAAACTGTCAGTTTGCGATGAATAAGTTAACGAACATTTGCCGCGGGCAGTGTTAACGTTTGATTCAGTACGACGCCAAACTCAGTTCCCGACTTGACGACTGCTTCGTGTCCTTTCGAAAAAACAGCACCCGCCGCGCCCAGTCCGCCACCTACTAGAGTACCAATCCCCGCGCCCTTGCCGCCTCCGGCTATGGCCCCAATCACCGCACCGGTTGCTGCTCCTCCGCCGATGAAGACCACATTCCGTTTGGTAGCCGATCGTCCTGAAATCTCACCTTCGTTGTCGGCATTCACGTTGCTGGCTGTGGCATCTGTCAAGTCGCCATTGATTGTGCGCGCGATTCCCGTAGGTAAGCGAAGGGCAACGAAGTGAACGCCAAGCGTGCCCGCCCTGCTCTTGCGCGAAGCGCGGGTGACCGTGGCGACGCGGCCCGTGATGGTGCTACCCGCCGGTATCACTTCCACGCCGCCTGCATACACCGGCTCTACGACCGTGGTTGAAAACTGGTCGCCAACGTGCGCCGTTTCGGAAGTGATATTTTGGTTCATGCGCACTCGAATAACCTGGCCGGCATTAACGTTGTAATAGACCGGTGCTACTGTTTTCACTACGCGGCGCGCCGGGGCACGACGACGCAGGGCTGGGCGGCGCCTCGTCTGACCCAAAGCCGGTAGCACTGTCGACGCCGCGAGAGCCAACAGGATCAAGAGACTTGTAAAGGTTTTAGCCACGCGATTGGTCATGTGCGTTTTCCTCTCTAACCTCCGCAGCTTCAACCTGCGCAATTTTAGACGCCTCAATTTGGAATGCGGTTTTGACACGAGCCTCTGCACTTTCAATTTAGTTGCCGTAAACATTTCCGACTCCATTTCCCGGCGCCGATGCCCAGAAGGCGATTCGTAGCGCGCCGAAGCTACTTCAGCAATGACCGTGCCAGCACCGAATGCGAAAACGGTAATTGCCGAACCCTCGTTATTTATCGATTTAGAGAAGGAATTGGTGGGTACTGACAGGCGGGGCAGGAGCGAATAGACCATGTGAGAATCGTTGGCAGTTGACGCGCACGATATGGAATGGCTCGAGTATCGAAAGAGTGTGTGATTCTCTCTGTGTGAACCTGAGTCCTTCGTGTCTCGGTGGTGAACAACGCTTAAGCAAGCACACCACGGAGACACGGAGCGCACAAAGGGTGCACAAGGGCTTTTACACAGGTCACTACCCGATTGAAGGTTTCGCCGGGCGCTACCCGCTTCCGCGTTCGAAGCTTTAATTCAACGTGTGATCAAACTCTGAAGGTGTCCGCGCGCCAGTTCTTGATTGCTAATTTGATGTCTTTCGGTTTTGTCAGTTTGCCGGTCACTACCTGAGTCATGATTCCTTCCAATTCACCATCGCCGGCGAATCTGAGAGCACAAATCTGAGCGGACGTAAGCTTACGCGCCTGTTCGCTGAGGGAAGGGGAAAGCAGTTGCTGGTAACGTAACTTTTCTTCGAGGCGAATGAGCCGGTCCTGTACTCTGAGAGAATTCGTTCGCACAATCAACATTAGCCACAGCAGGGCGAGCGATACCACTACCCACCAACCCGAGTTTATGTCGGGACCTTTGACGAACAAGACAACCGACCAGACAAGGTTAATCAGCATTACCGGAAATATGAAGAAATGAAACGGTGGATGCCAGCGGGTATGATTCGCAAAATTTTGAGTTTTCATATTGGGGTCTACTTTACTGCGGATCAGAGGTTTGTCGGTAAGGCATCAGAAACCGCCGCGGTTGAGGTGGCCCGCGGCAAATCAGGCGTGAAATCCTCACCGGGATTTATGAACTGGTTTCGCTCAAACCGATATTGCTTGTCGTAAAGCTGTCTGTAACGGCCGCCCGCGGCGAGTAGTTGTTCGTGACTTCCGCGTTCCACGATCTCGCCCGCCTCCAGCACCAGAATCTGGTCGGCGCTGCGAATGGTTGAAAGCCGATGCGCGATAACAAAGGTGGTTCGGCCACGACGCAGGGACTGCAGACCATCCTGAATCATAGCTTCGCTTTCACTGTCGAGACTGGAAGTCGCTTCATCCAGTATTAAGATTTTTGGTTCGGCCAGTATCGCGCGGGCAATAGCAACGCGCTGACGTTGACCGCCTGATAGCTTCACGCCGCGCTCACCCACGATCGTGTCATAACCATCGGGGAAACCTTCGATAAACTCCTCGCAATGTGCTATGCGGCTGGCCGCAATGATTTCTGCGCGGGTAGCGTGTGGATGAGAGAAAGCAATGTTTTCAGCGATCGGGCCGTCGAAAAGAAAGTTGTCCTGCAATACGACGCCCAGCTGTTGCCGGTAGTCTCGGAGCCGGACTGATTCCAGATCGCGGCCGTCCACAAGCACACGTCCCGAAACAGGTCTATTGAAAGCCATCACCAGACTAATCAGTGTTGATTTGCCGGAGCCGCTCGAACCGACCAGCGCCGTGGTCGATCCGGCCGCCGCACGAAAGGATACGTGCTTCAAGACAGGTGCGTTGTCGTTATATTCAAAACTAACATCTTCAAACTCGACTTCACCGATGATCGGCGGACAGGGCTGCCGAGCAGCATCCTCGTCGTCTTCCGTCGCCATGCGCTTAATCTCACGTATGCGATCCAGGCCGGCGAACGCCTCAGTGATTTGCGTGCCGATGTTTGCGATTTCGACCAGCGGCATCGCTACCAGTCCGGTAAAGATCATGTACATAACAAAGTCGCCGAGTGTCATGCGGCCGGCGAGCAGATCGTGACCACCCACCCAAATCAAAATGATGCCAATGATTCCAACAATCATAGTGGAAAACGCCATGACGGCCGAGACAGCGGTCATTGACCGCGCCACGTTACGGAAAAGACGATGCGCCCCGCGCGCGAAAACCAACTCTTCGCGTTTCTCGGCCGCGTACGCTTTTACGATGCGAATGCCACCGAGCGATTCAGTCAACCGGCCCGTGACTTCCGCATTGATTTTGCCTCGCTCACGAAACAGCGGCCGCAGCTTATTGAACGCGAAAGCCAATACTCCGCCAAAGGCTGCGAGAGCAAGCAGCGTCACGGCCGTCATCCGCCAATTCAAATAGAACAGTACGACGAGGCCAACTGCAGCGGTCACGAGACTACCAACAAGCTGAACCAACCCGGTGCCTACCAGATTACGTATGCCTTCGGCATCAGTCATGATGCGCGAAATGAGTACTCCGGTTTGGGTGGAGTCAAAATAGCGAATGGGTAAACGAGCAACGTGTTCCTGCACGCTCTTGCGCATCTCGGCAATGGCGCGTTGGGCGGCAACACCCAACACCTGCGAGAGTGTGAAGGAACTCAAGGCCTGAATAATTGTGGCGGCGCCGGCGGCAACCGCGAGCGGCATTAGTAGTTGGCTGCGATGCTTCACAAGGACTTCGTCGATTACGTATTTCGAGCTCGCGGGCAACACCAGGCCGGCGAGCCGGTTGACAATCATGAGGAACATGCCGAGCAGCAGGCGGAGTCGATGGGTCCAAATCAGCTCTCGCGCATCACGCCAGGCGGCTGCTGGCGAGATCTTCTTTTTCTCGGGTTTGGCGATCGCGGTGGTGCTCATGGAATTTGCGCAATCGTCGCAGCAGAACACGCAAAGCGCAAGTAGAGGTGCGAGCGAGGGTGCCCGAAGTCCAAGTCAGAACCGGGAGCGTTAGCGGCCGGCTGTATGTGACATAGGGGCACGGCTCTTTGGTACGTAGGACACGGCATGCCGTGCCCCTACAAAGCGCCACGAAGTGCCCTGCTAGAGGTATGTGGTCAGAGTTAGCGGCCGGCTGTATGTGACAGAGGGCACCGGCTCTTTGGTACGTAGGGCACGGCATGCCGTGCCCCTACAAAGCGCCACGAAGTGCCCTGCTAGAGGTATGTGGTCAGCGTTAGCGACCGGCTGTATGTATCAGTCAAGCGCAATAGGTGTTAGGATGGGACAAAACTTTTAATGGAGGTGGCGCGATGGCATGGGATGGCGATGATTTGGCCGGCAAAATGGAAGAAACGTTTGAGCGTCAACAGGCAGCAGCAGATGCACGGGCGAATCGCGGCACCTCCTCCGTCGAGGAACGCGCGCGCAGCGCCAGGTTTGAATCTTTGCGCCTCTCGCGCTCTCGCATCATGAG
>DATGYM010000293.1:0-31653 GCA_035297925.1 Pyrinomonadaceae bacterium | reverse complement strand
AAGCGGCGAGATAAAGGAAGGAATCAGACCTGCCGGCTGAGACTAGCGTCACACAGCGCTCGATGAGGCGAGCGCGGTTGTCACCGAGGAGAGGACCTAACCAAATTTCTTTTGCCACAATGTTCCCGAGGGTGTCCGCAGATTACACAAATTTCACACATTCAAGGTTCGACTTAATAGATGGAGAGACCCAACAACTGTTCCGTCATTCAATGGGGAAAGCGAGTCAACGAGCCCTTGAAGAGGGCGGAAGAAAGTAGCCCCGGGCGTAAGCCCGGGGACGTGGGTCACTAAAAATCCTTTAGCCTGCGAAGCGGGCGGCAGATTTAGATGAGCCTGCTGTGCTTGATGTTCTTCGACTTTAGGATAAATCACCCTCATGTAATTCCGCCGCCAGCAGCAGAGGCGCCTCAATCATTGTTGCGACATCTTCGATGTCGTCACTGCCCGCGGGTAATTCTTGAACGTCTCGCAGTCTGCGTTCGATTGTTCGTGATTTTCTCGCTGCATTTTCAATCGTGTTACTCGCCTCATCCAACTTTTTCTTCGTCTTTTCGAGAAGGTCCCCAAACTTGCCGAATTCGGTTTTGACAGCACCGAGCAATTCCCAGGCTTCGCTGGAACGCTTCGCGATCGCCAGCGTTCTAAAGCCCACCTGAAGACAGTTCAGCAGAGTCGCCAGAGTTGTGGGTCCGGTTACCATAACGCGGAAGTCCCGATGTAGAATTTCACATATTCCCGGTCGACTTATGATTTCCGCGAACAGACCTTCAGTAGGAACATACATGATCCCAAAATCTGTCGTATTCGGGGGATCCAGATACTTGTCGCGAATATTCTTCGCCATCTCCTTCACTCGTCGTTCCAATTGTTTTGAAGCTTCCTCGATCATCTCGGGATTACATTTTTCCCTGGCGTCAATTAGCCTCTCATAATCTTCCTTGGGGAATTTAGCGTCGATCGGCAGGAAGACTTCCTTGCTACTTGTTCCATCCTGACCGGGCAGTTTCAACGCAAACTCAACCTTTTCGCTGCTACCCTTTCTGGTGGCGATGTTCTTTTCGTATTGGGCTGCAGACATTACCTGTTCGAGCATGTTCTCAAGCTGCCATTCAGCCAACGTTCCTCTCGTCTTGACGTTGGTCAGAATACGCTTCAGATCTCCTACACCTAATGCCAGAGACTGCATTTCTCCAAGACCCTTATGCACTTGTTCAAGGCGCTGCACGACGATATTGAAGGATTCTCCCAATCTCTTTTCGAGAGTACTCTGAAGTTTCTCATCCACGACCGTTCGCATCTGGTCGAGCTTACGGCTATTGTCTTCCTGCAAGGCTGACAACTTACTCTCGATGGTTCCTCTCATCGCTTCAAGACGGCGCTCAGTTGCATCCGTTAAGCCCCCGAGTTGTCTGGCAAAAGAATCAAGCTGATTCTTTTGAGCACCTGCAATTTCCGCCATTCGTGTGGAGTGACCCTCGCCGAGAGTTCGAATTGCTGCCGTCAATTCCTGTCTGGAGTCTTTAGCGACCTGACTCGTTTCCTCTCTGTTTGCAGAAATTTCATCCTTAACTGCCCTTTCGATTCTTTGTTGCCCGCTTTCGAGAATAGCGAGCTTCTCTCTCATATCTCCAGACGAATCTTTTCTTCGGGAAAGCAGTAACACCATTAGCAAAACCAGGTTTCCTGCGCCTAAGAGAATAAGGATGATAATGAGACCGTTGTTCATGTTAATTTTATGAATCAGAGTTTATCAAAAAGTGTTGCAAACAAGAAACAGCGGCCCGTTTACGGGCTAGCAGGACAAGCCCAGCCACTGATGGCCTGAATCCGTGTCGATCCGTGTTCATCTGTGGCTTACGGCTTGGGCTTAGCGGCCAAAACACCCAACCATCCGCTCATAAACCTTGCGCGTCACGCGCACATCATTGAGGTTGTATTCGCGAATCTCTGCCAGCTTGCCGGCATGGTAAAGATCGTAAACCTTGCTGCCTTCAACTTCTGCTGTCTTGCTGGACTCGATGCCGAGGGCCCAGGCCACATCGTCCAGACTCACGTTGCGACGGGCGCCCAGCCACCAGTGATGCATCGTGTCGAATACTCCCCGCACACGAAACTCGCTAAGGTCAATCAGCGGTTTGGCAGAGATACAGTGAACCAGACAGCGCTGAAAGATAAACGGCAAATCAAAGCCGAGAATGTTGTGGCCCACAAGTTCGTCTATGTCCGGATTGAATGCCTTCATGTACTGGAGAAAGGCCAGCAGCGAACGTTTCTCGTCCTGCTCTTCTCCGGCCTCACTAATGCCAAACACGCGCTCGCTTTGGCGTTGCTCGACGCCTAAGTCGAGACCGGCAATCGATCCTTCGTGGACGGCGATTGAGAGTATCCGCCCGGAAGTCGCGTTCAACGATCCAAGCTGATAGCAGCGTTCTTCCTCAACAACGATGTCCTCGAGATACCGTTGCTGCTGTTCGAAACGCATATTTCCCAGCTTCAGCAGCCGCTCCAGTTGCGGTCCCACGCGTTCGCGAAAATCCGGCAGCGTTAGTGTTTCGATGTCTAACGTGTAAGCGCGCGGCAGGACCGGCTCCGCGTTCTGGTGTTCGCGATACTGCTCGATCGTAATCGGGCGATATTCAGCGACCACAAACTGCGAGCGGTCCTGGAAACTTTCGAGCTTCCCCGTGATGCCCCAAAGACCGGGCTTTATTTCTTTCCAGGCGTCCAGCGTTTCGCCCCAAATCTTCAAGGCCAGAGAACCAGTCGCATTTTGAGCTAACGCATCGCAAAAGCGTCTGCCCTGTTGCGTTCGCTTTTCGCGGACCGAAGTTATGACGACGATCAGCCATAAGTCTTCGGCGTAAGGAATTTCAGGAATAGGAATGTTTCCGCGCATATTCGTTTTCGTAAGGCCTTTTGATTTCAATTCTGTATTCTATACTCTCGCTAACCTAAATACCGCTTACCTCCCCTTCGGTGCTGTTTTAATTTCAACTGACGACTTCAGTTGGTTTGTGCGCGCAGGCGATACCTTGAATTTTCCGGAGTGGCCCGAATGCCGATCAGTTTGCACTTCGGCGCCGAATGGCTTTGGAGTACTTGAAAGCAATTCGAAAATCGACCCTGCGGTTCAATGTAATTTAGCTCAGGGTGAGGAAGGTGGGTTTATCCCCGCTTTACTGCGTATCGCTCAACCTCTCCGCGCATCTTGCCGGTCAACATCATCCAGATCATTTTGTAGTCACCCAGAAACGACCACAATGGATATTGAAACGTTGCCGGCTTGTTTCTCTCAATGAAGAAGTGACCGATCCAAGCCGCGCCGTAACCGGGCACCAGGGCAAGCGGAAAAAGCCACCATTTGCCGATGACGATGAAGAAGGCCACGCAAGCCAGTGCGAGCAGGGTGCCGATAAAGTGCAAGAGACGCGTGCGCGGGTCGCTGTGTTCGGCAACATAGTGGGGCCAGAATTCCGTGAACGAATTGTACGTGCGCGCAGACATATTGCTTTAAGTTACGATTCCATAACTAAACTTCGGCGAACAATTGCTTGAATTTTTCCTGCGGCAACGCTTCCATACCAGCCAGTCTCAGGTTTTCCTCGACATGTTCAATCGCTTTCATGCCAACCAAAGCCGTACAAACGCCCGGCGCAGAGCGCACAAACTGAATCGCGCTCTGCGCATCGGTAGGCAATGAGCCGAGGGACTCGCGCAGGTCAGCCGGCAGCCCGCGCGCGACACGCCCCTGGAAAATCGAAGCGCTCGACATCACGGTCTCACCCAGAGCCGCGGCCGCTGCAAGCGTAGACATTTGTTGGCCGCCGGCAACTTGATTGTTCAAGGTTAACGCTTCAGGCATTGCCAGATTAAAAGGCATCTGGATGAATCGAAATCCATGCGACTCGCCGCCGATCTCGCCCGCAAAGGCGACCATGCGATCCAAAGAATGATAACCGCGAGAACCTTTGGGCACGCGGAAGCCGTTCCATGTCGCTACCCCATAAAACTTCAACAGCCCGCCGGCTCGAGCTTGTTCCAGAAATTCAAAAGCCGCTCGCAGGCGAAAATAAAACTCTTCCTCTGAAATCTCACCCAGTTGCGATTCAGGATTGTGGATGTAATAGACGTCGACACAATCCAGGTGCATGTTTCGCAAAGACTGTTGCAACTGGTTCTGCAGATAGGCCGGCGTCATGCAGTGACTGCCACCCACAATATCTTCGAAACCAGCTATGCCCGGCTTTACAAATGTTTCCTCGATGTAGCGACGAACGTCTCGCGGAGGCGCGCCGTCAAAGGGAAGATAACCACCTTTGGTACAAACGACGATCTCGCTGCGAAAGAATCCCCTGTCGCTCAATTGGCCAAGCGCCGTACCGATTGCCCGCTCGCTTCTCTGAAAACGATAATTCGCCGCCGTGTCAATAACGTTAGCGCCGAGTTCTACCGCACGTGTGACCGCAGCGGTGCAACGGCGATCGGTATCCTCGTCCGCGTTACCCAGGTAGGTGCCGATGCCGATGGACGACAGCCAAAGGCCTTGCTGCTGATGGAAATGGTCGGGCGCGACCGTATTGTTGAATCGGTCTTTGTACCGCAGAGTATCTTCAAGTGTCGCTGATGTTGTCGTGGTCATAAGGGATAGTTTGGAGTGCGATGACCTGTAACTGCTTTGGTCGTCGGCCGTTTGACGCCGCCCGCTTTCGAGTAGGCTCCTCTTCTATTAGTTCGGCCTCGAATATTACGCGCACACTTCTGCGAGCGGCAAGCGCTTCATGGTTGCGGTGGCGTATGCTAGTTTTGCTCTTTACATCACCGCTAACAAGAGCTGGCTCTAAATGGATCTGCCAGGAGTCCATCCTGTGAGGAGGAATTTTGTATGAGCTACTTTCTCGACTGGCGAACGCAGGCGGGTTCGCAACCTGAAAAGTTTTACAAGACTACTCTGTGGCAGGGCGAAAATCTGATGGTTGGTCTCAATTGCCTGCAGCCAGGCCAAACTCAGACCGTACACGCGCACCAGGGCGCGGATAAGTTCTATCTGGTCTTGGAAGGCAACGGAAAATTTACCGTGGGCGATGACGAAAGAAACGCCACCACTGGTACGCTCGTGGTGGCGCCGGCAGGAGTTTCCCACGGAGTTACTAATGAAGGCAGCGAGCGTTTATCGCTGCTCGTCACCATCGCACCACCTTTCAAATGACTGATCAAACACACGAAAGAAGCGCCGCTACTTCGCTTAACATCTCGGCCGCAGAGCTGGATGAACTCTCCGCCCGCGTTAGCGAACTGGTGAAGGAATATTTTTCTGGAGTCTCAAGTCAGCCTGTTTTTCCACAAACTGCCGCCGGCCAAACGAGCGGTCAGGTTGGAACCTCCCTACCGCTTGAGGCTGTGCCGCTTGAAACATTGCTTAACGATTGCCGAGTCATAATTGAAAACAGCCGTCACAACGGTCATCCGCGTTTCTTTGGGTACGTGGCTTCACCGGCTAATGCTCCCGGCGCCTTTGCCGACCTGATCGCTTCGGCTCTGAATGCAAACGTGACGTCGTGGCGCTCCGGACCAGCCGCCACTGAAATTGAACGCACAGTTGTTAACTGGCTTGCAACTTTGATTGGGTACGCTGCCCCCAATCTCAGCGCCCACGGATTACTCACCAGTGGCGGCTCGTTGGCAAATTTGACCGCCCTGCTGATCGCCCACCGAACCCGGTCTGGAGGGGATGTCGCCAACACAGGCTTATGGAATTCCGGCACGCGCATGACCATCTACGCGTCCGATCAGATCCACATGTCGATACCGAAAGCGGCCGACATTCTTGGCCTGGGTCGCGCGCAGGTGCGACTGGTTCCTTGCGACGATCACTTTCGCATTGACCTGGCAGCTTTGAGACAAGCGATCAGCGCCGACATAAAAAGCGGGCTGCAGCCATTTTGTGTCGTCGCCAGCGCCGGCACTGTCAACACGGGCGCTATCGATCCGCTTTATGAACTCGCGCAAGTTGCAGCCGAGTTCAAACTCTGGTTTCACATTGATGGCGCTTACGGCGCGCTTGCTGCGCTCGACGAATCGAAGCGAACACTATTTCGCGGTCTTGAGCTGGCGGACTCGATCTCACTCGATCCACACAAATGGCTCTATGTGCCGATCGATGCCGGCTGTCTCTTGTTTCGCGACGAAGCAAAGGCACGCGCGGCTTTTAATTTCGAAGGCGCGGACTACATTAAAGTGCATGAACAAAATGAAGACGAAGCTTTCGCATTTTGGAATTATGGGACCGAACTATCGCGCCGGTTCCGGGCGTTGAAAATTTGGTTGACCCTTCGCTACTTTGGCGTCCGCCGATTAGCGAACGCCATCACCGAAGACATCGCTGTGGCTGCGTATCTCGGTGAGCAGGTCAAGGCAGCGAAGGATTTCGAGCTGTTGGCGTCTCCGGAGTTAAGCATCTGTTGCTTTCGTTATGTGCCTTCTGCTTATCAAACAGGTTTGCAGTTGGCGAGCGAAGAGCAAACCAGGCGTGTTGCTGCGAAACTCGATGATCTCAACATGCAGATCATGAATCGAGTACAACGCGGCGGGCGGGCGTACCTGTCCAGCGCGACGATACGAGGCAGGTTTGCATTGCGGGTGTGCATCACAAACTTTCGCACTAGTCGAGCAGACATCGACGAAACACTCAACATCATTCGCGAAGCTGCGCGATTGCTCGATGCCGACTGATTTCCAACTCTACGAACACGAGATGCGCATCGCGCTTGAGCTTGCACGTGAAGCCGGTGCGGCGATTCTGGATTTTTACGAGGGCCCACTCGAAATCCAACAAAAAGCCGACGCCGATGATCGCGAGCCCGTTACTCAGGCTGACACTGTCGCCAACGAGATCATCGTCGGCCGCCTGAAACAAGAGTTTCCTGATGACGGCATCCTGGCAGAAGAGTCCCTCGACACTTCGCGCCGGCTGCGTAAATCTCGTGTCTGGATGATCGACCCGCTCGACGGAACCACTGGCTTCATCAGTGGCAATGGCGACTTTGCAGTCCAGATTGGGCTGATCGAGGGCGGCGAATCAGTGCTGGGAGTTGTCTATCAACCCTTGACCGGAGTGCTTTACCGCGCGACACGCGGCGGAGGCGCCTGGATTGAGCGGCCTGAGTATAAGCCCGAGTGCGCCAGCGTTTCGACGCACTACGAGATTTCAACGATGCGCCTGGCAGCGAGTCGCTCACACCGCAGCCCACGGATGAATAAAGTTGTTCAGGCGTTAGGTCTGAAAGAGGAAGTGTTGCGCGGCTCGGTCGGCATAAAGGTGGGCTTGATTATCGAGCAGCAATGCGATCTTTATATTCACTTATCGCCGCGCACAAAAGAGTGGGACACTTGCGCTCCCGAAATAATCCTGCACGAGGCAGGCGGCCGCTTAACCGATCTTTTTGGACAACCTTTGCGCTACAACAAAAAGCGCGTGGCCAACCGCAATGGTCTGGTCGCCAGCAATGGTATTTCCCATTCCGGCATCGTCGAACTGCTCAAACCTGTCCTGATCGAATTTGGCCGGGTCCCGGTTGAATAGAAAACTGGCCACGGCCAAACGCACCAACGCGAATCCTGAACGAGATTTCCGAGTTGGACCGCTTGCGCTTCTTCGTACCGTAGCCCAATTCGCGTTTATCTCCGAAAACTCCCAGCTAATTAATCACGCCAAATCCCAGTCCATGCGCTAATATCTCGATGCCAAGTCTCTTGCAGGAGTTTCAATTGTTCAGCCGCGCAAAATTGTTTCTAACTTTCCTGGGCCTTTGCCTGCTCCCGCTGGTCCTGCTGGCGCTGGTCAATTACTGGACCAACGTAAGAATCGCTGAGACGGCGATCAAAAGAGAACAGGAAATCAAGACAATTGCGAACAGGGACCCCATTGGGCGGCTCCTCAACGAGACCCCGAACCCTCCCGATTCGACCGCCACAAACTCCGCTGAAAGCTTGCTTGCTAAGGCCCACCGCAACTTATTGCTCGGCGTGATTGCCGCCACAATATTGGCTGCTTTTTGCGCCGGGCTCCTGGCGCGATATTGGGGCCGGCAGGCACGCGGCTTCGCGCGCGTTGCAGAAGGTGTTGAAGCGATCGCCCGGGGAAACCTTGATCAACGTATTGAGTTGAAGTCGAGCGACGATCTTCGCCCACTGGCGGACAATCTCGATTTGATGACCAAACAACTGCGGGCTCAGATTGCGCGCGAAGCCGAGACGCGGCAGTTTCAGTCGTTTGTGCGCTTGTCCGCCGTGCTCACACACGATCTCAAAAACGCTATAGAGGCGTTGTCTCTGACGGTTTCGAACATGGAGCGCCATTTCGACAACCCGGAGTTTCGTGCCGATGCGATGAATTCTCTCGCCGACGCTACTGATAAATTAAAAGCGCTCGTCACGCGTTTGAGTAATCCCGTAAATACGTTAAGCGGTGAACACAAGCGGCCGCAGCCCGTCGACCTGGTGCCTATGTTGCGGCGCGCGATTTCCATGATCGCTGAACCTGCGCTGGGCAGCGACCACATTAACGTCGACCTGCCCGTTTCTCTCTTCGCGCTGGTCGATCAGGAGAGAATGGAAAAGGTAGTTGAAAACCTAATCATCAATGCCCTGGAGTCAATGAATAATGACAACGGTACTTTAAGCGTCGCGGCTGGGACGACTGCCGCTGGTAAAGTATTTTTCAGTGTCAGCGATACCGGCGAAGGAATGAGCAGGAAATTTATCGACGAAAGACTTTTCCACCCCTTTGCTACCACCAAGAGGCGCGGTGTTGGTCTGGGTCTTTACACCTGCCGCGAGGTAGTGGTCGCAAATGGCGGCGCCATCGAAGTCGAGTCGCGCGAGGGTGCTGGCACGACATTCAGGGTCGTGCTACCATCGGCGGCCATAGACAAGCAGGGCGAAACTCGCCACCGTAATTAGTCTCACGAATAACCTTCTCCTGACGTTCCCTTAGTTTTAGAGAGCGCGCGTCGGCTTGAACAAAACTCAAGATGGGCAACGGAAACCAATCCCGGGAAGCACCTCTACGAGAAACCGTACTGCTGGTAGATGATGATGCTTCGGTCCGCCGCGCGCTGCTGTGGACCCTGAACTCGGATTATCACGTGCTTGAAGCAAATTCGCGCGCCGAAGCGGTCAAGCTTTTGCAGCAACAAGACATCGATGTGGTGGTGAGTGATCTTCATCTGCCACCGCGGCTCGAAGAAATCAGCGAAGGGTTGGCAGTTATCGAAGCGGCGCGGGATACCGAACCACCGGTGCAGGTTGTTGTGATCACGGGAACCAACGACAAAAGCGCAGCGAGGGAGGCCGTCAAACGCGGCGCCTACGGCTTCTTTGAAAAGCCACTTGATAGCGCTGAAGTTTTGCACGTGGTAAATCAGGCGGCGCGCATGCGCCGGTTGGAAGTCGAAAACGAGCGACTGCGCAAAGAACTGGTGGGAGCGCGCGGATTTGGCCGTTTGATCGGCTCCAGCCAGGCGTTGGAAAAAACTCTGAAGCAGGCTCGCGCGGTCGCGGGCACCAGCGCTACCGTTCTCATCATCGGCGAAAACGGCACGGGAAAAGAGATGCTGGCCTGCGCCATTCACGAAGAAAGCCAACGCGCAACGGCGCCGTTTATAGCTGTGAGTTGTGCCGCATTGCCCGAGACGTTGATTGAATCTGAATTGTTTGGTCATGAAAAAGGTGCGTTTACGTCAGCCACACACGCGCGTATGGGACGCTTTGAACTGGCTGATGGCGGCACTTTATTTCTTGATGAGATTGTCGAGTTAACGCCCAGTGTGCAAGTAAAGCTATTACGCGTTTTGCAGGAGCGTGCTTTCGAACGTGTCGGAGGAACAAAGACTTTAACTGTCGACATTCGCTTGATAGCTGCCAGCAATCGCGATCTGGAAACCGAGGTCGAACGACAGAATTTCCGCCGCGATCTTTTCTACCGTCTTAACGTTGTGCCGTTGGTGTTGCCGCCGCTGCGCGAACGCCGCGAGGACATTCCTGGATTAGCGGCACACTTTGCAGCTAAAGCCGCCGAGAAGCATGGGCGCGCCATCCCCCAGTTGAGTCCCGAATTAATCGATTCGCTAATCGAATACGAGTGGCCGGGCAATGTTCGCGAACTTGAAAACCTGATGGAGAGATTGGTGCTGCTCGATCAGCAGCCGACACTTGGACTCGAGTTTCTTCCGGAAAAGATGCTCAAGATCCTGCCGGTCGCGGGGGTAGATGACGAGAAAACTTTCGAAGGGGCCGTTACCAGTTTAAAGAAACGATTGATCGTCGGTGCTTTGGAAGCGGAAGGTGGCAACAAGGTCGCTGCCGCCAGGCGGCTGGGCATCAGTCGCTCGTACCTGCACCGGTTGATTGGTGAGTTTGGTATCTGATCATGAACAGTCGGGAATGGGAGCCCCGCAGGGGCGCAAGAAGGTAGCCAGTGGCAAGCGCTGCGCGCAGCCACTGGAAACTGCCAACAATCATGGTCGCCGGGCAAGGTCAGCGGTCTACCAAATGTAACGCTCATCATAAGCAATTCCTGCAAGCTTCAACATGTCAAGATATTCTTGCTGGAAGGTAATCCGGCGGTGGTGTTCTTCCTGGTTGAGAATATACCGTTTGACTTTTTCTACGTGGGATGGACTGACTGTTATGCCACAATAACCCGGCTGCCAACTAAAGCTTCGCTTTCCTATTTTCGAGTGAACCCATTCAGAGGATCCACCTTTTACCTCTCGCAGAATGACAGCGACAGCGTGGGTTGCGCGCAGACCCATGAGCATGTGAACGTGATCCTCGACACCTCCTATTGCCAGGGGAATTCCATTGAGATTCTTGAGGATACCGCCAAGGTAAGCGTGAAGTTGTTCGCGCCATTCACTGGTTATTAGCGGGTAACGATCTTTCGTACTGAAGGTCGCGTGATAGTGGAGGCTGCAATAAGTCGCCGGCATTCATTCTCTCCGGGTTCTCAGCGCCCCTGCCGGGCGCAAAAATTATCTTCACGCTACCAGTGGCGGCACGCTGCGCGCTTGCCACTGGCTACCCTCTTTCGCGCCTGCGGCGCCCTGAAATGGATTGCCTGCAATTGATTGCGGCGGCGATTGGGCAGATAAGGCGGATACAAAAATATCACCAGGTTCGCCTTCAGACCATAGAAGAGAATCGAAGCGTGTAAGGTCGCTATGAAAAATTATTGGCAAGTTCCAACGTTTGGGCAAACTCAGGAAGGGTCGAGGCGATTGAGCCCAACCGATGGCCCCTGCCGTCTGCTCCTGCCGCCTGCTCCTGCCGTCTGCTCCTGCCTCCTGCTCTCGTTCACTGTCCCGGCGCAGTTGTCGACCCCTTCTCGGTAAGCTCTCCAACTTTCACGATCCAAATCCCGCTATGCACGTCGTTGAAGTAGATTAAGCCATTGTGTGGCTGGGCACCCCAGGTAAAGGGCAAATTCGGACGATAGCCTTCTGGGTCGCCAGCCCAAAGCCGCCCAACCTCGCGGCCCTGCCGGTAGAGGTCCCCGCGCAGTTCTCCTGAAACATCCACGATGCGCCCACCGCCGTTGTAATAGCCCATGTACATCATGTCGTTCTCTACCCACATATTGTGCGCACCTGCTTCAGGCACCGGATATTCTGCAACCTTGCGCGGGTTACTGATGTCAGAAACATCCAAAACGTGAACAATGCCCCGCACAGGGATACGCTTACGGCTAATGATGTCGAATATCGGCGGGAACACCTCATCGCCGATGAAAACGTAATTCTTATAGCGAAAAACTGAATGCGTTCCGGCAAGCCAGCCATTGCCATACAGCTCGTGATGGTTAAAGCGAAACTGGCTTATGAACTGCGGATGTTCAGGGCTGCCGCCTTTGATACCGTTGCCCACATCAAGAATAACCAGGCCATCGCGCCAGTAAGCGAGATAAGCCAGACCATCCTTCACCTGCAAGTCGTGCAAGTAACGGCCGGCGACTGTCTGATCGCCGCCGCTCGTCATAATCGTGGTAGCAACCTGATTGGGAACCTCCCAACGCGCCACTTCTTTCGGCTGCTTCACGTCAGCGAAATCAATCACGCGCATTGAACCCGTAGCGTCGTCGGTTAAATAAACATAATGACTATCGACGAAGGCGCTATGCACACCACCCGTCACGGTTTCGGTGTATTCGGAAATCGGCTTGGGATGTGCGGGGTCCGTGGTATCGAAAAAGGCAATCCCGTTTTTTCGATTCGACGCTCCTTCGCGCGAGATAACAAGAGTCTTGCCGTCGGCCGTGGTGCTGATGTCGTTGATCAATCGGGCATCAACTTTGACAGTGTCGGTAAGTTTAGGATGCGCCGGATCCGAGATGTCATAAACCAGAAATTTATCGGAGATGGTCGAGAGATAGGCGTAGTTCCCAATCACCCATTCTTCGGCTGCCTCGAAATCCTTGATAGGTGCACGGCCAACCAATTCAATGGTGCGTTCAGCGTTGCGCGGCGCAACCACAACAGACGCTATCGCTTCCTCAGTTCCGCTGGCTGCCGTGATTACATATGAGCCGGGCAACTCCGCAACAAATGCGCCGTCCGAGTCGATCGTTGCCGCCGGACCATTGACTGTCCAACGCACGCCGTTGTTGGTTGCCTGCCCACTCGTTGCATGCACATTAAAGCGCACGACGTCACCGGTGCGCGCGTTGGTAGACTTGGGAGCGATGGACAAGCCAACCATATTATTTCTCACTATCGTGACGTTCACGCTGCTCTTTGTGTTTCCCGCAGCGGCGGTGATAGAGGCCTGACCCGGCGCGATTGCAGTGACAACGCCGGCAGGGTCTACCGTTGCCACATCCGGCTTGTCTGAAGTCCAGGTCAAGGCAACATCGCTTCGTGGATTGCCTTCGGCGCTGCGGGTTACGGCCGCAAGTTTGGTGGTCGCGCCGACCACGAGTGGCGCGGACACCGGGTCGATATCAATTCGCGTAACAGGGCCGGGCTTCACCATCACATGTGTAAGAACTGTCTTGCCATTGACGATCGCGCCTACCAGCACGTCCCCAGGATTGAAAAAAGAAACTGTTCCGGATTGGTCCACTCCGGCGAGATCAAACGGTGCAGCAAACCAGGCAGTTGCCGGCGCCTCGCTCTTGTTTCCGGATGCGTCTTTGACGGTGGCGCTGAATTTCACCTTTTGCCCGACAGAAATGTCCTGGGTGGCAGGTGTCAGTTCTGCGACCTTCACGGGCGCGGTTTGGGCATTTGAAATCAGGTTGTCGAATACGAGCAGCAATGAAAAACAGACTAGGACAAACAAGCTGCGGAGGGTGCGCATATTTATTCTCCTGTGCGGGCTATTCCGGGAAAGATGAACCAGACGAATTGGTATCAGATGGGAAATCTTAGTCAGGGTTTGGTCATGACGCAAGCCACCATCTTCCATGACCGCGGACGCCCTCACCCGCAACTGACCTTGCCACACAGTCAAGCATTAACAGGTCGTCACTGAAAGTGCTGCTGAGGGCGAACAATCCAAACATTCTGCCCGCATCGTTCCTTTAACTTGAATCAACATCGCGCATACGCCATCATCTAAATAAGTACCCAATTCAGGTTCAGCGATGGCCAACCTCCAACAGCGCCTGCCGGAGAATGTTCCGGGAGATTTTTTTGTCGATGCCACCTGTATCGATTGTGACACGTGCAGCCAGCTCGCGCCTGCTGTATTCCGCGATCACGGCGAACAGTGCAGCGTTTATCAGCAGCCCCAAAGCGAAGCTGATACACGCCTGGCGTTGATGGCGCTGGTCGCGTGTCCCACCGGTTCTATCGGCACCAACAAGAAGCACGATGCACGCATCGGCATTGACGCCTTTCCCTCTCTGATCTCAGAGAACGTCTACTATTGCGGGTTCACTTCCGAGTCGAGCTTTGGCGGTTGGAGTTATCTAATCGTGCGACCGGAAAGTGACGGCGGGAACGTGCTGATTGATTCACCACGATTTGCCACGCAACTGGTGAAGCGGCTGGAACAAATGGGAGGCGTCAGGCAAATGCTCCTCACGCATCGCGACGACATTGCCGATCATGAACGGTTCAGGACGAAGTTTGGTTGCGAGCGGGTCATGCACGCTGACGACGGCGCCGCCAGGATCGGGGTCGAACGCATTCTTCAGGGTGGTGATGCTATCCCGCTTCACCGCGATCTGCTCGCGATCCCGACGCCCGGCCACACGCGTGGTCACATCGTTTTTCTGTATCAGGACAAATTTCTTTTCAGCGGCGATCATTTGGCCTGGTCGCCAACACGTGAGACATTAACAGCCTTTCCGAGCGTAGCCTGGTACTCCTGGGCCAAACAGACCGCATCAATGGCAGAACTGGCGCAGTATGACTTTGAATGGGTTTTACCCGGCCACGGCTCCCTGCATCACGACACAAAGGAAAACATGCGCTATCATCTCCAGTCTTGCATTACCTGGATGAAAGCTCGTCGTTAGTAATGTCACACGCAGCGGTCAGCTCCGGACTTAAACTTTCAATTTGCGTTAAGAACCCGAATCTAAGAATGAGGTGAAATGATGACCAAAAACCAAAAGATTGCGCTGGGTTGTGGAGGCGCGGGCTGCCTTGGCTTGATTTTGATAGTTATTGTCTGCGTGGTGTTGGTGGCTGCCGGCTATGTGAGTTTACCGGGTGGTTTCGGCTCAACCCGCAACTACAATTCCAACAGCAATTCAAATTTCAACTCAAACTCAAACACTAACGAGAATCTAAACTCGAATTCCAATTCTAGCTCTGACTCATCATCGTCAATGTCTGACGATGACAAGCACAAACTTTTTCAGGCTGCAGGAATTACCAAGGACAATGACTTGATTCTGCGGGTGATTAGAAAGATTGGCTTCGGTTCCGGCACAGGCAGTGATTACCAGGAGTTTGTTAAGGACCACTTCGCCTGGGCCATGAAGAACCTTGACTTCATTCGCTCAGTGAACACCCCGGAAAAGGCCCGCGCTTACATCGACGAGCATATCGAAGATTGATGGGCGATATAACTCGTCACCGCTTGCAAAAAGGCGCGCGTGCGGTTTCGCGTGCCTTTTGCTATGTTAACTGCCGTCCAATGTCTAAAGTCCCAGGTCCAACGTCGGACTGAATGACTTTGGACATTGGACGTTGAACTTTGGACTGCGTTTAATGAACCCCGCATTTATCCGCAATTTCTCCATCATCGCGCATATCGATCACGGCAAGTCGACGCTGGCGGATCGACTGCTCGAACTCACCGGCGCCGTGACCGGCCGAGACATGTCTGCGCAGGTGCTGGACGATATGGACCTCGAGCGCGAACGTGGCATCACCATCAAGGCCCACTCTGTACGACTGGACTACAAATCACAGGATGGACAATCGTACGTTCTAAATTTGATCGATACGCCGGGGCACGTTGATTTCTCTTATGAGGTTTCGCGTTCTCTTTCAGCCTGCGAAGGCGCCTTGCTAATCGTGGACGCTTCGCAGGGTGTCGAGGCCCAGACGCTGGCTAACACTTACCTGGCGATTGAGAATAATCTCGAACTCATTCCGGTCATTAATAAAATCGATTTGCCGGGAGCCGAACCGGAAAAAGCGATCGAACAGATCGAGCACTTCATAGGGCTTGAAACGCACAACGCAATTCTGACCAGCGCGAAGACCGGCCAGGGGGTTGCGGAAGTTCTGGAAGCAATCGTACGCGAGATTCCAGCACCGAAGGGTGATCCGGATGCGCCACTTAAGGCGCTGATATTCGATTCGTGGTACGACTCATACCGCGGCGTGATTGTGCTCTTCCGCGTTATCGACGGCACCATTCGACCGGGCATGAAGATTCGCTTCTTCAACGCGGGCCGCGATTATCAGGTGGAGACGCTGGGCGTGAATCGTCCCCGGCCGGCCCCAATCGATCAACTGAGCGTCGGCGAAGTCGGTTTTCTGACAGCGTCGATAAAGGCCGTGGCCGACGTGCAAATCGGCGACACTGTTACGGAGGCAGCCCGCCCTACCAAAGAGCCATTCCCCGGTTATCAGGAAATCAAGCCCATGGTCTTCGCGGGACTTTATCCCGTGGATACAAACCAATATGAAGAGTTACGCGACGCGATGGACAAGTTGCGTCTGAACGACGCTTCCTTTTTCTACGAGCCGGAATCGTCCACCGCTTTGGGGTTTGGTTTTCGTTGCGGCTTTCTCGGCTTGCTGCACATGGAGATCGTGCAGGAGCGTTTGGAGCGAGAATTCAATCTGGATTTGATTACCACCGCGCCAGGAGTGCGTTACATCGTGACCACCACTGACGGCAAGGTAACCGAGATCGACTCGCCGGCAAAGATGCCCGACCCTGGCAGGATACTTAAAATTGAAGAGCCCGCGATTCGCGCCACGATTCTGACTCCGGAGGAACATTTGGGTGGCATACTGGCGCTGCTTGAAGAGAAGCGCGGCGTGCAAAAGGGATTCGAGTACATCACTTCGAATCGCGTGATGCTGACTTACGAGTTGCCGCTCAACGAAATCGTGCTCGACTTTTACGATCGATTGAAGTCCACCTCGCGCGGTTACGCTTCGCTCGATTACCACCTCGCCGGCTATTGGGAAAGCGATCTCGTGAAGCTCGATGTGCTGGTGGCCGGTGAACCCGTAGACGCGCTTTCGCTGGTACTGCATCGCGACACGGCGGCCGCGAAGGGTCGGGCGCTGGCCACAAAGATGAAGGAGTTGATCCCGCGACAACTTTTCGAAGTTCCCATACAGGCTGCTATCGGTGCGAAGGTCATCGCCCGTGAGACTGTGAAGGCGATGGGCAAGAATGTCATCGCCAAATGTTACGGCGGCGACATCTCCCGCAAACGCAAACTGCTGGAAAAACAAAAAGAAGGCAAAAAGCGGATGAAGAAAGTCGGCCGCGTGGAAATTCCGCAGGATGCGTTTCTCGCCGTTTTGAAGGTGAACGAATGATTCCGCCTCAAGTCGCCGCCGAAAGTGAACTTCTACTCTTGTGTGCGCGGACCCAGCTCGACAACCAGCAAACCGATCGGCTTCGGAAGCTCATACAACAGGAGCTCAATTGGGAATACTTCTACAACGTGGCGCGACGCCACTCGCTTGTTCCACTCGTCTATCGGCGGCTTGAACTGGCCGCGAAGGAAGCTGATTGCCCAGAGGTGTTGCGGCAGTTCCGAAAGGGTTATCGGGAAAACGCCGCGCGCAATTTGATACTGACCAGAGAACTCGTGTCGCTGATCCGTGACCTGAAACAGATCGGGATTGAAGCAGTTCCTTTCAAGGGCCCGGCGCTGGCATTGGCTGCTTACAAAGATTCTTCCCTGCGACGCTATATCGATCTGGATTTGATTGTCCGCCGGCGTGATATCACGCGAGCGCGCGATCTTTTGATTACACGGGGTTACTCGGCCGGAAAAAATTGGGATCAACGACAGGAAAGTGTGCTGTTGAACGCACAACACAACATCCAGTTTTCTCGTGACGAAGGACAGTTCATTGTAGAACTGCATTGGCGAGTCGCTACTCAATTGTTTGCCGCGTCACTTAATGCTGAGGACTTCTGGCCTAATTTGAAAACCATGGCGCTCGAAAACATCACGGTGAAGACTCTGTCGACTGAGGATCTGTTGTTCTCGTTATGCGTTCATGGTTCTCGCCACTTGTGGGAGCGTCTGTCGTGGATCTGTGATGTCGCCGAATTGATAAGTGTGTCACCAGAAATCGAATGGGAACCGTTCCTGCAGCGAGCTCAAGAAACAGAGACTGAACGAATGCTTTTGTTAGGCCTGCATCTGGCCGCCAGCGTGGGCGGAGTTAGCCTGCCTTCGCATATCGCCACCATGATCGCCGCAGACCGCGCCGTTTTACGACTCGCCGACCGAATTGTCCAACGGCTTCTGAACGGCATTGAACACGTGCCCGCGACCAAGCGCGAGATTTTCCGATTCAATCTTGCTGTACGCCGACGCTGGAATTCCCGCTTGCGCTATTGCCTATACGCATTGGGCCCCAGCGATAGTGACGTGCAAGTTTTTTCCGTGCCGCGATTTCTGAACTTTGCTTATTATCTGATCCGTCCGTTTAGATTGGTGGGACAACAACACCCCGGCAAGTCAATCGGCAGCGACTGGTCCAGCAAGACGTGAATGCCGTTGATTAACAACAGTTCTTGACTGCCCGTTAAGCTCGGAGTAGCCTGCGCACTGTTGAACAGGGGTCATCCCAACGCGCTACGCCATGCTGAAAAATATTTCTATTAAGCGGATGACGATTCTGCGAACCTTCATTTTCGTCACACTCCTTGCAACCACACTGTCTGCCTCTGCGGCGACCGGCCAGGGTGTGCAAGCTCCTGCGCAAAGAAACAAGCAGCCCACTAAGCCGGCATTTAAACTGAAGATCACTCGGGACCAGGCACTGGGCATTTCGCTGCGAGCGAAGAATGCAAAACTTTCCGAAATTGCAGCCGAATTGGCTCGCGAACTAAAAATCCCCGTGGCCTTGAGTCCGGTGATGTCAAAACAGAGTACCTCCACCGAATTTGTCGATCTACTCCTTGAGCCGGCAATGCAGTTGTTGGCCCCGGTTGTCTACATCGATTATCAATTGGATTCCGCGCCTGGCAGTCAGCCACAGCCCCTGGGCATTTACCTTTATGCCTATAACGAACAACCGCCGCCGACTACAGCGGTAGTCCCCAAGGCTCAGATGGTCGTTATTGAGGGCAATACTGAAGAGGAAGCAGAGGACGATCCGATTCAGGTAACCTATAAAAACGGCAAACTGACTGTGAAGGCTAAAGATCGGCCACTGATAGATATCTTGTCCAGTATTTCCAGTGAAACCAACATCGCGTTGGAAGCAGATCCGGAAGTGACAGACACAGTAAGCGTAAATCTTCAAGACGTCGCTATCGATGACGCGATTGTGCGGATTTCTCCGCACCTTCGTTTGTACTTTCGCCTCGACTTGTTTCGCAACGAGAAAACCCCACTTCTAATAGTGCTTGTACCGAGTGAGAAAAAATCGTAGAATATCCACCCTCTCGGAAATCAGTTGGGTCCCCTCAAATTTCAAGGTAGTAATCCTTACGGCAAGTTATAGGTTGTCGCGCAAGGTCATAGGCTTGTGCTTTTCAACCGCATTAATAGGTTCTTGTAACTTAAGGAGGACATTCGCGTTGGACAAGAGTGAACCCCAGACCGAGTCGCAACCGGTAAACTCGCCTGAAAACGATGGGCTTGAACTTAAGGTCAGGAAACTATTTATTGAACCTGAGATTTCGACCCCGGTAAATGTGCTTGAGGCGACGACATTTCAACAGGCTGTCGAGTCGGGCGGGACAGGCTGAACATACCCTTTTCATGCACACTGTTGCTAGTTTCGATTGGCCGGCAGTTGCGCAAATATACCAGATTGCCGAGCGATTATTATTGGTTGACGCACCTTCAAAGGCGCTCGCCATCGCCACAGATCGCGTTCTGTCGACGTTAAGAATCTCTCACACAGATAGCGATTTGGCTAAGTTACCGGCCGCGACTTTAAGGTTGGCTTCCCGGAAGTTTGAGCTCCCGGACGACATTGAAATTTGCGCAGTCACCGAAGAGGCTACCTATTATCAAAACGAAAACCAGTACCTTGTGCGGCTGGGAGACTCCGTTGTTTCAGCGGGAGATTCGACGGCAGTCAACATCTGGTTGAGCGATGGGCTCGATCCTGAATCATTGTTGTTTGGGCGCATTTTTTCGCACGGCCTGGCCACCGCGCTTCGCCGCGCCGGCGCTTACGAACTGCATTGCGCCGTCGTAGTTTCACCTGAGACGCACGCGGCCGCTCTTATTATCGGTCCATCAGGAAGCGGAAAAACGACACTAGCACTCCAACTGGCGGCGAGCGGATGGAATTTCTCAACTGATGATGTCGCGTTACTAACGACCAACGGTGATTCTGTGGAAGTGCATGGTTTACGCCGATTCTTCGCAGTTGCTCCGGAGACGATACTGCATATTGGATTACCCCAACTGGGTTTCCCTGAATCTGCCGCTAACAACGACTTGAAAATCCGACTGCATCCGCAAAATTTATTTTCATCCACGCAGGTAGACAAGTGTCTGGCCACCACTCTGATCTTTGCATCCAGGACGGGAACACCTAACAGCAAGGTAGTGCAGTTGAGTCAGGCCGACATGATGAGGCGCTTGTTGAAAATGTGTCCCTGGGCATCCATTGACAGGCCCGTCGCCAACAGCTTTCTCCAGGTACTCAGCCTTTTAACGCGACAATGCAGAGGCTTTGATCTCCTGGCTGGAACGGATCTAATCGGTGACGCTCATTACACTGCTGCTTTCGTTTCTTCGATTGTCTCCACACAGGCTGCATGATGGACGCTTCAATCAAGCTTGAGCCGCGCTACGGAGCCCAGCGTTTGACTGTCGAACTGACAAACAGCTGCAACCTCCACTGTCCTTATTGTCTTCGTGACGAAGACGCGCTCTATCATCATCGCGCTGAGTTCATTCCAGTCGAGCTGGTGCGCAGCATTCTGAGACAGGCACGCGACGTTGCCGGCATTACCGAGGTCGGCTTTACCGGTGGCGAACCAACTCTGCATCCGCATTTTGCGGAATTGATCGGCGCCTGCGGCAGCGTCGGCATAAAGGCGAGCTTTGTAACCAACGGTTGGCACTTTCAGAAGCTCTGGCCAAAGCTGTTGACGCATCGCGATACGCTAAGTCACATCTCATTTAGTCTGGATGGGGCCTCGCGTGAAGCGCACGACTATTGGCGCGGTGAAGGTTCGTTTGTAAGGCTCATACAAGCTGTTTCCCACTGTTATAAAGCCGGGCTGCCGTTCACGTTAAAGGTCGGTATTCGCCGGGACACGATCCAACATCTCGAGAAAATTGCCTTGCTCGGGGCGCGTCTGGGTGCAGCGGGTGTGAGCTTTTCTCATATCATGCCGACCTCGAAAGGCTTCGAGTCGGAATCTTCATTAAATACTGAAGAACGTAAGCGTGCGGAAGAAGAGATTGCGTTGCTCGCCCGTATCTTCAAGATGAAGCTGGGCATCGATGTGGGTTACTACAATCTCGATCCGAGCGCCCCTTGTTCTCCGCTGGCCGGCGCCAGCTTCAATATCGACTATAAAGGCAACCTCACGCTCTGTTGCAATCTTTCAGGCTTTCGTGGCGCCGTCGGTCGACAGGATATCGTTGCCAACTTGCGTACTGAGGATTTTTCCTCAGCCTATCCGAGGCTGCGTACACTGCAAAACCTTCAACTCGAAAGACGGAAAGCGGCTCTAAAAGCGTCAACAACAGCAAACCAGGAGCGCGATCTATATACCGGTTCTCCTTGTTTATTTTGTCTACGGAGCTTTGGCAAGGTTCCCTGGCGCGCTGCCGCCGCCGCAACTGTCGAAGTAAAACGCTATCTGCCCGTTGTGCTTGTTTGAGGGCATTTCGTGCACAAGTAATCATGATTGAAATAAACGCAATTACAGCCGAACACGTAGTCTGTACCGAATTTGATCAGGAAGCCCTGCTCGTGGACCTTAACTCGAAGCGTTACTACCAACTTAATGAAACCGCGTTGTTGATCTGGAAGAGTCTGGAGAAACGTCGGACGCTTGATGAAATAGTTTCCGAGGTAATAGCAGGGTATGTCGTAAGCGCTGAACAGGCCAGGGTAAGTGTTGAGAGGATGATTAGGGACCTTCGGTCTTACAGACTCATTGAATCCGTTGGTACCCCGCAAGGTCCATGAGAATTTGTTAACCGGCCAAAAGCCGCCGCTTTCAGGTCCAAAAGGATCTTTTTGTTTTATCTAAAATCTGGAAGTCTCAGATAGGAACTGAGGAGAAAAATCGATGCGTCAACGTTCGCCGTTCTTTTCTACCGTGGTTTTTTCAGTGTTCATTTCGTGTCTGCTGGTTTTTTGCGCCACTCCCACCCTCGCGAAAAAACCATTGAAGTCTCGCAAAGCCGCTGCGGCAAGGAAGGCAAAGAAGCAGCGCGAAATAACCGCGCGCCTCGCCGCTTTGTACCAGCTCGCAGCTTTGCGATCCAACCGTCCGACTTTATCGTTGCCGCCTGCAAATACCCTGGAGGGATCCGGGCTCGATGGAATCATTGCGCCGAGCGGGTCGGGGGCAGTTTCTGACGGTCAGGGGTTTGCAGATAATCTCTCGCCTCTCACTGCAACCGCCGGACAAATAATCATCAGCGAATTTCGCGTGCGCGGCCCAAACGGCGCCAATGACGAATTTATCGAACTTTACAACAACAGCGGCGCCGACCATACCGTCGCAGGCGGTGGGACCGGCTACGGAGTAGCGGCCTCGAACGGCGTAGCGCGTTGCGTTATTCCCAACGGCACGGTTATCCCGAACAAAGGCCACTACCTGTGTGTCAATTCGGTTGGCTACTCGCTCGCGTCATATCCCGCCGGAAACGGCACGACCGCCACTGGCGACGCCACGTACACCACGGACATTCCAGATAACGCCGGCATCGCCGTCTTCAATACGTCTGTGGCTGCGGACTTCACGCTCGCCAACCGACTCGATGCCGTGGGATCGGCGAGCGAAGCAAACACCCTCTACAAAGAGGGCACGGGTTATCCAACGTTGACACCTTTTCCGATTGATTATTCTTTCTATCGTGACACGTGCGGTAAGAGCGGGAGCATTACAACCTTTGGCCAATGTTCGATACAAACGCCCAAAGACACTGACAACAATGCCGCCGACTTTATATTTGTCGACACAAACGGCACGTCGGCAGGCGCCGGCCAGCGGCTGGGCGCCCCCGGTCCGGAAAACCTTTCGAGCCCGATTCAGCGCAACTCCAGTATTGGAACTGCCTTGCTCGATACATGTGTCGCAAACTCGTCGCCACCAAACCGCGTGCGAGACTTTACCAGCAATCCGGCAAACAACTCGACGTTTGGAACTCTGGATCTTCGCCGTACCTTCACGAACAACACGGGCGGTAACGTAACGCGTTTGCGTTTTCGCATTGTTGACTTGACGACTTTCCCTGCGCCCAGCGGCATAGCCGACCTGCGACCGCGGACTTCGACGGCGGTCGTGGTCACCGTCGATCGTCCTCCGTGTGGCTCCGGCACCAGCAACGTAACTGTGCAGGGTACCACCCTGGAACAGCCGCCGTCACAGCCCAACGGTGGCGGGTTTAACTCGTCGCTGTCGGCAGGCACTATTACTCTCGCTACGCCACTGGCAAACGGGGCCACTATCGACGTGCGTTTCCTTTTGGGAATTCAACAGACCGGTAGTTTCAAGGTTTACGTTAACCTGGAAGCTTTACCGTAGGTCGAACTAAGACAACTTTGGCAACGAGAAGAGGGGGAGGCCCGACGCGCCTCCCCTTTTTTAATTGCCAAAAAGGTTACTTGAGAGGAAAGGGGTAAGCAGTTTGCTCGAGGTCTGCTGGAAATGAAAATGTGACGTTATAATTTGGCACCGTTGGTTCGAATATTGGCGCGCCGTCTTTTTCCAACCAGGCGTGACCACTAAAAGTACCGTCGACTTCTTTTCGCATTCCGAAATTAATCCGGCTCTCAATTCCATGAATCGCCAGATAGCGATGAAGAATCGCCGCGCGCTTCCAACAGATTGGTTTAAATACCGATAAGTTCGCTTCGAGAATTGCATCAACGGCGGTGGCAAGATCTTCACGCGGGAAAACCCTGCTGGCCTTACGTTGTGCCTGCGTTGATACGAAACGCAACGCGCGCGGCAGCGGCCACACTTTAACCAGCGCGGAGAGAATCGCAACCCAAGCCGCCATTCGCGCCATCAGTAATGCCCTCCGCGGGCGCAGGCAAACCAGCCTTAATGCTTTCCCAACGACCCGTAACACTTATAACCTCTCGGAATTAAACGATTCTCTGGCCCAATAACTCCCGGGGGCCGATTCTAATGCAGGTTTTCATTAGATGCCAGTAGGTTGCGAAAGCTCGGGGGTTCGATCGCAAACTGCAAAGTCTTCCGGTCGCGTGATAGGCTAAGCGATTCCGGCAGGCTGCTGCAAAGCTTGAGGGCGCAACAGAAAACCTATGCAGCACTGTCGGTACAGCGAGAGTTTGAGAACGCCTGGAAGAACGCCGACACGAAGTTGACTGTCGATAACCTTTGGCCCTAAGAAAGGATCTGCAAGTCCGCTCGCACTGACTGGCAAGGGGAATAAGAAACCGCATGAAGCAAGTAACAATCATTTGCGACGGCTCGAGTCTCGGCAATGGACAGGCAGCTACGCGAGCTGCTGCGGTGGCCTTGCTTGGCTATCAGGGTCTTTGGCGCGCTGTCGGCACATACCTGGGCCACGCAACGAACCAACAGGCGGAGGTAGCCGCTGCCGCCCTTGGTTTGGAATCACTTCGAGAACCGTGCAATGTTCATGTGTTGACTGATTCACGTTATGTCGTAGAAACAATGAGTGGTCGGTTTCGTCGCAAGACCAATCACGAGTGGTGGACGCGCCTTGATAAAGCGGCCGAGCGACATAAAGTGAAATGGGAGTGGACGCGCGGGCACGACGGCCACCTGGTGCAGGAAGCCGCCGACAAGGCTGCACGCCGCATCGCCGCTTTAGGCCGCGTTGATGACGAGGTTTTGAGAGCCGCAATAGACAAAATAGGCGCGAGCAGAGCGCCTGCTGCAAACGGACCCGAGGACGAGTGAACTGCATGGGTGAATCACCACCGAAACGGCTCAATTATTTTACCGGCCGCGTTCTAACTGCCGGCGACTTCCAGCTTGAACAGGACTACTTCCGTCAAAAACTAAAAAGACATAACCGCGCGCTCCATGGCTTCGGCATCGTTGCTGGACTTAAGGTGTCGATTCAGTCCGGACAGATCATCGTTGAACCCGGGCTGGCTCTCGACTGCGAGGGCAATGAGTTGATGATCGCCAACGCCCAGACAGCCGCGCCACCGCAGCCGACTGGTAACACTTCGTTATATTTGAGCGTGCGTTTTGTTGAAGAGGAAACTGATCTTGTTCCGTCCCTGGGCGAACCATTAAGTGAGACAGAAAGCTTCGCCACGGCGACAATAACTGAGAGCTTCGAGCTGGCATTCACAAAGGAAAACTACAATCGCTGCCACAGGCACCTCCGGGCCCGCTGGCTTCCCTGCGGCGAGCCGCATCCGCTTACCATCGCCAAACTAAAAGCACACGCGCATCGCTGGCATATCGACCGTGGCTATCGCCCTCCCACGATAAGATGAGTTGTAACAAAATGGGTGTGCCCGGGAAAACAGCGAATCGCTGCGCGGGTCGGCCACTGACTACGGTGATGTCCTAAAGTTGTGTTGCTCATTCAACGGGCCGCTTAAGGTAAAACCTGTAACCCATAAGACTTGTCTTCATTGAGACTGCCACTAACTCCCAGCCATCTTTGCCAAGTTCACTTAATCTCGATTCTGAAGCGTTCTCCTCAATTTTATATTCCCATTTCTGCATGATGAGTCTCCTTACAGCTGTGTCCTGTCAATAGTAAATCTTTCAGCGTCCAAATCTGCTTTGTGATTCCTACTGCCATCGTTGGGGTACATCTTATTTGTGCATCCGGCAGAAGTCATAGTAAGCGAAGTATAGGCCCGGGCCGCATATCAGTTCGCTTTCACGTCGCCTGATCTTTATAATTCTGCCTTCCATTAACCTGACATCTCCCCGAGAACGAGCTTCGTACTTTTTCAAATGATGTAAGAATGCCCAGACGCATGTCTCTGCTCAGCCTGACAATCCAATTGGTTCACCGCGCTTGCCGAAGAATTCCAGCGGCTTTGCTGGGCTGCTTTTGCTTCCTGTTACTCTCGCCAGCACTGGGCCAGCAACCACCTCCTTCAGGTTGGGAGTGGCAAAATCCTTTGCCACAGGGCAACACGATCAATTCCGTGAGATTCGCTGCTGATAAGAAGCACGGTTGGGCTGTAGGCAGCGACGGCGCGATTCTGCGCACCAATAACGGTGGTTTTGAATGGGAGTCGCAGCTCTCGCCGGCCACCACTACGCTTTACGGTCTCTATGTGAAAGATAAGTCGCGCGCAGTCATTTCCGGTGCGCGCGGCGTAATCATGACCACGGCAAATGGCGGGCACAAGTGGGTGGCCAGGCCAACCGGGACAAAGGACCACCTGTTTGCCGTGACCTTCGCGCCCGGCGATCCCTTGCTTGGTTGGGCGGCCGGCACTTTCGGCGCGCTGATCGCCACTACTGACGGCGGCATCACCTGGAAACTGCAAACCTCGCACACTTCAGCACACCTGTTTGCGGTAGCTTTTTTTGACGCCAAAATCGGCATCGCAGTGGGCTCGCGCGGCACTGTGCTCGTAACCAACAATGGCGGCGCGGAATGGAAAGCACATTCCGGTTTCGGCAATGTCTTGTTAACCGGAGTTTCCTTCGCATCCGCCCGGCGCGCGGTGGTGGTCGGATACCGCGGTACTATTCTCGAAACTGATGACGGCGGCGTAACCTGGCGGAAATCAGACGCGCTCGTCACCACCGACCTGCTTTCAGTTTTCTTCACAGACGAACTGCATGGCTGGGCAGCAGGCGACGGCGGGGTGGTATTGACTACAGGCGACGGCGGCGGCATTTGGTTGCCGGTCAATGTGCGCACCAGTCCAAAACTCACGACGCTGTTTTTTGTCGATGAGTCGCTCGGCTGGGCAGCGGGCGCAGACGGCCTGGTGGTGCGCACCGACGATGGCGGGCTTTCGTGGCAACGTTTGACTGAAGGCGGACGCGAAGACCTGTCGCATATTTTCTTCATGGATAATTCTCACGGTTGGGCCGTCGGCTCGCGCGGGAAAATTCTCTTCACCAGTTCGGGTGGCAAAAACTGGACAGTGCGCCCGTCGGGAACCGCCAACCGGCTCAACGCGATCACCTTCTTAAATCAGAAAGCCGGATTCGCTGTCGGCGACTCCGGCACAGTGATCCGCTCGGGGAATAGCGGCGTGACCTGGGAACCGGTGATGGTTGAAGCGAAGGAAGATCTGTTCAGCATTCACTTTGCTTCGGCGACGCTGGGCTGGATCGTGGGAGCACGCGGCGTCGTGTTGCACACCGAAGACGGCGGCGACAGCTGGCGTTATCAGAAAACGAACACCCTCAGTTGGCTTGAAGACGTCAGCTTCACGGATCCACAGCACGGCATTGCCGTCGGCTCCAACGGCACCATACTGCGCACTGAAGACGCGGGCGTAACCTGGAAACGCGTCGATAAAAATTTGCGCGAATGGCTGTATGCGATTGATTTTGCCGACGCGCAACGCGGTTACATCGTGGGCGCGCGGGGCCTGGTGCTGCGCACGGACGATGGTGGCGCTACCTGGAAAGACCTTGAGAGCGGACTAAGTACGAATCTCTTTGCGTTGGCAGTAGGCGGTAAGGACGAGCTGATCGTAACCGGCGAGCAGGGAAGAATCATTCACACGCGCGACGGCGGCGTCACCTGGGAGATACAGCCCACCATCACCAGCGCGGCGCTATACTCTGTAGCCTATCGCGGCGGCTATAACATCTGGGTCGCGGGCCGCGGCGGCGCCATCCTGCGACGCACCGATCCCATTGCCACCGTCAGCATCCCGACTCCCAGACTGCCACCCGGCTTGCGCGGCGGTCCGCCAAAGCTTCAGCCACAGAACGCGCAGAATCCGGTTGACGACGGCGACATACCACGCGCCGTCAGACCGGATAAAAAGCCCGCGCGGCCTTAATCCAAATATTTGCTAATTGGCGAAGCCGAAAGGCGGAACCGATGCTCCCTGGCGTATGAATATGCGGTGTAGGCGGCGATGATGTGGCAGATCCAGCCGAGCGTGCCGCCTGAGCCGATCCAGAAACCGGGAGTGATGATGAGCCAGAGAATGCCGGCGAGTATGCGGCCGTTGTAGAGTTGACCAACGCCGGGAATGATGAAACTAAGAATGCCTGCGGTAAATGGATCGCGCATCGTCATTCCTCCTTAACCCACCTGCAGAAATCAATACGACCTCACGCGCCATTTTGTTCGCCCCTCTTGCGGCGAAAATTAACTGGATATTGGTTTCTCTTACTGACAATAACGGACCCACAATCCTTGCACGGCTTATTGGAGACACACAATCCCCTGCTGCCGTCAGGCGGCTAATGAGAATTGAATTATGCCGACCTAGCTGAGGACTTGAGACGCGATAACCACTAAAGCGAATCGTTATACCCTGAGGTCATCACGAAGTAGCTATCGTGTTCCTGTCTTAGACAGTTAGGAAGCCAAGCATTGTCACTAACGTCGATAATGCATCGCTTGTGAGTTGCTCCGCGACGCCGAGCGTTGGTATATCGCCCGGTGCGGTTGTTGTCGTTGTTTGCGTCGGCTGGGGGGCGGGGGCACCCACCGACGGAATGTCGCCCGCAATGATGGAAGAGCAGATACTAGCCATCAATGCGGTCGTCACGATTAGTCGTCTCATGGAGGTCTCCTTTTGCATTCTGAAGATGCAAGATTTCTTACATAGGGAAGAATACGGCAACTTCGGGATTTTCTTGCAAGGTGAGACCGCGCATAGCTAATATCTGCCTCGCTTGCAAGCTCTCTTACACTCACATCGAAAGGCGTCGCTCACATGAAGATACCCTCGTCCGAGTTGGCAACTCCGCGCCTTGCCACCAACGAAGAAGCGCTCCTCAAATGCCAACGTTCGCTGGATCTAAAAGACAGAGGTGATTATGAAGGTGCTCGAAAGGCGATGAATCCGTTGTGGACAGTCGTAGGAAAACGCCCGGAAACCAAAGGTCTGCATCAATCAGTGGTTGCCGAGGTTCTATTATGTGTGGGCATTTTGACTCGGTGGATCGGCAGCCGTAATCAGATCAGGGAAACCCAAGATATTGCTCGAGATTTGATCAGCGAGAGCCTAACACTCTACGAAGTAGCCGGTGATCTCAAGAAAGTGGCTTCGGCGCAAGCAGAACTCGCTTATTGCTATTGGAGGGAAGGAGCGTTAGATGAAGCGCGTATCATGTTCAAGGAGGCGCTTGCTAAGTTAACAATCGAGGGAAATACGCGAGCAAATGCACTTCTCGGTTTAGCAGTTGTTGAGTGGTCTGCATCGCGATTCAGTGAATCACTAGCACTCCTCGGTGATAACGCTTCTCTATTTCAACGGATTCCTAATCACGCCATTAAGGGTGCCTACCATAGTCAGTTGGCTATGGTAATGAGGAATCTTGTACCGCCGGAGAAGCCTGTCGAATACTTCAAACGCTTATTAAAGGAATACGAGCAGGCTGACCGCCATTTCAAATTAGCTCACAACGTAATTTTCCGCGCCGATGTTAAGAACAATATCGGTAACGTCCTTCGCGAACTCGGGCGATATAAGGAGGCACACACCTACCTTGAGCAAGCGAGGCGGCTTAGAACCGGCGTTAGGGACAAAGTTGGCATTGCGCAGATCGATGACACGCGCGCGCAGGTGCTGATTGCCGAAAAGAAGTTCAAAGAGGCGGAGGGGACATCACGGAACGCTGTTCGCGCGCTGGAGAAAAGTGGGCACCAGTGTCTCTTAACCGACGCGCTGATCACTCATGGCATCGCCCTGGCGCGTCTGAAACGCGCCGATCCTGCGCAGTTTACATTTCAAAAAGCAATTGAAGTCGCGCGCCAGGTGGGAGCCTTCAACAAAGCCGGCCTGGCCGCCTTGACCATGGTTGAAGAGCTTGAAGAGCTTTCGTCTGACACTTTGTGCGCGGCCTACGATCGTGCCAGTGAGTGGCTCGTCAACTCGCAGAGTCAGGACCTGTTGTTGCGGCTGAATGCCGCGGCCAGAACGGTCTTCTCAAGAATGCGTGCCGGCGCGCCAGCAAACGCTAACATGGTCGAAGATCCTATTGAAGCGATTTTAAATAAGCCTTGCGACTTGCAGGACGAGGTCTTGAAGTTTGAAGGTAGCGTTATTCGCCGGGCCCTCGCAAAAGCGAATGGCAGTCTCACGCGCGCGGCGGCGTTGCTGTCGATGAGCTACCAGGCCCTCGCTTACATCCTTGAATCCAGACAGAAAGACTTGCTCAAGGAACGCACTCCCATTCGCCGGCGCGCGCGGCGGGAAAGGTCCACACAGAGTGCGCAACAACAATCTTGATGGCCGAAGGTGCACGAAAAGCGGCGTGCTCCTCGGTCCGCGACCACTTTTTTTTCGACGGAAACTAAAAGTGGCGCGAAGGCGTCACGTCAAAGGGTGAACGTGGCGCATAAGAGACCGGCACAAGGCGCCCAAGGTGCCGGTCTCGATTTCTATTAAACCGCAGTCTATTATTTCTTAGGGTCGGCGCGCTTCACGTCGACAATCTCGCCGCGAAACGTTTTCAGCATTTGCTGGACGGTAGGGTCCTTTTCAGCCTGCTCGCGCAAGCTCTGTCTCTCGCGCCACTCGTTTTCTTCTTTGGTAGGTGGAGCATCCGGAACTTCGCCGTCGCTAATCACAAACCGCACGCCCAGATCCCGGTCCGTGATCTGTTTGCAGACTTCGCGAAGGATCTTCACGTTTTCGCTTTTCGCGAGCGTGTCGCGCAAGTGCCTGTTGTCCGGCGCAAACTCAACGCACAACTCGTTACCTTCAAGACGCGCAACGCGCGCGCCTTCCAGAGCAGTTACCAGAAACATCTTGCGCCTTTTTTCGAGCGCTCCTTTTATCTGCTCGATCTCAGACATGACTGCGTCCGCGACGCCGGCGTAACCGGCCTCCTCACTCTCAGCCTTGCCTGAAAGAGCAGCGGCCGTTTCAGTTTCCAGTGCCGTTTTTGTTGCCGCAAAAGAATACGAGCCGGCAGCGGCAGCCGCGCCTGAAGCCGCGGCCGTTTCGCTGCGTCCCTTGGATGCGGTCGAAGCAGCGCCTGGCTTTGACATCGCAGCGGGAGCGGGCGACGGCGCAGCGCGAGTTGCCGCAGTACCAGAAACGCTGCTGCGATTGCCTGCCGGCGCTTTGCCCGTGCGCAGCGCTTCTTCAAGCGCCGAAAGTCGCTCGAGCAGTTGGCTAAGCGACTCAAGACGGCGCATCTCCATCAGTTTTACCAGCCCAATCTCCAACTGGTAGCGCGGGTGCGCGGCGTTCTTCAACAGCGTTTCTGTTTCGGCCAGCGAGTGAAAAAAGCGCACCAAATCGGCTTCGGAAAACAGGGCCGACTGGCGCTGCAGCTCCTGGCGATCGCAGATTGCCGACTCCAGCAACTCATCGCTGCCGGAAACTTTGCTGACCAGCAGATCGCGAAAGTGTGCCAGCAGGTCGCGGCAAAAGTTTCGCAGGTCGTGTCCGCGCATGACCACGTCATCGACGACGGCCAACGCGTCGGCAGGTTCATGGTTCGCGATGCCATTGACCACTCGAATCAGAATATCGGCGCCGGCAACGCCCAGCGCCATCTCGACGTCTTCTTTTTTGATCTGCGCCCCAGCAAAGCTGATCACCTGATCAAAAGCCGACTGCGCGTCGCGCATTGAGCCTTCGCCGGAACGCGCAATTTCCCTGAGCGCGTCATCAGTCACCGAGATTTTTTCGGCGTCGGCAATCA
>DATGYM010000292.1:0-2712 GCA_035297925.1 Pyrinomonadaceae bacterium | reverse complement strand
CGCGCATTTCAAAGCGCTCATTCACTCTGTCAGCCCCGTCAACCCTTCATATAAGATGACATTCCGTTTCAGATGCCCGGACGGCCGACAGATTTGGCTCGAAGAATCCTCAAAAGCGGAGTTTGACGCGGTCGGACGATGCCTGCGGCTGAAGGGACTAGTTGTCGACGTTACAGAGCGAAAACAGTCTGAGGAGCGCCAAAGTTTGTTGATCGCGGAGCTCGATCATCGCGTCAAGAACTTGCTCGCAAGAGTTGCCGTAATCAGTACGTCTACACGCCAGAGCAGCAACTCGATTGACCAGTTTGTTGAAGTGCTCGACAAGCGCATTCAATCCATGGCAAACGCCCACTCGCTTCTGAGCCAAAGTCGTTGGAGCGGCGTCAATCTTACGGATCTTGTTCACAATCAGCTTGAGCCTTATGCGACGATTGCAAACACAATGATCGGCGGCCCTGATGTCACGCTCGACCCGGCGACGACCCAGGCAGTGGCAATGACACTTCATGAGCTCGTAACGAACGCCGTGAAATATGGTGCACTGTCGAACCCAAACGGGCATGTCTCGGTAAATTGGGATCGCCACTATGCCGAGGGTGCGGCATCGCGTGTGAGGATCGAATGGCGGGAGACCGGCGGCCCACCGGTAGTAGGCCCCCACAAATTTGGGTACGGGATCAGCCTTATACGCGAACTGATCCCTCACGAGCTCGGCGGGATGGTCGACCTCACCTTCGCATCCGACGGCGTCTGCTGCAAAATCGATATCCCTATCGAGCAGCGATGATAGATTGACTGAATGAATAACGGAGAAAAATCACTGCGTTCCGGCCACCGAGCGCAATATCGCTATAAGTTTTTCCTCACTGATGGGTTTCTCCAAGATGTGCGCCTTCGCTGGGACCATCGGGAGATCCGAGTAGCCCGAGGTGACGATAACAGGGACACCTCGATCGACTAATTTATCGATGAGGCTATACGACCGCTCGCCCTGCCGGAGATTAATGTCGACAACGGCGGCGTCAGGAACGTGTGCGGAGATTAGATGCTCAGCATCAGTCGTGGTCGCGACTGGTCCGTCCACTTCCGCTTCAAAACTCCGAAGCAGGCTCTTCAGGGCCAAGCCGAGCTGCCAGGAATCCTCAACCAAGAGAATGCGCATTCCTCTCAGATTTGACTCGGGGGCGTCGTCACGGTTCAACGGGGTCATCGGTCATATCCATAAGAGCCGACGTTAGCCATACCATTTCACATGCAAGGGCGTCGGTCTTGAATTCCGCGCGACCTCTGCTTTTACCCAAAACGGACATTCCTGCGCCAGGGGTAATGTTTGCTTTGGATCAGAATCAGAGGTCAATCGGGTCCGCTTTCGGGGGTAAAGTGGACATCGCACGGACTTGTCGAAATGTCCGCTAATGACCCAAAGCGGACATGCCACTTGCGTTGCTCGTAACCGCTCCTGTGGTGGATCGACTTGATGCAGATCAACGCCCCTTGCTGCGTATAACCTGAAACTATTTATAAAAATGGAGAAGGTCATGAATCTGACTGCATTGGGTCGGCCAAAATTGTTGAGATATGTTGTCATACTAACTGCCGGAGCGTACTTGACGATCAGTGTTTCCGGTACTGCGAGCGCAGCTCCGTATAAATCGAAACAGATTCGTGTTGAATATGTTGTGCCGAAGAATCCGGCGCATCAGCCTATCTATGAGAGACTCAAGCACGTCCGTGCCCTCGAACATTTGCAGACGTTGCTAAGTCCGCTTCGACTCCCGCGTGCGTTGCTTCTCAAGGTTTCCGGTTGCGACGGTGAGTCGAACGCTTGGTACGATGGTGACTCCGTGACCGTCTGTTACGAATTCTTGGCAGACCTTCTGAAAAATGCGCTAGAGGGCACGCTGCCGAGCGCTATTACACAAGATGATGCCATACTTGGACCCTTTATGGACGTGTTCTTGCATGAGAGTGGGCATGCGGTTTTCGATCAACTGAAAGTGCCGGTGCTTGGCCGTGAGGAGGACGCTGCGGATTTGTTTTCCGCCTACATTATGCTGCAACTGGGTAAGGAGGATGCGCGCAGGCTGATCTTGGGTAATGTCTATCAATATAAAGCTGACGTTGTGAACCCACAGGTGCCTCTTACCAAATACGCTGACGAGCACGGGATTCCAGCGCAGCGATTTTTTAACGTGTTGTGTATTGCGTATGGGGCTGACCAAAAATTGTTTGCTGACGTTGTAGAGAAAGGATACCTACCAAAAAAACGCGCGGAGGGCTGTGATCTCGAATATGAGCAAACCGCTTTCGCGTTCAAAAAGCTAATAGGTCCTTATATCGATCAGAATCTTGCGAAAAAGGTTCTCGTTACATGGATGCGGGACGTGAGTGCTCGGCCTCAGCCGAAGCGGTGAAGGGGTGTGGAATTCAAGTTGCCAGCGTTCGGCATAGAAACTCCGCGTTATCCGTTGATTTGGATCAAATTGACAGCGGCCTTTTCGGCTAGCTTTTGAAATCACCCGGAGGTTGTAATGAGTGAAAAGATCAAATCGGAAATGATTTCGCGTCGAGGGGCTTTTTCGCTTCTGGGCTTGGCGGCTGCGTTGAGCCTCGTAGTGCCGGCAACGGTGATGATCGCAACGGAGGCCGAGGCCCGCGTTGGCGATCCAACCTCAGCCGTGAGCGTTGCTGGCGCGAATCGGCGTGATCGAC
>DATGYM010000291.1:0-2021 GCA_035297925.1 Pyrinomonadaceae bacterium | reverse complement strand
ACTTTGCGCTCGCCGCTCCCATCGATGTTTGCTACGACCAAATCCGACTCCGATGACGAGGGTCTGACAAAGGCGAGTTGTTTGCCATCAGGTGAAAACGTCACCGGGCTTGTCACGCCTGCCATTATGCGGCGCGGCTGTCCCCCCAGAACCGGCACCTGATAAAGGGTCCCCAGAGCATCGTCCTTTTCAAATAATGAGTAATAGACGAATTCACCGTCGCGAGAAAAAGTTGTGCCGCCAATCTTGCCCTCCAGGTCCGGTACGATCTTCACCAGGCTGCCGGTCAGCACTTGTCTAACCCACAAACTGTCCTTTCCTGCTTCGGTCGTGCGGAAGACCACATACTTGCCATCTGGCGAAATCGAGGTGTAACCCTTGATCGCCGCGTTGCCGATCTTGCCACCAGTAGTCAGTCGCGTGATCTTCATCGCGCGAAAGGGCGCTGCTCTGGGAACACTCCAAAACTTGAGCCAGACGAATAGCCCCGCGCCGATGAGCAGAATCAACCCAACCAACGTCAACGCTAAGGCTGTTTTTCGGTTCTTAACTCCACGAAGAATACTGTCTGTGCTGGCGGTTACGCGGGCAGCGGAAACATCGCCGGTACTGATTTGGCTGCCTATTGTTTGCGTCAGTGAGCCCTGCATATTCGACGCTGCTCCCGCTTCACTCAGGCTGCTTGCAGGCGGAAGAGTTGCGTCGAGTTGCGTGCCGCCTTCCATATCGCGGCGCACTTCCTTCAACTCAAGCGCGACATCGTGAATTGATTGATAGCGCTCGTCCGGGTCTTTTGCCAGGCAACGACGAATGATTCGCTGCAAGTCTGCTGGAGCGGAAGGTGCAAAGTCTTTAATCAGAGGCGCCGGCTCGTAGACTATTTTGTACAGCGCCTGGACGTTTGATTCTCCTTCGAATGGCCTGCGTTTGGTCACGGCCTCAAAAAGCATGCAGCCGAAAGAAAATATGTCTGAACGATGGTCAATCGCCGAGCTTTTTCCCTGGGCCTGCTCGGGCGACATGTAACCAACGGTTCCCAGCAGTCTTCCCGGTATAGAATGAGGTTCAAGGGCCACTGTCGCCGCATCGCTTATCGTGCCTCCTCCTGGACCAGGGGTGGGTATCTCGATCAATTTCGCTAAACCAAAGTCGAGGATTTTCGCGTAGCCATCGCGCGTGATCATGATGTTGTCCGGCTTGAGATCACGATGGACAATCCCAGCGGCATGAGCTTTGGCCAACCCGGCGGCAACTTGTTGCAAATACCTGAGCAGTTTTCTTAGTTCGGTGCGCTCGTAGTGGATTTTCTCGCGCAGCGTAGTGCCGTCCACAAACTCCATGGCAATGAAACTTAAACCTTCGTGCTCGCCGATCTCATAAACGTGAGCCACGTGGGGGTGATTAAGCGCTGCTGCTGCCTTCGCCTCCTGTATAAAACGCACCATGCGATCGCGATTGATTGCCAGCTCGGGAGGCAAAATCTTCAAGGCGACGTTGCGATCAAGCTTCGTTTCGCGGGCCAGGTAAACTTCGCCCATCCCACCCTTACCGAGTGGGGAGCTGATTACGTAGCGACCAATTTTTGTGCCGGCGGCCAGTGGCATATTCGAAACGAAAGGGTACTCCGCGTCAGTTATCAGCCGCTTTCTTATCGCCTTGTTTGTTATCCTTGGCGGGTACGCTTGGGCTCGCGAAATCCGGCAGCGGATCGTTCCAAATGAAATGATTAAACCAGGCGAGATTGTGGTTCATGACGGCACGCATGGCTTTGGGTTTCGTTATGCCGTGACCGAAACCCTTGTAGACGATCATTTCAACACGCACACCCTTGTCTTCCAGCGCCTGGCGTAGTTCGTAAGCGTTGGCGATTGGGACCCGGCGATCGTTTTCACCATGTTGAATGAGCGTCGGTGTGCGCGCGTTTTTGATATAAGAAATCGGGGATGTCTTCTGGTAGATCTCCGGATCGTCAACTGGATTCTTGCCAAGATAATTAATCGTGAATGGCGTGATATCCGTGT
>DATGYM010000290.1:0-3539 GCA_035297925.1 Pyrinomonadaceae bacterium | reverse complement strand
CATTGCGCGGCGCAACTCTTTTAACTCAATCGCAACGTCTTTGATCGTTTGGTAGCGTTCTTCCGGATCCTTCGCGAGGCAGCGGCGCACGATGCGTTGCAGTTCCGGAGGAGCAGACGGATTGAGATCAGCGAGCGATGGCGCCGGTTCATACACGACCATGTGCAACGACTTGATAACCGACTCGCCTTCGAACGGCTTTTGCCCGGTCACCGCCTCAAACAGAATGCAGCCGAAAGAAAAAATATCTGAGCGCTGATCGATTTCGTTTGTCTTGCCTTGCGCCTGTTCTGGAGACATGTAACCGATCGTGCCCATCACCGTGCCTGGGATAGAGTGTTGCGGCATAACTACCGTAGCCACTTCGCTGGAGCCCTCCCCTAACGTTAATGTTGGGCGTTGCTCGAGGAGTTTCGCTAAGCCAAAGTCGAGAATCTTTGTGTGCCCGTCACGGGTGATCATGATGTTGTCGGGCTTCAGATCGCGATGCACGATACCCGCAGCATGAGCCTTCGCCAGTCCTTCGGCCGCGTGTTGCAGGTATCGCAACGACTTCCTCAATTCGGTTTGCTCCCGGTGAATCTTCTCGCGCAGCGTGATGCCTTCGATAAACTCCATCGCGATGAAGTTCAAGCCGTCAGCTTCACCAATGTCGTAGATGTGCGCGATGTTCGGATGATTAAGGGCGGCCGCAGACTTGGCTTCCCGAATGAAGCGCTCCATCCTGTCACGTTTTGACGCCACTTCGGCGGGCAAAATCTTTAGGGCGACTTTGCGATCGAGTTTTGTGTCTTGTGCCAGATACACCTCGCCCATGCCGCCTGCGCCTATCTTGCGGACAATTGTGTAGTGAGCGATCGTCGTGTTGGGCGATATTGTTTTGCTCAACTGCGTTATCCTGCGAGCCTGATGATACCTCTGAGGTGGGTTACGACTGGAACAAACATTTCTAGGGTACGCGCCATCCGGCTTCCGAGTGCATCGCGCAAAACAGCTACTTTCCGGCGGTTGTGACGCGCATTAACTCTAAGGACCAGTCGAGTATTACTCTTGCGCGCGGAACGTTTGAAGAGGTTGGTTTGTACTTGGGAAACACGAATCGCCGGGCGTCGTTTGAAACATCGTAATCAGCCAACGGTGTGTCCATGGGAATGCCGGATCCAGCTTCTTGATTTCCGCGATACCCTCGTCGATCCTTCCCGATGCGACCAGGAGCCACCGAAATGGTTGCGGATGTCCGCCAGCGTCGGCTCGATTTCAATTGCCCGGTCGAATGCTGCCAGAGATAAACGAGCGCGTCGTCCAACTCACGGCGATTGCATTGGGAGTACCGTTTTCATATTGGATTGCTGCGTCACAAACGCTCATGCAGATGGTAAGCGCCTCATTCTAGCCGTATTAGTGTGGCCACGCTAGACAAGCAGAGCGCTCGCACTTTGCGCTTCCTGTTAAAAACGAGCCGGACGATCTCTGACAGCCGGGTGCCACAGGGAGCACTTTGATTGCCGCCTTACGAATTATTTCAGATTGAGCTCAGAGGCCGGCACCTTCGCAATCAGGGAGGCACGCCAGAGAGCGATCGGTCGCCAAGCGCTTAACCTTTTTCCCACGCTGCGATACTATCCTCAACATTCGACAGGTTCACACTCCGTTAGCGCGGTCTCCAGGCGTTACCGGCGAACAAGCTAGACTAGATTGACGGGAAGGTCAGACGCCGGGTTTGGCCCAGCTAAGACAATAGTGAAAAGAATCCTGCTCGTTGTTGCCGTCATCGCTCTCTACGCTTTGCACCAGGATTTCTGGTTCTGGCGCACCGCCCGTCCGCTCGTCTTTGGCTTCGTACCCATCGGACTTTTCTACCAGGCTTGCTTTTCCGTCGCCGCATCATTGTTGATGTGGTTACTCGTCAAGTTTGCCTGGCCGGCTCATCTTGAACATGAGATCGACGAAGGAAAGGCTGAGGAGGACGCTGCTCAGTGATTCCAGCAATCCTTGTCTTTATTTATCTGGCAGTAGTGCTCTACATCGGCATCTTTGCCTTCCGTCGCGCGAAGGGAAAGGAGAGAGCGGAGGACTATTTTCTGGCGAGTCGTTCCCTGGGACCCTTTGTCTTTCTGTTTTCGCTCTTTGGTACGAACATGACCGCCTTCGCGATCCTGGGCTCATCCGGCCATGCGTTCTCAAACGGCATTGTCACGTTTGGCTTGATGGCCTCCTCGTCAGGACTGGTCATTCCGCTGACAATCTTCTTCATCGGCACACGTGTTTGGGCGCTTGGCAAGAAGCACGGATTCATGACGCCGGTGCAGATGTTTCGCGACCGTTGGGACTGTGAGCACATCGGCACCGTCATTTTTGCAGTGCAGTCGGTGCTGCTCGTTCCTTACATCATCATCGGGATCATGGGCGGCGGCACAACCCTGAATGCCATTAGCGGCGGGCTGGTGCCTTACTGGTTTGGCGGCGCTATCGTTGCTCTTGTAGTCATGGGCTACGTCTTTTTTGGCGGCATGCGTGGCACGGCGTGGGTCAACACTTTTCAAACCATTCTCTTTTTGACGTTTGGAGCAATCGCGATAGTTGTGATCGGGAGCGGCATGGGAGGATTTCGCAGCGCGGCCAACGCAATGTTGTCAGCGCCGGCATTTGCGCCGCTACTCACGCGTGAGCGCATCTCGCCACTCTACTTCTTCAGCTACACTTTTATTCCTCTTTCGGCCATAGCGTTCCCGCACATTCTTATCTTCTGTCTTACGGCTGAGAAGATGAATCATTTTAAGAAGACCGTGATCTTCTACCCACTGTGCATTCTCTTTATCTGGCTGCCTTGTGTCTTTCTTGGTGTAATGGCGAACCGCGTCACTGACGTACCGGAGATACGCGCCAAGCAGGAAGCGCGCCGGGTGCTGGCGACGCAGGGCAAGGCACTGACACCGGAAGCACGCGACGACTTGCGCGAGAAGGCTTCGGGTGACGACGTGATCATGTTGCTGCTCCAGCGCTATGCGCCACTTTGGTTGGCGGGACTGCTTGGAGCCGGGATCATGGCGGCCGTAATGGCTAGCGACTCGCAGATTCTGGCACTCTCGACAATGTTTACGGAGGATGTCTTCGCCTTTTATGGGGGCAAGCGGCGCTTTGGCGAAACGGTGCAAGTGCAGACCGGCCGGCTCTTCATCGTGCTGATTACCATGTTTGCGTATGCGGTGGCATTGCGCGCGCCGGAGACGATCTTTGAGCTGGCGATTCAGTACGCGTTTTCCGGATTTGCGGCGCTTTCTCCTTTGCTGGTTGCAGCTCTCTTCTGGAAGGGAAGCACGAAGTGGGGCGCGTTGGCTTCGACTCTCTGGACGGCGGGAGCCGTCGTAGCCGTCGCCTTGTTTCAGCATGCTGTGCCTGCCCCTGCACCCGGGCCATCCACGGTGGTCTGGTCGCTCGCCGGCGCGGAGTTTCTATCACGCACTCCCGGGGGCACCGCTGTTTTCGGGTTCATGCCGGTTGTGCCGATGGTGATTGTTTCTGCTCTGTTGATGGTGCTC
>DATGYM010000289.1:0-7228 GCA_035297925.1 Pyrinomonadaceae bacterium | reverse complement strand
GTATTGCGTATTAAAACTGGGTTTCGGTCCAAACCTCTCCGTCGTGTCAGCCTTCTTTGGTTTCATCGCGCTCGTGCTCATCCTGCGCGCGGCAGGCACAAACGCTCGCGAAAACAACATTGTGCAGACGATGGGCACCAGCGCCGGCCAGACAGCTTTCATGTGCGTTCTGCTCGCAGCGTTTGACATGCTGAACACCAAGGGCGTTCTTAATCCTCCTATTCATCTGGGCACTGCGCAAATTTTTTTCTGGCTATGCAGCGCCAGCCTGCTGGGCATCCTGCTAGCCGTACCCATGCGTCGTCACTACATCGACGAGGAAAACCTGACCTACGCAGATGGAATGGCAGCCGGCGAGACCATTCTCGTGTTGCATGAGGGACGTGAAAAAGGCGCTTCTGCGGGTCCGGTGAAAGCGCTTGGCCTCGGCAGCCTGGCATCTGGCGGGTTGATGATTCTAACCAGCTTTCTCAAATTATTTCCTGATACATGGTTGCTGCCGGGTATGCAACCCATGAACATCGGATTTAATTGGAGTCTGCTGTCATTCGGTTCTGGTCTGCTGGTGGGATTTCGGATCTGTCTGGCAATGGCAATTGGGACAGCAATCAGCTGGTTCATCCTGCCATCGTATCTGCTGTCGCATGGGATGATTCCCGAACAAACATATCCGATGACATTGCGCTGGGTGATGTGGCCCGCGACTGGGTTGATGGTGGCCGGCGGACTTACATCGCTGGCATTGAAGTGGAATCTAATCGTGAAGACGTTTCGCGGACTCAAGGACAGCAAAGTCGGCGAATTGGGTCAACGTGAGTTTCCGATGCAGTGGGTCGTCATCGGCTCGCTGGTTATGACCGTCGTGATCTGTCTGGTGCAGTATTTCAGCATGGGCATTCCTGTCTGGCTCTCTTTTATCGCTATCCTGCTGTCATTACCGCTGATGCTTGTCGGCCTCCGCGTGCTTGGCGAAACGAACTGGGGCCCGATCAGTGCAATGTCGAACATGATGCAGGCGATCTTTGCAATCATCTCTCCAGGTAATGTGCCGGTTAATATGTCGTCAAGTGGACTGACCGGTACTATCGCCGTTACTTCCGAAGCGCTGATGCAGGACTTTAAGGCCGGACAGTTGATCCGTTCCAATCCGCGAAGCTTGACGATTGCTCAACTGATCGCGGCGCCCGTGGGCTCATTGGCAACTGCCTTAGTCTATCCCGTGCTCCGGGATAAATTCGGCATTGGACCTTCGGGCTTGTCGTCGCCAATCAGCGTGAAGTGGGCGGGGTTCGCGGAATTGTTGACGAAGGGATTGAGCGCGCTGCCGCGCGGTTCTCTGGTCGGTTTGGCAATCGGCATTGCGGTCGGAATCGGATTGACATTGCTGGCCGAGAAATATGAAAAGCAGACTCCGTCGCCAGCAGCTATCGGCATTGGCATGCTCATTCCTGCTTCCGTTCTGATGACGTTCATTCTGGGTGGCGTGGCGCAGTTCTTTTGGGCCCGAACGTCACCCAAATCAGAGGAAGATTTTCGCATTCCGCTCGCGTCCGGACTGATTGCGGGCGAGGCCATCCTGGCAGTCGTCCTGGCATTACTGGCGGCATTCGGCGTTAACCTGTAGCTTTCGGTGAAACCAAAATTCTTCAAATCACCCGCGGAGTTTCGCAAGTGGCTGCAGACGAATCATGCAACTGCGAAAGAGATTTGGGTCGGGTTCCACAAGAAGGATTCCGCTAAGGCAAGCATTACATGGCCACAATCCGTCGATGAAGCTCTCTGTTTCGGTTGGATTGATGGCATCAGGAAAAGCATCGACGACGACAGCTATAAGATCCGCTTTTCGCCGCGCAAAGCGCGCAGCATCTGGAGCGCAGTTAATATCAAACGGGCCGGCGAGCTTGTCGATCAGCGGCTGATGCAGCCTGCCGGTCTGGAAGCTTTCGCAGCGCGCCGGGAAAATCGTTCCGGGATCTATTCTTACGAACAGCGAAGTGCGGAGTTACCAGAGCAGTATGCAAAAACACTAAAGCAGAACGCGTCTGCCTGGAAGTTCTTTCAGTCACAAACACCTTCATATCGAAAAGCTGTGCACTGGTGGATTGTGAGCGCGAAAAAGGAAGAGACGCGATTGAAACGACTGGACAACTTGATCGACGAATCGCGGCGGCAACAAAGAATCCCGCAGTTCACTCCAACTCGAACACCAAAAGCCACGTAAGGGGCACGGCATGCCGTACCCCAAGTGATTAATGTTCCCTTTATGGCATCCAAAGCCGGTCGTATCGCTCCCGGTTCTGATTCATGAAGGTTTTAACCTAATGATCCGTGTTGACGCGAGTAGGGGCACGGCATGCCGTGCCCCTACGTGATTAGTGTTCCCTTTATGACATCCAAAGCCGGTCATCTCGCTCCTGGGTTTAGTTTGCAGCGCCGTTAGTGGCTACCGCCAGTACGGCCGCCTTTCCTTGCGGGCTCTTTGTTCTCCGCTTTACCGTAGCCGCCGCCACCAGGTTTTTCGCCGCCATGATGCATCGCATTAACGGTCGACCAGGCGCGGCGTTCGGCTTCATCTTCAGGAACGCCGCGTTCGCGGTAGCCTTCTTCGATGTGTTCAGCTTGTCGCTTCTGTTTGTCGGTGTATTTGTCCTTGTCTCCCCTCGGCATAATTACCTCCTCACTTGGTTATCGTATGCATAGAAAACAAAACACGATACAGTTTCGTATCCAACCGCTACAGACTTCGGATGTCTGTTCGCTACCGCATGAATAAGGCGAATCTCATGCCTCCGAGGTTCGGAATCCTGGCTATACTAGGCGCTTAATTCCCATTGAGAGGCATGAAATGAGTGATAATAATAAGAAGTCGCTAATCGATTTTACTGACGACGAATTGCTGGAGGCTTATCGCAACAGCATCAAAAACACGCAATGGACTCCCGCCAATTATCGCAAAGAAATGTTTTGGCGCAGCCAGGAAAGAAACACCACGGCGTATAACCGCTGGACATCAATCATCGCGCTCGCCACGCTGGTAAATACCATCGCAATCATTGTGCAGCTATTAAAATCACTGGGTTGGTTATAACTTCGAACTGCTATCTCAAGGCCAGCGAACTTACATATGCGCACTGAAAGCAAACTGCTTATTCCGTTGTTTCTGGCAATAATGTGTCTGCACGTCTCTTTCGGAACGGCGGCCACAGGCCAACCGAGGACACGACAACTGACGGTCCTCAACACGCGCGCTACCGCCCAAACGTATCGCTATAGGAGGGACTATGAGCCGCACTCGAATGCGCTTTTCAATTTTCATCCATTTCGTTATCGCGTGCTCGCTGCTTTTCGCTGCCGGCGTCGCGTCAGCCGCGAGTGCGGCGCATGATCGTTCAGGGCGCGCTGTGGATCTAGGGCAGGAGTTCAAACTCAAAGCCGGTAGGCAGGTTGCCGTCAAGGGGACAAAGCTATGGATAAGGTTTGTGGGTGTGAGTAACGACTCGCGCTGCCCTAAAGACGTTCAGTGCGTGTGGGCCGGAAACGCCGCCGTGCGATTACTGGTTAGCGCCGGTCGAAGCCGGCAAAACCTGACGCTAAATACTAACAAAAGCCCGACCCTGACAACGGAAGCGCAGTTTCATGACTACAATATTAAACTCATCGAGTTGAGTCCCTACCCGCGCAAAGGGCATAAGATCGCGACCCGCAGTTACACTGCCACGCTTCTGATTAGTAAGGAATGAATCGCGACGAAGAACCTGTAGTTCGGGTCCGGCTGGCGACACCCGAGGACGCCGCAACAATTTCGTCGGTGCTGCTGCAAGCGTTCGCTGAATACAAACCGTTGTACACGCCCGCTGGATTCGACGCCACCACGCCGGGCCCTGAGGATATACACAATCGCATGGCTGAAGGACCGGTGTGGGTCGCTCTAGTCGATGAGACGGCAGTTGCAACTGTGTCGGCAGTGCCGCAATCAGAATCCCTGTACGTAAGAGGCATGGGCGTACTGCCCGCGGCGCGGGGTTACCGAATAGGAGAATTATTGATGAGACAGGTCGAGACTTTCGCGGCGTCTCGCAAGTGCGCACGACTGTTTCTGAGTACAACTCCCTTTTTGCATCGGGCGATCGCGCTGTACGAACGTCTCGGCTTCAGTCGGACTGCTAACGGCCCACACGACCTCTATGGCACGCCTCTTTTTACGATGGAAAAAATGCTGGAATAGTGTCTTCTCTTCAAATCTTTCTTTGCGCAACCTCGGCGGCCTCTGCGATTAAGCGGAAAGTTCTTTGCTGAAGCTCTTCACCGCCGAGAGGTAGGACGCGGAGATACGTAGAAAGTCAACATTAAGATACTGCCGACGCTGGAGGTTGAGATGATTACAGTCAAGTTAAGTTTTATGAACCTGCGACATTCTATAACAAGTCTTGCGCTGGTTCTGGTGGCGCTGTACTCAGCTTCGCTCGTCGCCGCGGAAACCAACCCACGTCTTGCCGAGAACGATCGCGTGCGGTTGGCCGAGGCGTTTAGAATCGGCGATACCTTAGGAAACCGGATCTGGCCCGGCTGGAACAACGCGCCGTTTGCCGTCTTACTGGTTACGCCTGAAAACGAATTCCTTGTACGTCATCCCAAACCTTCTGCCGACTTCACGCTTATCGATTATGATTCGTTGTTGCGATCCAAAGTTTATTATCGCAAGCGCACCCAGCCACTGAATTTGCTGGCTACGTTTCCGCTCGTCGGCGGGATTCCAACCATAGTCATTGGTCAGGCGGAAAACACAGCGAAGAAAACTTCTACGCCCTGGGTAATAACTGTGCTTCACGAGCACTTTCACCAGTGGCAATATTCTCAACCGCGCTACTACGACGACGTTAACGCCCTTGGCTTAACGCGCGGCGACCAGTCAGGAATGTGGATGCTGAATTATCCGTTTCCTTACGACTGGCCAGAAATGCACGATCATTTTTCTCTCCTGAGCCGATTGCTCAGCGAGGCACTTCAAGCAAGCGGGAAAGTGGATTTCGCCAACAGACTGGCGGCCTTCCGTAAACAGCGGCTGGAGCTGGAAAATACGCTAAGTCCCGATGATTACAGATATTTCTCTTTTCAGTTGTGGCAGGAAGGAATCGCCAGGTACACCGAATATCGCATCGCCAAACTCGCCGCTACGAGCTACAAACCGGGCAAGCAATTCCGGTCATTGAATGACTACCGGCCATTCGCTGATGTTGCCGCCGAGATCGAACGCGGGATTCTTGACCAGTTAAAGAACGGCAAGCTTGAAGAACAAAAACGGACCATATTTTACGCGCTCGGCGCCGCCGAGGGTCTGCTGCTCGATCACGCCAATCCGCGCTGGCGGCAGCGCTATCTAGTCGACAAGTTTTATCTTGATAAGTATTTCGACCAGCAGAACTGATCGCCCAGAACTAAGCAGAAGTCATCATGAATAGCAACGTTACCGAAATCGCCCCTGAGGTCTTTCGCATCTCTACGTTCCAGCCCGACTACGGTATTCAGTTTAACCAATTCCTAATCAGAGATGATGAACCTTTCATCATGCACACGGGCTTCAAAAAAATGTTTCCCATCACGCTGGAGGCGGTCGCCAGCATTATCGATCCGGCAAAATTGCGCTGGATTGGTTTCAGCCATTTCGAGTCAGACGAGTGCGGGGCCTTGAATGAATGGTTCAAGGTTGCGCCGCACGCGGAGGCTGCCTGCAGCGTGGTTGGCGCGATGGTCATGATCAACGACTTTGCCGATCGGCCGCCGCGCGCGCTTAACGATGAAGAGGTGCTTGAGATTGGTCAACACCGATTGCGCTTCCTGGCAACGCCCCACGTGCCACATGCCTGGGATGCCGGTCTTTTCTTTGAGGAGACCGACAAGACGTTCTTGTGTTCTGATCTATTCTTTCACCCTGGAGATCCCCAACCGCTGACCGAATCTGAAATAGTGAGCACCGCACGGTCCTCAATTATCGCCGGCGCTTCGAGTCCCTTGGCTAAGGACATGCCTTTCACGCCGTACACAGAAAGCACTCTGCAAAAACTCGCGGCCCTCGAGCCCCAAACTCTTGCGCTCATGCATGGGAGCTCATTTCGCGGCGACGGTCGTACGGCGATTCTCGATCTTACTGCGACGATTAAAGAGATTTTAGGAAAACCGTGGGATTCTACTGAGGTTCAGTGAACCCTATTCAGCTTCGCAGAATACTTCGCAGAATAAAGGCGTCAACTATCAGAACCGGGAGCGGGTAGCGACCGGTTAGATGCTCAACTGTCTGAGATTGAGGAAATGGAAGCGAGGGGTAAAGAATTCAACTCTCTTAGAATTGAGTCTGTGGCCGGTCGCTCCTGGTTCTGATACCAGCACGCCGACCCTCATTTACTTAGTTCTTGCGTATTGCCCCTTTCTTCGGCTAGTGAAAAGCTCGTTTAGTTCTGAGAACTGCGCCCCGCTAGCAAGGCTCGTGAAGGATCCGGTCTCCAGGATGTTTTGCGCCGCTTGCATGAAAGCACCCCAGGCGACATTCGCCAGGGCGGAGCCTACTGATATGCGTCGCACGCCAAGATCCTTCAGACGCGTAACCGTCAAATTAGAATTGAATTTCGATACCAGCACGTTCACCGGCTTGGGTTCTACGGCCCTAACAATCGCTTCGATAGCTCCGGGTTCCGACACGCCTGGAGCGTAGAGGCAGTCGGCCCCGGCAGCTGCAAAGGCGACAAGGCGGCGCAGGGCTACGGCCAAAGGATCGGATTCGCCCACCAGAAAGGCTTCACAGCGCGCCGTCAGCACTACGGGAATTCCGGCGGCATCAATCGCAGCGCGTGCGGCCTTGATCCGGGCAACGGCCAATTCAAAATCGTAGAGTGGTGCGGCGCTGCGGCCTGATGAGTCTTCGATAGATAACCCCGCAATGCCGGTAGCGATGCAAAGCGCGACGCTCTCGGCCACACCTTCAGGGTTGTCTGCGAATCCTGACAGGAAGTCAGCGTTGACCGGCAACGACGTAGCTGCGGCAATCTCGCGAATGTGCTGCAGCATTAACTCGCGCGGCACAGCTGAAACTGAATCCGGCAAGGCGCGAGAGAAGGCAAAGCCCGCCGACGTTGTCGCTAGTGCCTGAAAGCCAAGATGCTCGAGGTAGACCGCGCTTCCTGCGTCCCAGGGGTTCGGCAGAACAAAGCAGCCGGCGGCGTGCAACTTGCGAAAG
>DATGYM010000288.1:0-8439 GCA_035297925.1 Pyrinomonadaceae bacterium | reverse complement strand
GGACATTACCAAGATGCGCCGCCACCGAACCTGGAGTGCGTAAGATACCTGCTCCAATGGTGGCGCCGATAGCCCCGGCGATGCCAAAAGTCACGCCGAGAATATGCAGCAGCTTACCTTTGGGTTTTGCCTGCAATTCCATTGCTGTCTCGATGGATGTCGTAACTTCAACCAGCCGCGGAGCGGCGGCAGACAGTAGCCCCGGGGGTGAGTGAGCGAAGCGAGCGTAACCCGGGGATCATCGTCCCCTAAGGATCCCAAGCCCGCGAGCGGGCGACAGAGCCGTTGAAGGGCGCGGCGCTTAGCGTCAACCTCGAATCAAACAATCAAGCTAAAGAAGGCGCAACCCGCTCTTCGGTCCAACGACGTTGAGTTGTTGTTGGGCGGCGTCGCTTCGAGCGATTCTATAGAGTACGTGACGCCGCAGCGGATGCCCCGCGGGCAACGATGGATGATCGAAGTCATCAGCCGAGTCGTGCGACATGCCAATCTTCTCCATCACTCTGCGCGATGGAAGGTTGCCAGGCACCGTGAACGATACGATCTCCTCAAGTGGCAATGTCTCAAACCCAAATTTCAGTGACGCCTGTGCCGCTTCGCTGGCATACCCGCGATTCCAGTACTTCGCAGCTATTCGCCAACCAATTTCCACGCACGGAGTAAAATGCGCCTCGAAGCGAGGAACAGCAAGGCCAACGAACCCTATGAATGGCGCAAGATTTGGAACTGTTACTGCCCATAACCCGAACCCCTTCTGCTCGAAGCTCGACTCGATACGGGTAGCTAACGCGTCGCTCTCCTCTCGGGACAGTACACCAGGAAAGTGCTGCATTACCTTAGGATCTGAATTCAGAGCCGCAAACGGCTCCCGATCAGAAGGAACCCAACGCCGTAAATGCAGACGCTCTGTCCGTAATTCATGGACCACAACCACATTGAACCTCCGTGCGGCTAGTCTCCCCAACTACATATCATAGCGCCGAGCAGGTCTAAGTACGGATTTCGTGACCTTATCCACTTGCTTGTCCGTCATGGCGGATGATATTCATCATCAGCAATGTCAGAGGCTGCCAGCTTAAACCCGACCGACTCCACCTCAGTATTGCTCTTCTTCATTGACGGTCTGGGTATCGGTTCGCGAGGACCATTCAACCCGCTTGATGGCCTGACGGATGCCGAACCGTTGGCTTTATTTCAGGGCGAAACGCCGGTGATGATTCATGACGGCATCGTCGTTCCTACCGACGCCTGTCTGGGAATTCCCGGCCGGCCGCAAAGCGCTTCCGGACAGACAACCATACTCACCGGCGTCAATGCTCCGGCTCTGCTTGGTTATCACAAACAGGGATTCCCAAATAGCGCGATGTTGGAGATCATCCGCGAACATTCAATATTCCTGCAATTAGCTCGTGCCGGAATCGAGCCAATCACATTCGCAAACACTTACACGCAAAAATTTTTCGAGGAGCGGCCGCGCTGGGTGTCTGCTACGACGGCGGCGGTTGAAGCAGCAAGCCTCCCGTTTCGCACTTTGCCGGACCTCAACGCCGGGCGCGCCATCTACCAGGACTTCACTAATGCGGTACTGATCGAGCGGGGAGAAGCTGCCAAACCACGCACGGCGGACGAAGCTGCGACAATCCTTGCACGCCTGGTTAGTGAACACCGATTCACTCTTTACGAGTATTTCATAACTGACAAGGTCGGACACAAACAGGACATGCCGGCGGCTAAAGTGGTCTTAAGGAATCTCGCCCGTCTAATCAGAGGTGTGTTGGAGCGAATTGATTTGCGCCGGGTATCCGTTATACTCACGAGCGATCACGGAAACATTGAAGATCTCTCTGCGCGGAATCACACGCTCAACCCAGTGCCGACGATCATTTGGGGCGCCAACCGAAGCTTAATCGCGAATCGCATTACAAGTCTCGCGGATATAACACCGGCGATAGTTGCCACGCTTAGTGAAAGAGCTGCGGCACAAATATGACCTCAGCAAAGCACTCTGCCATACGGCAGAGCTACTCAGGTGATAAGAACAACCCGCGCGAAGTATTTGGCTGGAAGGTTTACGACTGGGCCAACTCCGCTTTTTCCACCACGATTGTTGGTGCCCTCTACGGTCCCTACCTGACTGAGGTCACGCAGCGTGCGGTCGGCGAAAATGGGGTCGTGGTCAATCTCGGCACCTTCGGCTCTATCACCTCAAAGTCGTTTTTTCCCACCTGCGTTTCGGTTGCCGTATTCCTACAGGTTTTTCTGTTACCGATCCTGGGCAGCATTGCTGACTATTCCAATTTAAAGAAAAAAATGATGGCTTTGTTCTGCTACATCGCTGTAACCGCGACCTGCCTCATGTTTTTTGTGGATGGCCGGCTATTTTGGCTCGGCGGCCTGCTGTTCATAATTTCGAATTTGGGCTTTGGCGCCGCGCTTGTTTTCTACAACGGCTTTCTCAACGAAATAACAACTGAAGATCAACGCGACAAAGTGTCGAGCCGCGGCTTTGCTTACGGTTACCTCGGCGGCGGACTATTGCTCGCGCTTAATTTTGTGCTGGTGAAGAGCGCGCCACGGCTGGGCATGGATCCGTATCTGGCCGTGCGCCTCTCTTTATTGTCGGCCGGAGTGTGGTGGGGCGGGTTTGCGCTAATAACGTTCGCCACGCTGAAGACGCGCGCTGCTGAAAAATCATTGCCGCCGGGAAAAACTTATTTGACCGTGGGCTTTTCCGAGCTGGGCCGCACCTTTCGAGAACTGGGCCGCCTGCGTCACACGCTCAAGTACCTGATTGGCTACTTGTTTTTCAACGACGGAATACAGACCGTGATCAGCATGGCTTCAGTGTTTATGGCCCAGGAGCTATTCGTCGCCCGCGGTTTAAAAACCGACCAGTCGTTTCTGCTGGGCGTCTTCCTCATGGTGCAGTTTGTGGCCATCTTTGGCGCGCTGCTGTTTGAACGTTTGGCTTATGCGATAAACACAAGAAACGCCATTCTTGTATCGCTGGTGATGTGGGCCGGCGTAGTCATTTACGGCTACGGATTTTTGCATACAACAAACGAAGCCTGGTTCATGGGAGTGATCATCGCGATCGTGTTGGGCGGCTCCCAGGCGTTATCGCGATCGCTGTTCTCGCGGATGATACCAGCCGGAAGAGAGGCTTCATTTTTTGGTATTTACGAGGTTTCGGAGCGGGGCACTTCCTGGTTGGGCCCGCTTGTGTTTGGGGCCGTTGTTGCGGCAACCGATTCTTACCGGCAGGCTTTGCTTTCCCTAATTCTCTTCTTCCTGATTGGAATAATTGTTCTTTATCTCACTGATACGGACCGCGCAATTCATGAGGCCGGCAACCTGCTCCCTGAGGAAGCGGCAACCAAATAATTACGACTCTCGCTGAGGTTATCGGATACTGAAAAGAACTCAGCCCGCCATCTTTCTTTCGTTCTCACCCGATTTTTTCTCGATGCATTCGGAGGAGCAATAAACCGGCAGCCCTGCTCTGTTACCCACCGCGCGCTCCGCAGGTATCCAGGTCCCACAGCCGACACAGCGAACCAGTTTTCTTCCGCTCGTCGCGCCTCGCGGCGTGTCTACGTTGGGCGAGGCGGAGATTGTCTTCGCCGCGCCAAGGATTTTCCTGAGAATCTGAATGTAAGGATGCAGTCGCGAATATAGGAGCAGTAGCAGCAGGGCAAACAGCGCGGCGATGATGAGAACTTTCAAAACTATTACCTGCAGCTGGTGGTTCCTGATTTCGACGCCGGATTCTCTGAAGCTAGGAGCCTTCCTTATCCGATCCGCTCTTCGAAGGCGTGTAAGCCACATCAACGTTGCGTCGTCGTGGAACTGGATCTGTAGCTCGCCGGCGCGGTGTAGATTCACGGTTGCGGCGGTCAACGCTTCCGGGAGGTAAGCCCTTGCCGTGCACCGCTTCCTCCAAAATTCGGGTGATTTCCTGGGAGAGAGTTCGATGCTCGGCCGCCGCACGCCGCCGTAATGATTCTTTTAAATGATTAGGCACGTACGCTCCAATAAAAACTCCCTTACGATTTGCCATCTCGCGCGGCCTCCCTTTCAGCCTCGTTTGTAAAGCTCGTGAGGCACTGGAATGTTGTTGCCCGGCGAAGCGAACAGGTCTGTAAGCCGAATTCTGTCTCTGATTGGAATTTGAGATTCAAATTGCCAAGCAGAGTGGCGATCATTCATCTAGCCCAATTGTTACCAATTGGATCAAGCGATCTACCCGGAGGTCGTAGCAGTCTTTGCAGACTGCATCGGGCGGGCAGCCCTGCTGACGCCTCCCTATTTGATCTTGCACTGCGAGGAGTTTGCCTGGCCGCACGCGTCACCACATGCGCCGGTGCGCTCTTACTTTAAGCCCTGGCGGGCCGCACCATTTCACCCATCACCGCTTCAAGCTCTCAAAAATGAAATACTCGAAGGTTGCGGCTGGTTTGCTTTCTGTTGCACTTGTCGTCGCCCGAAAATCTCAGATCTCAATTGTCCAGACAGGGACAACTCAGAACTGAGATTGCCGGACGCCCCGCCGTTAGCGGGCTCGCTGCCCTGTAGTGTTCGGACTTTCCTCTCCTGGATTTGACTCAAGTCAAATACTTCAGATGCAATCCGAAAATAAGTGATTCGAGTTTTGGGATTCCAGCAGCGACCGCCCGACCTGTTCAATTCGCAAGGCAGCCAGAGTATATCAAGACGTGTTCAACAGGTACAGCCGAGAGGCGGAAACTTTAAACGCCGGTGAAAGCATAGCCGTCCAGCGCGCGAGCCGGAACCGCTAACCGAAAAATTTGAAGCCCACCCTCAGACTATTGAGAAGTTTTGGAGAAATCGTTAAAGCCAGGGTGACTGAGCAGAGGGCGTGGGAGATCGCGAGCGCAAAAAGATTTGGCTGCCGTTGATAGACGGCTGCCCAGATCAGTCCCGCGCCGAAAGTTAAAGCGGCCAGCAATGGATTGGGAAAGTGAAGCACGCTGAAAACCGCCGCCACCAGCACAATGCTTTTCGGCCCCTTACCAAGCGCCAGTTCTGCCCGTCGATTCATAAAGCCATTCAATACGTACTGTTGAAACAGTGCCCACAGTGGCAGGAGGACAAATCGTTGGCGCCATGGCGCTACGAATAACGAGTGGCTAAACCAGGCAACCGCCAGCAACGAGACAACAACAAGTGCGGTTGGCAGCAACAACAAACGGCATGCGGCGATGAAGTTATCGAGTCGGAAGCCGATGTCCTGGAGCGATTCGCCACGTTCCCGGTGGGAATAAATCATCAAGCCGACTGCGAGCAGGACGGGAACGGATCCGATCAGTTTGTTTCTGCCCACAAACGAGAGCACCACCCACTCAACGATCAGGCACGAGGTCACAACCGACAGAATTTCCCACAACGCGAGATCTGAACCGGGCAATGATTGCGAGGAAATTAAACTGTTGCGAGGGCCAAATGCCATCGGGATTTACCTCAACCTTAGTGCAGACACTTTTCCCTGTGTATCAACTGCGAAAGTTATCGGCGCGCCCAAAAGCTGCAGCGATTTCCGCAGTCCGCCGCCGCTGTCGTGCAGCGCATAAATTCTCGCTTCATGCCGGCCGGGTACCGAAGCAACGTTGAACGTATAACCATGCCATGCATCCTGCGCCCAACCGGCTTCCGCGACATCGGGCCGGTACTTATCCGCAACTGCGGCAGCAACAAATTCTCCGTCGACGAAGAGCTGCACCTCTACTCTTTCGAACGGTGCTGCATCATTGACTGCCCAACCGGAAATTCCGGCATGGGCCACTTCTCCCCAGCCGTGAAAGGAGGGCGGCAGCACCGTGGCAAATGCGACTACAGCCAGCGTCCCCACCATAAGCGTCTCGACAATGGATTTGCCTATCAGGATGTGGACCAGTCGCGTTGAGGAAGTATTCATGATTTTCGGCGCGCCATTGTAGCGCAAACTTCGGGCTGGCGCGCACCGAATGGATTTGCCAGTACTGATCCAGTTTAGAGTTCAAGTTTTAGCTTGTATGGCAATGTGGCCGCGAAATCACCAGCCTGAGGGCTGAACTCTGAACTACGTTCTCAAACTGCATCACCACCGATTTACCAGGTGCTCGGCGTCTCTCTGCGGTGAACGCATTTTCACTGACAATTTTACGCAGACCAGCAAGAATCGCTGAGGCTGGGCAGAGAAATCGAAATCAGGATCATATTGATTTACCTGCTGGCACAGACTCGTCAGCAAGCGAATCGCCGGAGAAAACAAAAAAGCGGCTCATAAAAGCCGCTTTCTTCGGTTGCTCTCTGATAATGAGCCTCTCAATTGCTGGTGGTAACTTCGATGCGATCGTCTTTCCGCAATACGGGGTCGGGATCTTTGCCACTCTGAATCCTACGCAGATTGAATTCTTCAGTGCTCAGTATCCCGTCGACGCCTCGCCGGGAAATTCGAACTCTTGATCCGGCGCCCGTCTTAGTTCCGCCACTGGCAAGGATCGCCTGAGTTAACGTTAAGCCGGAGTGGTAAGTCTTCTGACCGGGCGAACTGATTTCTCCGCCAACGAAATAGAATTCAGTCGGCGGTGGTGGCATGGCTGAAACTTTAATAGCGTCGCCGGGTAGCACAAGGGTTTCCGAAAGGCCTATATCCTGCAAATCGACAACGATGGGTGCACAGCCTTTGCGCGTGATCGTCGCTTGCGCGCCTTCGGGAAGCACGAGCGCCTCGGCAAGTATTGCGTACAGCGGCACAGCCTCACGTCGTAGAAGTTTTGTTCCGGCGGCGGCGACAAGGCCTCTGACGGATACTGCATGACTGGCGTAATCTCGGACGTCAACTGTGACGGTGGGATTGTCAAAGATCTTGATGCGCTGACGCAAGAGTGCGGCTATCTCGGGGGCTGTAAGACCGGCGACGACGATTGGATTACCTGCGAATGGATATTCGAGCACTCCGTTTTCAAGCACTGTGAACAACGTAGAACTTCTAACTGGATTGTCCGGAAGTTTTATGTCCAGCACATCGCCCACTCCCACTTTGTAAACCTGAGTTGGCGCGACCGCCGCCGGCGCAGCTGCACTCGCGGCTGTATTCGATTGCAGCGAGATAGCGCTTCCCGGTTCTGACGGCTTGGCACCACCTTGCACGACCCTCGGCTCTGGGGAGGGACTGGGCACTTTCCTGTCTGACGAGTTGGCCGGGGGAACCGTGCCGGCATGGCGAGTAGTGTCGGAGTGGTTAAGATCTGATTTTGCCTGGAGTGTAGGTGACGCCGAGGGAATCACGTTCTCATGAGCAGTCAGCGCTTTTGGATCTTGTCCGAATTCGCGAGCCGGGATTGCATCTGTGGCAGGCTGCTTTGGAGTGGAATTGGCGTTGGGTGGGTTGTTTGCAACAGCTACCGGTTTCACCTGTCCCGAAACGGTGATGGACAGGAAGGCACTCAGAACGAGGGTGGCAAAAACCAGGCTTTTCATCGACGTTCTCACTCTTTCCGTTTTGATGATTTAGCGAAAGTTTCGGCTGGGGCATTCAGCGCGACATCGCGAAGCGGCTTGCTCCGCTATTAATAAAGTGTGAACAAAGCGTTTTTCTCAGAAGACTTTACTAATGCTGGGGAAAAGAGCTCCGGCGTAGGCTGGTGCGGCGCAATTAAGACACCGGATCCTTGGGGATAGGAAGGCTTTCGGGCGGAAACAACCGCGGCCAATGCTGACTGAATCGCTCGCGTACCAGGCTTTCAACCTCATCCGCAGTGTCGCAATTTAGGCAGTCAGCAACGATGCGCCCAGCGGTGGCGGCATCGATGCCAGCGATAGCGCGACGAACGCGCGGAATCGAAGATGGCGTCATGCTTAGATCGGTGGCGCCCATACCCACCAGAAGCACGACGTACGCCGGAGTCGATGCCATCTCGCCGCAGACTATCGCCGGAATCCCGGCACATTGAGCGGCCTTTAGCGTTTGGTTGATGCTGTTAAGGACTGCCGGGTGAAGGGTGCGAAACCAATCCGCCACTTCGTCGTTGCCGCGATCGACGGCCAACGTGTATTGCACGAGGTCATTGGTACCTAACTCGAGAAAGTCGACAATTCGTGCAATTTTGGACGCCATGAAAACTGCCGATGGTACTTCAATCATCGCGCCGACGCTGACTTCCGCAAAACGACTACCCGCTGCACGCAGTTTGGCAGCCTCCTCCCGGATGATTGTCTGCGCGCGCTTTACATCGTTCACATCCGCAACCATCGGCAATACGATTTTCAAAACGCCTTCAGCAGCGGCCCGCAGGATTGCGCGTACCTGCTCACGCATAACGTGTTCGTTCGCCAGCACGAAGCGAATAGCTCGCAAACCGAGCGCGGGATTTCTTTCCGGCTCGTGCTGTTCACGAAGATTGTCGCCGCCCAGATCAAACAACCTGATAACTGCGC
>DATGYM010000287.1:0-14001 GCA_035297925.1 Pyrinomonadaceae bacterium | reverse complement strand
TTCCCTTTGAGCGTCATCTGAGCTGTGTCGAAAGTGGCAGACGGGTGCTCGGTCATCACTACGAAGTCGAGTTGATTTGATTGCGCTGCGGCAACGATCTCTTCGAAGGTACCGTTGCTGTGCCCGCCCAAGGATGAGTGCACATGTAACACGCCCTTAAATTCCGCGTAGATTGAATTATTTTCCGCGACAGCGCGCTGAGCATTAAGCTCTTGAATCGTCGCGTGCAGACGACCCAATTTGTAACGGCGGTAAAGAAAGGGTAACTGCGAGAGTACAAGGAGAGCGACCAGGATCAGTAAGAGTTTTTTCCAGCGTGTCATGTGAGAGGAATCAACTCTCGAAGTCAACCGAGGCTACCTGTTCACTAATTGATTTGCCGAAGGTGGCCACTTTAACGTGTTCGGGGTGGATAGTGTACGCGTCAAGCGCAGCGCGATCGCGGAACTGAGCAACGAGTCCGCTGTCGAAGGAGCGCGGCAGCTTGAGCACATCGAAGCCTACGGTCAGGCTTTCTACCTCATCGATTACGCCGGCGAGATCCCGCAACATGCGCACATGGTCCCTGCGCACATCGGGTTCAATGTCAGCACGATACTTCCAAATGACAATGTGTGTAAGCATGATTATGCGAGTTTCTCTTCAAACTTCCCGGCAAGGCAACACAAACTAAAGTTTGAACTCCGAACTTCATCCTTCAGCGTTCATCTTGTTTCTGTTCGCACCAGCGCCTGGTGACTTCGTGCCGGTAGTCGAAAAGTTTGCGCAGGCGCCGCTCCACAACTACTGGCGCCAGCGCGCGGCCTAAAAACCCCAGCGGCGGCTCGTAATCTATTTCATCGCGGAGCTCGGCGCCCTGCCGATGAGCATCGACGATGTGCCGGTGCCGCCAACTCCGAAACGGGCCTGTAACCTGCACGTCTTCAAACAGGCGAGGCGGATCATAGACAGTGTGTTGTGCAATCCAACGTGCGGTAATCGGTCCGATCATTTTCGTTTCGATTATCGCCTGAGCGCCCAGGTCGGAGATCTTAGCAGCTTGAATAACGCGCGCTCTCTCCCATGGCGGTATGAGTAAACTCAAAACATCCGGTTGCTCATGAAATGCAAACACAAGTTCGGGACTTGCCCGGATGACACTCACTTTAACAAATTGCATTAGCTGCAGTTCAACTTGAATCAGCCCAGCACAATAGGTAAATAAACGGATTTGCTCCCGTGTCAGAACCGGGCGCGGTAGCGACCGGCCAGACGTTCAACTCTAATAAACTGAAAGATCTTCTTAACTCCTGAGGTTGCGTCTATGGCCGGTCAGACGTTCAACTCTAGCTACTTGTAAGACCTAACTCCTTAGGTTGCGTCTATGACCGGCCAGACGTTCAACTCTAATGAACCGAAAGATCTTCTTAACTTCTGAGGTTGCGTCTATGGCCGGTCGCTACCGCTTCCGGCTCTAAAACAACTTGTATTAGGCTCCTGGTTATCGAGTTCGTGCTACTTGAGATATCGACCAAACCAGCCGAGTGTCCGCTCCAGCGCGTCAACACGGTGCTTCGGCTCCCGCAGTCCGTGGCCTTCCCGCGGATAGCGTACCAGCACGCTCTCAACCCCGCGGCGTTTCAGCGCCGTGTACATCTCCTCCGCTTGCGTTATGTGCACATCGTTGTCCTGTTCGCCATGGAGGAACAACGTCGGAGTCTGTGCCTGCTTCACGTATCTAAGCGGCGACCACTGCCACAGGAGATCGTAGTTGTCCCAGGGGAAGCCGCCAAACTCCGCGTGTATCAAGTCCTGATAAAGCGAGGTAGAGTAAAAACTGATCAAGTTACTGACGCTGGCTGCGGCTACGGCAGCTTTGAAACGTGGCGTCTGCGAAACGATCCAGTTGGTCATGAAACCGCCATATGATCCCCCGGTCACCCCCAGCCGGTTCGAATCAATCCAGCTATAACGGCGCAATGCCTCATCAACGCCGGCCATTAAATCTTTGTAGTCACCGCCACCCCACTCATTCAGCGTACCGTCGCTAAACTTTTGTCCATAGCCGCTTGAGCCACGCGGGTTGAGATAAAGGACGGCATAACCTCGCGCCGCGTAAGCCTGAAAGGTAGGATTGAACGCCCAGCCATACATGCCGTGCGGCCCGCCGTGAATGCTGAGAATCAGTGGATACTTGCGATCATCGCGCCAACCCGCCGGCTTAATCAACCAACCCTGAATCTTAGTTCCGTCAAAGCTCTCAAAGATGAGCTCGCTCGCCTCAACCACGGTGTGCGAGCGGACGAAATCCAGGTTGTGGCCGCTGAGGCGAAGAGCCCGACGACTGAACCCCGGATAGAGCCAGACCTCGGCCGGCATTACCGAAGAACTGATGGTAAAAGCGGCGGACCAGCCAATGTAATGATCTGTCGGTTTTTGCTCAGGCGTTCCAGTTATACGCCGGTGTGAAATGCTCAGGCTTGAGATCTGGTACCGTTTCAAAGGTGCGCTTGCGCCGCCGCCTGCGACATCCGGAAAAAACATCTGTTCGCCATAGAAAGCATCGGGCAGGAACTGCTCGGCCTTGCCATCTTTAAGGGCAACGGTGAAAGCGTTCGTGCAGCCCCTATCTCCGGCGAGATAAAAAATCCGCTGGCTGTCTGCCGACCACTGTGGATCACGCGCCCGTCGATCCTGCGCCGGCGCCAACTCACGCCCCTTGCCACCCGCAGCATCAATTACCCACGCGTGTCTGTCTTCGGCGACGCTGTCGATAGTCGTCACATCACGCGTTGTTGCCGTGTAAGCGATCCACTCGCCGTCAGGCGACCAGGCAGGCTCATATTCGCATCCCCTGGTCGCGGTGATCTGACGCACTTGCCCATGCAGATCCACCGCAAAGATATCTGAATTGTTATTCGCATCGGGATCAACTTCATGATTGGAAAGAAAAGCAATTTCATCTCCGTGAGGACTAAAGGTGATCGCGTGATCATAGAACACACCTGACGTAAGTTGTCTTGGCTCAGGTCTGTCGATAGCGGTAAGCCAAACGTGCGTGCGATGCGTGTCGGAAAATGACGTGCGGGATTTATATTGAATGCGATCGACCACTCTGGGATCGTCATGAGAAGCAGGCCCATCCGGAGTCTCCGCCAATTCTTCACTCGCTGAGATGTAGGCGATCCGTTTCGAGTCAGGCGCCCATGCAATCGACTCGCCGGCGTAAGTAATGAAGAAGTTTGTACTCTCTAAGGTGACGACGAAACGAGGCTCACGATTTTCCAGAGTCACCACCCACAATCCGCGCTCCCCCCCGCGATCGCTGAGGAAAGCAATCCGTGAACTGTCCGGCGACCAGCGAGGGTTGGAGGCATTCCAACCCGGTGCAAGCAACGGCGTCGGTGGCGCCACTCTCTCTTCCGGCCACTCCATGGTGGACCGGCGCTGTGAGTCTTGAGCCATAGTAGTCGCGGGTACGTTTAGAAAATTTGAGGCCACACGCGAAAGCCACAGCGTGCTGACAGTTTCATTGCCTTCGACCGTGGAAACTGTGTAGACGACCCACTGGCCATTGGGTGAGATTTGCACATCGCTGACGTTTGCCACCCGCAAAATATCGGCCGGCGCAACCAACGTTGAGCGGCGGGTTTGTCCGGACGCGACAACAAGCGACGCCGATAGTGATGTTGCGATTAGCGTTTTAAATAAGATCGTGGCAAGTCGGTTCAAGCTTTTTTTCAGCATCGCAATGCGAAACTAACCCAGTGTTATTGCGGTGTAACCTTCGGCTGGGCAGTCGACGGCTGAGCCTGCTCGACTTTCATCGTGGTGCGAATCATGTCCCAGGCTGGAGCGGCCTTGGCGAGAGCCCGGTCCGGGCCCAAAAAGGTCAGAACTATGAGACGCTGTCCAACTACCGCCGAGTGGATTTCGGCCGCACCCGGCACGCCGTCAAGTGACGCGCGTATCCTTACGCCTTCTGTCGTAATGCCGCCTATCTGAGTCGAAGCCGGCGAACTTTCGGGATGGGCACCTGCTTGCTCAAAAGACCTGGTGGTAGAGGCGATGTATTTATCCACCAGCACGCTTTTCGCTTCGGCCAGGCGCTGCGGTGTTGTCAGGGGAGTGCGGAACACAAAAACCGTTATTTGCGCGTCGCTATCAGTTCGCCCAAAGGTCATCTGCTGCGCATCCGCATTGCTGGTGTCATTGAAAGACCAGCCGGAGGGATAATTGAAGCTGAGGCCGTCTTTACTGAAGCCTTTGGCATCGCTTGCGGGCGTTTGTGCTCCGGTGAAGAAGGCGGCCAGCAGGAAAAGCATAAAAAGCATAAGAAGGTTGCGAGATGATTTCATTGTGTCCTCCGGAAGGTTTTGTCAGATAACGCGAACTTTTAGTTTTGCATTTGGCTCGATGACTTCGACGGTGGCCGCCAACTCACAGTTTGCGTTACAAACTAAGAGACCTGCGCAAGCAACTTTAGTTGCTCATTCAATAATTGCCAAACCTGCCGGACGTGTTTCTCCGTCGTGCGAATATTACCGATCGAAAGTCGCAGCGTGAGCTTGTCATTGAGTTTGGTGTGCGACAACAACGCCTTGCCGGTTGCATTCACGCCATGCATGATTGCTTCGTTCAAAATGTCGAGGCGCTTATCCCGATTTGCCTCATTACCTCCATCCAATCGTGGACACGCGCGAAAACAAACCAGCGCCAGAGGTAACGGCGCCATCACTTCCCAATTGCGATCGGCCTCTATCCAGGACGCGAATAACTTTGCCAGGCGGCAGTGCTCACGTATGCGCGCCGCCAAACCTTCATGCCCGAAGTAACGAATAATCATCCACAATTTCAAAGCGCGAAAGCGGCGCCCGAGTTGTACCCCATACTCCGATCCGCTGCGAACCTTTTCCTGCTCAGGCGTGCGCAGATACTCCGGAACAAGGGAAAACGCGCGGCGCAAAAGATCCATGTGGCGACAATAAAGCACCGAGAGATCGAAGGGCGTGAACAACCACTTGTGGGGATTGACTACCAGGGAATCCGCCCGCTCACATCCATCCAGAACGTAGCGCAACTCCGGAACTACGGCTGCCGACCCGGCATAGGCAGCATCAACATGCAGCCACAGCGCATGCTGTTCGCAGATTGGCACGAGGTCCGCAACCGGATCGATGCTCGAAGTCGAGGTTGTACCAACTGTCGCGACTACGCAAAACGGGACAATGCCGTTTTGCTTGTCTTCCGCGATTGCCGCCGCCAGCGCTTTGGCGTCCATGCGAAATTCGTGGTCGGTGGGAATCTTGCGCAGCCCGCGCTGGCCAAGTCCCAGCGTTATTACACCCTTCTCGATTGAGGAGTGCGCTTGCTCAGACACGTAAACGCGGAGCAGCGGCAAATCCTTCCGGCCACTCATTCCCTCTTCACGAATACGCAGCTCGACGCCCTCGCGCGCCGCTGCAATCGCGTGCAGGCTGGAGACGGACGCGGTGTCGTAGATGATACCCGTAAGTCCGGCATCAAGACCCATCATCTGACGCAACCAATCAAGCGTGACTTCTTCCAGTTCCGTTGATGCAGGTGACGTCCGCCACAACATCGCTTTGTTGTCGAAGGCGGCACTCAAAAGTTCGCCAAAGATACCCGGTCCAGACGTCGACGTAGCAAAGTATGCGAAGAAGGAAGGATGGTTCCAGTGTGTGAGCGCCGGAACAATCAGACGATCGATATCAGAGATGATTTCCTGCATCGATTCGCCTTGCGCGGGTGGGGTGATGGGAAGTTGGGATTTGAGATCACCCGGTTCAATTTGCGCCAGGACAGGTAAGTCTTCGACGTGCTCAAGGTAATTAGCCACCCAGTCAATCAACTCGTGGCCAAAGCGGCGGAAGTCTTCCGTGCTCATATCGCCTAATGCAGGCGAAAGTTTTGATTGCGGTTCCGTCATTGAGGGCAGTCTAGTTGAGGCGAAACTAAAATTCCAACAAACAAAGTGATTTTTGTGTTGTGGATCGATGCGTGCCGGAGCATGGGCTGCTCCTGGGTGAAGTTGAGAGTCAATTAGCCGACAATGCAACACGTAGGCGTCGTTATGAATTTAGGCCAGCGTTTCAACCCGGGGATCGGTAATGCACACGGAGACTCGTCGCGTCGGCGACGGTTGAGCGGACCAACATCGGGGCAACGAAATCAGGACCGGGAGCAAAAGCGACCGGCCCTGGCGATATCTTATGTAAGCAAATGGCACCACATGCCGTGCCCTGGGTGGTTAACACTTACGCAGCCGGCAGTGACATCAGCCGCTTAAGTTTGCGTCCACAACCATCTCGAAGCTATTATTCACCCTCGATTTCTAAGCTTATAGTTATCACCCGATCAATGGGACGGAAGTTCCCGCTACCGGATCTTCGCGCTACCCGTCGCCAACAACATTTCGTCTGTGAGGAAACTATGAAAAGAATTCTGCTTTCGCTCGGAGTGGTTGCATCTCTCCTTTTTGTCTTCGCCTGTGAGCGCAAAGGCGGCCCGGGAGCCGGGGGCAGTTCAGGACCTATAGTAGTCGGTTATTACGGTGACCTTTCCGGGCGCACGTCAAACTTTGGACAATCAACCAAGAATGGTGTGGAGATGGCGGCGGACGAAATAAACAAAGCAGGTGGAATTAATGGCCGGCAAATCACAATTCTTTCCGAAGACGATGAAGGACGTCCTGAGAAGGCCGCCACTGTCGTCACGAAACTAATCGATCAGGATCGCGTCGTTGCGCTGCTGGGCGAAGTAGCTTCGGGAAACACTTTGGCTGCCGCGCCAAAAGCGCAGGCCGCGAAGGTGCCGATGATCTCCCCGTCGTCTACAAATCCCGCCGTGACGCAGGTCGGCGATTACATTTCTCGCGTTTGCTTTATCGATCCTTTTCAGGGAGCGGTGATGGCCAAGTTTGCGGCGAACACGCTGAAGGCAAAGAAGGCGGCAATCATGCTCGACTTTAATTCGCCTTACAGCCGCGGCTTAACTGAGTTCTTCGAATCCAGTTTCACCAAACTCGGCGGCCAGATCGTGAACAAGCAGTCTTACACTCAGGGCGATCGCGATTATAAGGGACAGCTCACAGCCATTCGCTCAACCAATCCGGATGTCATATACGTGCCCGGCTACTACGGAGAAGTGGGCGTGATCGCGAAACAGGCGAAGCAATTGGACATCAAAGCTCCGATGCTTGGCGGCGATGGCTGGGACTCTACCCAGCTCTGGGATCTGGGTGGCGACGCTTTGAACGGCGACTACATCTCCAATCACTATTCGGTCGATGATCCGTCGCCGGCAATTCAAAAGTTTGTAACAGACTATAAGGCACGCTATGGCAATGTGCCTGACGCATTAGCAGCACTCGGTTACGACGCCATGAAAGTGTTGGCGGACTCCATCAAACGCGCCGGCACGACCGAGGGACCGCAACTGAAGGACGCGATCGCTGCTACCAAAGATTTCGCCGGCGTCACCGGGACCATCTCGCTCGATAACGAACGTAATGCGGTAAAGCCCGCGGTAGTGCTGAAACTTCAGGACAAGAAATACATCTACGTCGAGACGATCTATCCTGAAGGTATGACGGCGCCTGCGGCCGCGCCTTCCGCTCCGACAGCACCGGCAACATCAAGCATGTCGCCAGCCGGCGCCGCTCCTGCGTCTTCTCCAGTCAAAGCGACTTCTCCCGCTGTTGAAACCAAAAAACCGGCAGCCTCTCCTCAATAGCGCGAGCGCTTTCTTTTCATGGACACTTTCGTTCAGCAACTGATTAATGGCCTGACGATAGGCGCGATCTACGCGCTTCTCGCCCTCGGCTATACGATGGTCTACGGCATTCTGCGGCTCATCAACTTTGCCCATGGTGATATCTACATGGTGGGCGCGTTTGTCGGGTATTTTCTGGCGTTCCAACTTGGTTTTGCTGCCGGCCCGTCGCTGCTGGGCCTCACCGTGGTGCTGGTCGCGTCAATGATTGCGGCGGCACTGGTAGGCATGGCAATCGAACGTTTTGCGTATCGCCCCATTAGAAAATACGCGCGCATGACAACGTTGATTACGGCCATTGGAGTCTCCCTGCTAATTGAGAATCTTTTTGTAGCCAAGCTTGGCGCGGCCCCGCGCGCCTTCCCGCAACTGCTTCGCGAACAGAGTTACACTCTGTTTGGCAACGCCGCGATTTCCAAATCGCAAATTCTGATCTTTGCAGTTTCGATTGCGCTGATGCTTTTGCTGCAGTGGATAATCTTCAAGACGAAGGTTGGCACAGCGATGCGCGCCGTCTCGTTCAACCTCAACTCAGCAAAGTTGATGGGCATCAACACCGACTTTATTATCTCATTCACCTTCGCGCTCGGCTCGGCATTGGCCGCCGCGGGTGGCGTGCTAACCGCTCAGTACAATCCTCAGATTGATCCATTGATGGGAATCATCACTGGTCTTAAAGCATTTGTGGCCGCAGTGCTCGGCGGCATTGGCAATATCCCCGGCGCCGTACTGGGCGGCCTACTAATAGGCATTGCCGAAACTTTCGTCGTCGGCTATGGGCAAAACGTCGGTGTGCCCACCACATTTCGCGATGCAGTGGCTTTCGCAATTCTGATTTTAGTACTGCTATTTCGTCCGACGGGTCTGCTCGGCTCTACGGTTCAGGAGAAGGTCTAGACTATTGCCGATTGCCGATTGTCGGTTCCCGATTGAGGTGGGCCTCTTGGACTCATTGATCGGCAAGCGGCAATTGGCAATCGGAAATTTATAAATGCCGACTTTAGCAAAACGTCTACTCGCCGCGCTGGTCATCGTCCTCCTGCTCATCGCCATGAATCAATACATGAGCGACCAGGGGCTGTTTGGCTTTGGTGTTCCTCCCTACTACGCCCGCGTGATCATGCTGGCGGGCATCAATATCATTCTTGCCGTTTCGCTAAACTTGATTACCGGTTTCACCGGACAGTTTTCCATTGGCCATGCCGGCTTCATGGCCGTCGGCGCATACAGCTCGGCTTACCTGACGGTGTATTACGCTCAGGCGTGGGAACGCTCGCTGGCCGGAATGGTTGGGCCAACCTTTGCCCACGCGCTTATTTTTCTGCTGGCTATTTTCGTGGGCGGCATAGTCGCTGCCCTGGCGGGCTTGATAGTGGGCATACCTTCTCTGCGCTTGCGCGGTGATTACCTCGCTATAGTGACCCTGGGATTCGCCGAAATTATTCGCATAGTTATTCTCAATATCGACAAAGTCGGCGGCGCGACCGGCTTTACCGTACCAGCCTATACCAACTTTCTTTGGGTAGGCGCCTTCGCTGTAATCACTATTGTTATTGTTTACAACATAGTGCATTCAGATATTGGCCGGGCGCTGGTCTCAATCCGTGAAGATGAGCTGGCCGCGGAAGCGATGGGCATCAATACGACGCGCTACAAAGTGCTGGCCTTCGTGATCAGTTCAGCACTGGCCGGAATGGCCGGCGTCCTATTTGGTCACTATACCTCGTTCTTGAGCACCAACGATTTTCAGTTTATCCGCTCGTTTGAGATCATCATCATGATTGTGCTGGGCGGGATGGGTTCGCTGACCGGGGCTGTGTTGGGCGCGATCGTCATCACGATCATGCCCGAGTTGCTGCGAAAATTGCCCGGAGATTTTTCACGCTATCGGTTGGTCGTTTATTCAGCGCTATTGATTTTGATTATGCTGACGCGGCCGCAGGGAATCCTGGGCACGCGCGAGTTTGGCTTGTCGTGGTTAAAGCGGGCGCGACGCAGGCCCGAGGGAAATCAGGTGGTCGGCGGCTCCGGAGGCGTATCGATCGCTGAACAAGGACCGCCGTCGGCGCTCGACCGCGAGAAAGAGATGGAAAACAGATGAGTGGCGCACCGGAACAGGATGCCGTTAAGGCGACCAAAGAAGAGTCGGTGCTTACTGAAGCCGCACGCGTCATTGGGCGGCATCAGGCGCGGCCCTTGTCTCAGGATCCGCCTCTGCGAACTGTTAAATGCAGCATTCAGTTCGGTGGACTGGTAGCCGTAAACGCGCTGGATATGAATGTAGAGCGGGGGCAGATTTACGGACTAATCGGACCCAACGGAGCCGGGAAGACAACCGTATTTAATTTGCTGACTGGCGTCTATAAACCGACCAGTGGCGAGATCTATTTTCAGGGTAGGCGCATCGACGGCCTGCGCTCCTATGAAATTTCGCGCCGCGGAGTTTCGCGCACCTTCCAAAACATTCGCCTCTTTCCCAGCATGTCCGTGCTCGAAAACGTGATGACTGCCTGCCATCGACACGCCAGACAAACTTTGGTTGATGCGGTCCTTCGTCTGCCGCGTTTCGAACGCGATGAACGCGAGCACCGCGAGTTTGCCGTGGAGCTACTTGAAATATTCGATCTGGCGCGCTTCAAGGACGAAGGCGGAACGAGCCTGCCCTATGGCAGCCAGCGGCGCCTCGAGATCGTGCGCGCTTTGGCGACGCGCCCGCAACTACTATTGCTGGACGAGCCTGCGGCAGGCATGAATCCTTCGGAACAGGAGGATTTAATGGGCCTGATACAACAGATCCGAGATCGGTTCTCGCTGACAATCCTGCTGGTTGAGCACAACATGAAAGTGGTGATGGGCGTCTGCGAAAAAATCCAGGTCCTGGATTATGGAAAGTCCATCGCCCTCGGCTTGCCGGAAGAGATTAGAAACGATCCGAAGGTGATCGAAGCGTATCTTGGGGATTAGAAGTTTGGTCTTGGGTCTTGGGTCTTTGGTCTTTGATCTTTGCGCTTTGACACTTAAAAGCCCAGTTCGTAAATCGGAAAAGAACAAAGTACAAAGCACAAAGTTCAAAGACCAAAGACCAAAGACCTAAGTAATTGAGTTTATGCTCACTCTGGACAACGTCTCCGTTAACTACGGCGCTATTGAGGCGCTCACCGGCATTTCCATGCACGTGGAACAGGGTGAAGTCGTTACCCTCATCGGCGCGAATGGCGCCGGCAAAACAACGACGCTGCGAACCATTACCGGCCTGCTCGAGCCGCGCGCAGGAAAAATAACTTTCGAAGGCGAAGACATAAGCGGACGCCCAACTCACCGTTTGGTCGCCAAAGGTATTTCAATGTCGCCGGAAGGCCGGGGAGTTTTCGCGAATCTATCGGTCAGGGAAAACCTGCAGATGGGCGCCTATCTGAAAAAAGACAAACGGCAAATCGCAGCGGGCATGGAACGCGCGTTTCGGATGTTCCCGCGTCTGAAAGAACGCGAGTCGCAAAAAGCCGGCACGCTTTCCGGCGGTGAACAGCAAATGTTGGCTATTGGCCGCGCGCTCATGTCGCAGCCACGCCTGTTGTTGCTGGACGAACCGTCTTTGGGTCTGGCGCCGCTCGTTGTCCACACAATCTTCGAAGCAATTGATGAAATTAAGAGTAAGGGCACTACTATCCTGCTCGTAGAACAGAACGCCCATGCAGCTTTGAAACATTCCGATCGCGCTTACGTGCTGGAAACGGGCCGCATCGTTATGGAAGGATCCTCGAAAGAGCTCGCCGCCGATCCGCGTATCAAAGAAGCTTACCTCGGTGAGTAAATCGTCCAATTCTGCCTGCTCAGTTTTTGGTTTGCCGGCGCAAACGGTTGCCACTGTCCGCGCCGGCAGGAAACAAAGCAACACACATTTTCGAAACTCGCTGACTATCCTGCTCGCGCTGATAACGATCGCCTCTTCGTGTACGCGGCAATCAGATAAGGTGACTGATCATGCGACGATCGCCATTGGATTCTTCGGCGATCTTACCGGGCCCACCTTTAACTTTGGCCTTTCCGCGAAGAATGGCGTGCTGATGGCCGCCGACGAAATCAATCAGGCCGGCGGCATCAACGGGCGCCAGATCGACATCGTCATCGAAGACGACAAAGGAAGCCCGGAAGAAGCGGCCCTGGCAACCGGCAAACTAATCGATCGCTATAAAGTTGTGGCCATAATCGGCGCGGGCGCTTCAGGAAACAGTCTCGCGGCCGCGCCAAAAGCGCAGTCCGCGCGCGTGCCCTTAATCGCTCCTTCATCAACTAATCCCGCAGTTACTCAGGCTGGTGATTATATTTTTCGTGCCTGCTTCATCGATGCCTTTCAGGGCGAGGTCATGGCAAAGTTTGCCATCAACACACTCAAGGCCCGGCGTGCTGCCATACTGCTCGACTTTAATTCGCCATACAGTCGCGGCTTGACTGATTTTTTTGAACTTAGTTTTGCAAAGCTGGGCGGCGAAATTGCGGGCAAGCAAACCTACTCTCAGGGCGATGCCGACTATCGCGGACAGTTAAGCGCCATTAAGGCAATGAATCCTGATGTCGTTTACATCCCCGGCTATTACGGCGACGTAGCAATCATCGCCAGGCAGGCGCGCCAGCTTGGTTTGACGATTCCCCTGCTTGGTGCCGACGGCTGGGACGCTCCGGAGCTCTGGGAACTTGGCGGCGATGCGCTGAACGGATCTTATATTTCCAATCACTATTCGGCCGACGACCCCGCCGAACCAATTCAAAAATTTGCCCATGCATACCGGCAGCGCTACGGCAATCTTACTCCTGATGCGCATGCGGCCCTCGCCTATGATGCGCTGCGATTTCTGGCGGAGGCGATTCGAAAGGCGGGCACAACTGAAGGACCCAGGTTACGCGCAGCTTTAGCTGAGACTAAAAACTTTGCAGGCGTGACGGGAATCATCAGCATGGATCGAGAACGTAATGCGGTGAAACCGGCGGTAGTCCTGAAGTTGGAAGACGCGCGCTATATTTACCAGGAAACAATTCAACCTGAGACTTCATCCCGCTAAATTGCCCTGATGCCAGTGACCTAACATCCCTGGATTCGCCAAAGATGTCACAGCAACTGACGCGCGGTGCGAAGCGCTTCAGCAACTCTCTGCCGCGCGGTACCCCCGGCAAGCGATTTTGTGCTCAACGTTTGCTCAAGCGTGAGAGCTTCAAACACATCCTTTTCAATCCTGCTCGAAAACGCCTGCAGCTCGTCTAACGACAATTCCTCCAGCTCGACCTGCCTTTTCGTTGCCCTGATCACAATTCGTCCGACTGTCTCATGCGCTTCGCGAAAGGGTAGACCCTTGCGGACCAGGTAATCTGCCAATTCCGTTGCGTTCATCATTCCCTCCGACGCTGCCGCACGCATTCGATCTACATTCAGTCTTATATTTCGCAACACCAGCGCAGAAACCTCCAGGCAGGCGTAGGTCGTGTCAAAGGTGTCAAAGATTGCTTCCTTGTCCTCCTGCATGTCTTTGTTGTAAGCCAACGGTAAGCTCTTGAGCATTGTTAACAACGAGAGCGCGTTGCCAAACACTCGACCTGTCTTGCCGCGCACGAGCTCCATCGAGTCGGGATTTTTCTTTTGTGGCATCAGGCTTGAGCCTGTGGCCACCGCATCGCTCAATTCGAAGAAGCCAAATTCTCTGCTTGAATAAAGAATTACTTCCTCAGCGAGGCGTGAGAGGTGAACCATGATCAGCGCACAGGCGCCGGCAAACTCAACGGCGAAATCGCGGTCGCTAACGGCGTCAAGGCTGTTGCGCGAGACGCTCTCAAAACCGAGTTCTCGCGCTACGGCTTCGCGATCAATTGGAAAGGAAGCGCCTGCTAAAGCTGCGGAACCCAGCGGTAAGACGTTTACTCGCCGGCGAGCATTTTCAAGTCGCTCGCGATCGCGCGCCAGCATTTCAAAGTAGGCCAGACACCAATGGGCGAAGAGAATCGGCTGCGCTCGCTGCAAATGCGTATAACCGGGAACTACGACGCCGGTATTCTCTTCCGCAAAGTTCAGCAAGGCTTCCTGCGTTGCGCGCGTTTGGTTAAGTAGCTGGTCAATCGCTTCTCTTAACCAGAGCCGCAGATCGGTGGCAACTTGATCGTTCCGACTGCGTCCTGTGTGCAACTTACGTCCGGCGACGCCGGCGATTTCCACCAGCCTCGCCTCGACAAAGGAGTGAATAT
>DATGYM010000286.1:0-6945 GCA_035297925.1 Pyrinomonadaceae bacterium | reverse complement strand
CGGGATATCGTTAACATCACGCAGTGTGATCTGAAGCGCACGATTCAGATCAGTGACAGCGCCAGAAAATATGTAATCACGCCAATGGATGTGCCGGATGCTCCGGCGAACAATGCCGCTGCGCCCGCTGAAATGTCTGAGCCTGCCCGGCGCGGCGGCGTAATTACCTACACAACGACGGCGGTCGATACCGGCGAGCGCAAGGAGATGTTTGGATTTCAGGCCCGGCACATAAAACGAACGATCCTCGTCGAGTCCTCGCCGGACGCCTGTAGCCCCATAAAACAGAAGATAGAGACAGACGGTTGGTACATTGATTTTACGTTTGGTCTGTCTTGTGAAGTCGGTGCGTCAACAATGCGCGCCCCGCTCGCCGCGCGTGGTGGTTGCCGCGATCGTGTTCGCATCAACCAGCAAGGCTCTGCTCGGACGGGTTATCCGCTGATTGAGACGACCACGTCGTATGGCCCTGACGGCAGCGTGGCCTTCACATCAACAAAGGAGGTCGTGGAACTTTCTCGCGATCCGCTTGATGCGGCCTTGTTTGATATTCCCGCGGGTTATGTTGAAGCGGCCAGCGCTCAGGAGTTATACGGCATGCCCTCGGTCGGGCAGATGATTTCGCCGCCGACGAACCGACCCGACGAAGAGCAGAGCAGTGGGCCAGGTGCAGTCAATATCAAGACACCGGGGGCCCTTCGCGTCGGTGTTGTTCAAATCAGCAATCGAAGTGGTCGCGAAGTTTCCGCGGATTCGCTGCGTGGACGTTTGCTGGCGGAAATACAGAGCAATGGAGTTGAAGCGGTACCGCTCAATGCAATCTCGGCGCGTGAGGCTGAACTCGAAGCGAAGACAAAACAATGCGACTTCATTCTTTATACCGATTTGACGACGTTGAAGACGTCTGCGGCCAAAAAACTGGGTGGAATGTTTGGACGCGTGACTGGCGTCGGCGGCATTGACAAGACTGAGGCGAAAGTGGAGTTCAGACTTTTTGCGGTGGGCGAGTCCGCGCCTCGTTTGCAGTCGGCTGCGTCAGCTAAAGAAGAAGGTGACGAAGCAAGTGCGGGCACGGCCCTCGATCAGGAAGCGAAGCAGGTGAGCGCGGCGGTGCGGAAGAGTCGCGGTTAAGTTCGTTGTCAAGCGTGGCGCTATTCACTCAACGTCTATTCGACGACTCTGGAATTCAAGAAGAACCTGTGGGCCACGAGTCAGTTCGTGGCCTAAGGTTTATCAGTCTTGCTTTTGGATTTCTTTTCTACAGGAGGCGGTAGCTTGCTCGCTGCCTGCAGGATTGATTCCGCGTTCTCAGTTAGTAGATCGAAATTACTTAGTTCGGCTTCTCCTTTTGCCTGCGCCTCCGCGGATTTCAATTGCTCGACGATACGCGTTGCCGCGGCGGCCAACCTGCGAAGTGCCTTGGGAATCATTGGGTTGTTTTCATCGCGCGCACTCACGTCGTCGAGGTTGGTGATGGCCTCGTCAAAGATTCTGGCGATGTCGCCTATCAGTTCAGTACGCGATCCGGTCGGCAGTTCTCCCCAGGTTTCAGAATCTTTCTTCACTTGTTTGGCGTTATTAGCGTCGGTAGTCCCACTTAAGACCAGCAGCCTGCGGTTCGCCGCCTTAATGAAAACGTCGATGCGCTTATCAAGCTCCTGGGCATCCTTCACCATCTCTATTTCCTGTGGCGTCAGGTGCTCGCGGGCTTGAGGGGCGGCGGCTGATGAACAGAAAAACACGCCTGGAATCGTCGCCAGTAACAGAAGGAAAGTATGCGCCATTAGCTTCAATCTATCTCTTGAGGTGGTTCAGTTTTTCGGCGGTGGCTTGACCAGGTCCCGGGCATCGGTCGGCTTCAGTGGAGTTTCTCGAAGAACGGTATGGCCGTAGAAGGAGTTTAGTGCTTCTGTGCGGCCGTTGCGCGCAAGGTCCTCGATTTCCTTAATCCAGATTGCATATTCAGCAGGTGTGCCGCGGCGTATTGCGCTGAGCCTGGGACCGTGCGCGCGTAAGGATAACTCTAAACGCTTGTATAGATCGCGCTTCTTGTTGTTTTCGCGGTCGATTGTTTTCATAAAACTGAACGCGTCTTCGATCAATGCCCAATACATTCCGGCTTCAGCGGCGGCCGCGTCATACTGCTGCTCTGCAGTTTTGTGCTCAGCGTTTGCAAGATGAGCTTCAGCCAGTTCAATCGTCAATTTGATGCGGTTCTTTTCATCTTTTGCGGCGTCAAGTTGATGGCGTTCCGCACGCGTTACAATTTTCAACGGAGGCGGCGCAACTTGTTCCTGCGGCCGCGGCTCTTGCGCGCTCTGCGCGAGCGGGCACAGAACGCTGATCAGAGCCAGCATGAGCGTGGTTCTCAAACTCAGGACCTGAATTCCGGGAAGTCTCATTTCGTTGCTGCGGTTTCAGTGTGGCGTTGGGCGCTCGGGTTTTCGCTTTGCTCCCTGACCCAATTGAATTTGCCGCCGTAGCGAGGGCAGTCGCAATTTAACTTTCTCAATCTCCAGCTGATTTGTCTGGGCATCCGCACGAGCGAGAAAACTTTCGTATGCTGCCAACGCTTGCTCGTATTCTCCAAGATAATCGTGCGACGTGGCAATGAAATAATAGGCCACGCTCAAATCAGGTTTCGCTTCTAATAACCACTCATATTCATCGAGAGCCGGCGCAAACTGCCTGAGCTCATAAAGAGCGGTCGCCAGATTAGCATGCGCCGTATAGTTGTTGGGGGCGACCGCGATCACCCGCCGCAGAATGCCAGCCGCTTCGGCAAAGCGTCGAGCTTGCACCAGGGCCGAACTGTATCCAGTCGCGTAGTCGGCGTTGGCCGGTTCAATCGTAACGGCGCGTTTGTAGTAATCAAGCGAGCGACTGGGATCACTTGTCCGATATGCGGCGCCGAGGCGAGCGAGCAGCATCGCGTTGTCAGGATTTTTTTTCAGCAGGGCTTCGAGGGCAGTACGCGCCGTTAGCGGATCGTCGCTGTTTGCCCCTTCGATTTCTCCCGGGGTTCCGACCACCTTAAGCGTGCCGTCGCTCGATTTTTGCGGCAGACGAGTCAACCCGGCAGCCGTGCCAATACGTTGTGCGTCGTCCGGCCGGCCGGCCAGTTCGTAATCGGCCGCGAGTCGGGCAAGGCCGCCCTTCTCTCCCTTGATTAATGATTCAGCCGCTTTCAGATCGGCGATGGCGCCTGCTTCATCGCCGGCTTTGATACGGATTTCCGCCCGTTCGAACAACGCGTCCAGATTAGTAAGATTCATCTGAAGCGTTTTGTCCAAACTGGCTAAGGCTGCGACGGTGTCACCGTTGGCGCGCTCAGCCAGGGCTCGTAGCAGCCAAGCTGAAGCGGGCGCGTCGTTATCGCTTGTGGCCCGCCGTGCAAACTCGACCGCTTCCTTGGTTTTGCCTGATCGGAGGAGCAGGCCGGCAAGCAGGCGAAGCGCCAGACTGTTTTGAGCGTCAAGTTTGATCGCCTGGCGCAGGACAGATTCGGCATCAGAGTCACGGTTAACGCGGCCAAGCGAATCAGAGCCTGGGTTAACGCGGAGAAGCAAGGAACCCAACGCCGCATAAGGTAATGACCAATCTTTTCTCAGTCCGATCGTGCGTCGAAATCCCGCCTCCGCTTCCGCGAAGCGGCCGAGCGCTACTAAGGCGGTTCCCCTTTGGAATTCAGCTTCCGCAAACTCAGGACGCACTTTAATAGCTTCGTCGTAATAGGCCACTGCTTTTTCCAGGTCACCATGGGCGTGCGCGTTCTGCCCTCGCTCAAACAACTTCACCGGATCGGCTGCGCCATCACTGAAGGCGTCTTCTGTTTGTGCGGTGATAGGTCTGTAACCGCCGACCATTAACAGGAACACGGCACTGAACGCCGCGAAGCGTAGGCACGAACCCACCGTTTTAGGCAGATGACGAATCATGAAACAAAGGTCGTTGCTGGCTTGGAAAGCGATACCTGAGGAGATTCGGATACTAACATGCCAAAACTCCCTGTGCCAAAAAACCAATCGCAACAAGCAAGCAGCGTTAATGGGATGCTGGTTGCGCTCGTCTTGATGCATGCGATAACATGCCGCGGTATCCCAACACTTAATTTGTGGCTTAGATGCTCGTGACCCCACGTGTCGCTATGCCCGGAGATCAAAAACTCTTGAGTACTTCATTGGTGCAAAGCAGCGTCATAACACCGATTGACGACTTTCACGAGGCGCAGAACAAAGAGGACAAGCTGCGGCAAGTTTTCCGCGAAATGGGTTCTGCTCTCGTGGCTTTCTCAGGAGGTGTAGACAGCACCTATGTGGCGTTCGTTGCCAACTCCGAGTTGGGTGAAAGGGCGCTTTGCGTTACTGGAGAATCCGCAAGCCTATCCTCAGAGCAGCGAAAGCAGACCGTCAGTCTCACTGAACAATTCGGATTTCACACGGAAGTAATCAAGACCGACGAGCTGGAAAACACAAACTACACCGCAAACAGTCCCTCGCGTTGCTACTTCTGTAAGGACGAGCTTTATAAAAAGCTCGAAGCACTGGCGCGCCTTAGAGAAATCGAATTCATAGTGGACGGATCAACCTGCGACGACCTCGCCGATTATCGCCCGGGGCGAGCAGCCTCAACTCTGCATCGCGTGCGAAGTCCGCTAATCGAAGTCGGCATGACAAAGGCCGAGGTTCGTGCTCTCAGCCAAAGGGTTGGCTTGCCAACCTGGGATAAACCCGCAAGTCCCTGCCTCTCGTCGCGGATTGCCTATGGAATTCCTGTGACTATTGAACGGCTTTCAGTCGTCGATCGCGGAGAAGCTATTATGCGCGAATTGGGTTTTCGAGAATTTCGTGTACGTCATCATGATAGTCTCGTGCGCCTGGAAATTTCTCCGGTAGAGATGGCGCGTGTCTTACGCATGGATATGGTTGAAGACCTGGCCCGCCGTTTCCGGGAACTGGGTTTCAAGTATGTAACGCTCGACTTGCAGGGTTTCAGGAGCGGCGCGATGAACGAAGTCCTGGACCAAGGCGCGAGTGTTTAAGCACTGCCGTTGTAGGTTATTGATTCATGTAGGCGCGGAACGTGGAAAGTTTTAATGCACTAAAGTGATCCGATCTTGATGATTTCGGAGATGACTGATGGCCAGTATGCAAAGCACAGTATTCGTCGATGATATTCGTGAAATAAAAGAAGAGAACCCCTTTGAGTCAATGATGTCGCGCTTTGACCGGGCGGCCCAGTTGCTTAACCTCGACGCGGATCTATATGCGGTTATGCGCGTTCCCAACCGGGAGCTCAAGGTCTACATTCCAACCAGGATGGACTCGGGTCGGATTCAGGTCTTCGAGGGTTATCGCGTCCAACACAATTTCGCACGTGGGCCTGCCAAGGGCGGGATTCGATATTCACCCGACGTCAACCTGGACGAAGTACGGGCGTTGGCGGCCTGGATGACATGGAAATGTGCGGTAGTCAATGTGCCCTTTGGGGGCGCGAAAGGCGGAATCATTTGCGATCCTCAGCAGATGTCCATCGGCGAACTTGAACGGATGACACGGCGATACGCCTCTGAACTACTGGACTTCATTGGACCGGAGAAGGACGTCCCGGCTCCCGACATGAATACGAACGAGCAAACTATGGCGTGGATAATGGACACTTATTCAATGCACGCCAGGCACACGGTGACTGCCGTGGTGACGGGAAAACCGATTGATCTGGGCGGCTCGTCGGGAAGGCGGGAGGCGACTGGCCGAGGAATTCTCTTTGTAATCAATGAAGCGGTAAAGAAGTTCGGGATGTTGCCGGAAACGACTCGAGTTGTTGTGCAGGGCTCCGGCAACGTTGGTGGCATCGGGGCAGAATTGCTTCACGAGGCTGGGTATAGAGTAGTTGCAATTTCCGACATACATGGCGGTATTTACAACCCCAATGGCATCGATATCCCCGCCGCTTTAAAGCATCTGCGAACCACAAGGTCTTTTGAAGATTATCCCGGCGTGGAGCGGGTGACCAACAGCGAGCTGTTGGAACTGGAATGCGACGTTCTGGTTCCGGCGGCGACAGAGAACCAGATTACTTCGCAAAACGCCGACCGGATGAGATGCAAGGTGCTGGCGGAAGGCGCGAATGGTCCGACCACGGCCGCTGCGGATCAAATCTTGCATGAAAAAGGAATCTTCGTAATACCGGATATTCTCGCTAACGCCGGAGGCGTCACGGTTTCTTATTTCGAGTGGGTCCAGGACAGGATGGGCTACTTCTGGCGCGAGGATGTGGTCAACCAGCGACTTCAGGATACGATGGTTGCCAGCTTCAACGATCTTTGCCGTTACGCAGATGCGCACTCAGTAGACACGCGAACCGCGGCCTACATGCTTGCGATAGACCGAGTGGCCTACGACACCCGGATGCGAGGCATATACGCGTGACGGAAAAGACATAAAGAAATAGGGGTTAAGTCGTGAAAAAGGCTTGATTTCCCTTAACTGGTAAGGTATGGTCTGGCGTGATTCCGTACCAGCCGCGTAGGTGGAGAATTTTTGGCCTGGGCCAATTTCCGGTGCGGTATCAGCGACGCACAGCCGCAAATCTTTGGGGCAAAAGACGTCTCTAGTTCCTGGCAGCGACGTGTGACCTTTGCGCATCGGGCAATGGTCTTGCGCTAACTTAGATTGGTTCTAACGGTTGAACTTACAACTATCGACGTTGGCATTCAAAAAAAAACTTCTATATTCGTTTTGCAGGAGGATTGCGATGAGACTCGCAACGAGGGCGCTTATATCCGCGCTCACTATTTTGGTGTTAAGTGCCGCGGTGACGGCGCAGACTTTAAGATCGCCACAGGACCCACGGAATCAGGCACCGGCAGTGGGTACGGGAGGGCCGGTGGGAGGGCCGACGGGACTGTTCACGGTCTATGATGGAGATACGATAAGGCGGGGG
>DATGYM010000285.1:0-2036 GCA_035297925.1 Pyrinomonadaceae bacterium | reverse complement strand
CAGCCAATTGTTGTAAGCGCGCGCGATCGCAGCGGCGAATTCCGCATCCATGTCTTCGACCACGAGGGCGCGCAGACCGCGCGTCGGATAGAGCACCGCCACATCGATCCCTTCGGTGTCCATCGCTTCGAGCTGGACTTCGGCGGTCCAACCGCGCTCTGCGTCCGAACGATAAAGCGTCTGATTGCGCTCGAAGTTTTGCCCTCGGGCCGAGTCGTTCTGCCGCGTCGTCGGGCGCGCCCACTCCCGACCGTCAGGATAGACCATGCGAAGCTCCCGAACATTGCTGCTGACCACACCGCGCGGCGCTCGCGCTCTAAATTTCTCGTCGATGTAGCGCTCCCACAAATCCGGCGGTTCCATGATGTGCATATCGCTGTCGAGGATCCTAAACCCGTGTTTAGCCATGTTGGCATCTCCTATTATGGCAGTAAGCAATGTCGGAGCAGAGCGGCAGGATGATTCGCTGGTGCCGGAGGAGGGACTTGAACCCTCACGGGGGTTAACCCCACCGGATTTTGAGTTTAGTTGACGCAACTAATGTCCGGCGCGTCGGCAAAGTATAATCAATTCAAGCCCCCGACAGCATTCGTGAATGTATGTTGTCGGGGTTTTCTTTTCAACTCACGGACAAAACACGGACAACAACAGTTTCATCCTGGCGGCACCGCGTGGTTACTGGATCACCGTATCCGCCCGCGCCAACACATCCTGTGGAATCGTCAGGCCGATCCGCCTAGCGGCTTTTAAGTTGATCACCAATTCAAACTTCGTTGGCTGCTCCACGGGCAGATCGGCGGGCTTGGCTCCCTTCAGGATTCTGTCCACGTAAGTGGCAGCGCGGTGCGACAAGTCGGTGTAATTTGTCCCGTAGCACATAAGGCCACCATCGTCGACAAATTCTCGTCTGTCGTATATCACTGGCAGCCGAAACTTTACCGCGAGCTCTGCAAGTTGTCTTCGCTCATTAACGAAGACGGGGCTTTGCAGCATGAGGACGGCGTCAGCACGGTCCTTGGCTGCGGCTCGAAATGCAGGCTCAATATCCTTCGCACCTCGTACTTCTAGGTATTGAATCTGCAGCCCCAACACTCGTGCGGCAAGTTCTGTCTCTCTTAACGCTTGTGGGTTGCCCGGGGTGGTCGAACTGCCGAGGACGGCCACCCGGGAGACGCTAGGAACGATCTCCTTCACTAGTTCGAGCCTTTTCCCGCTTATCTCCGGGGCAAGGGTGGACAATCCAGTAATGTTTCCACCAGGTCGCGCAAGGCTGGCGACGAGCCCGTTCCCAACAGGATCGTTATCCTGCGCCGTGACAATGGGAATCGTAACCGTTGCTTCCTTGGCGGCACGGGTTGCTGCCGGACCGCTCGTGACGATTACGTCTACCTTGAGACGGACCAGTTCAGCCGCAAGGCCACGTAGCCGATCAGCTTTACCCTCCGCAAATCGCCACTCAATAACAACGTTTTTCCCCTCCACGTATCCAAGCTCGCGCAGACCTTGCCGAAATGCCTCGATGCGGACGGCGATAGTGGAAGGAGAGTCACTACTCAGGTATCCAATCCGGAGGATTTTGGTTGGCTGCTGCGCATCCGCGATCACTCCAACAGCAAGCAGCACGAAGACCACCAGGATTGATGACCAACCTGCCTTCTCCATTCTTCACCTCGTGCTGGAGGCTATCATGCACGCGGTAATTGCGAAACGTATTATACGTCACAAAGAAAACCAGATTCGTCGAGGGAAAATGCACTCCAGGCAACACTCAAGAGATTGAACTGAACCACGCTTCAGTCAAAACCTGCCGGATCATCAGTCCAGTGCGGCTATCTATCTCCTCGAATGTGCGAACGTGTTTCAGCCGCGTCCGTGAATTGTCCGTCTCACGTAGCTCATCCGCTCAGTCCCTCTGCACTGCGACCTTCGAGCATTGCCAAGCGCGTGACGACACTGGCCTAGCCTCCATTCGCCAGCTTGAAGTCAGGCCGACACCCTCGTGCTTCGTTGCGGTGAGCGAGAAAGGAAAGGGCGGC
>DATGYM010000284.1:0-4466 GCA_035297925.1 Pyrinomonadaceae bacterium | reverse complement strand
TATGGCCGCTGCCCTCGCCGATAACGAATTCATCTGTTGCGAATTGAATGAGCGAAGTCGCCGAAGCCGCCGTCGGTTTCAACGAGCCGAAGAGCCCGTGTTCCTCTTCGCCAATGCCCGCGGAAAAGTAGAGCGTGTTCGGATCGCCGCCGGCGCCGCCGTTGCCGAAGGTCAGTGCCCATAGTTCATCGATCTCGATGCCGTCGCCGGCCTCGTTTTGCAGCGTGCCCAGGAATGCACCGGTTGTCGGATTGAAGGCATGGATGCTGGGATTGCCCTCGCCAAAATTGCCTACCAGCAGAGCACCAGTGAAGATTCCAAAGAGCGCAGGAGCAAGGGTAATGCCCCAGGGCGAATTGAGCGGACCATTGTTTATTCCGAAGGTGCCATCCCGATTTCCATTCGTGTCGAATTTACGAACGAACCCATTACCGACACCTTCTTCATCGCGTCCGTCAGTACCAACCTTGGCGTAGGTGACGTAGAGCGAGCCGCCAATGTTTTGAATGTTGAAGGGGTGATAGACGTTCCCCATGGTGTTGGGAATGGTTCCGTCTGCGAATCCACCGGGAACGGTTGTCAGATTAAAGTTGGCGTCGTAAACGTCGATTGTCCCGTTGGCGAAGTCAGCAGCGTATAACTTATTCGTCCCGTTATTGCCGACCGCGAGACCGGTATAGACGTGGCCGGGGTGGCTCGCTGCAAGCACGGCGGTAATTGATCCGGCAGCGGGCGCGTTTGGGTTCCACCCAGTTATGTTGCCGGTAATCGAGGCGAAGATGAAGCGCGCGGCGCAAGGGGGAGCAGCACACGCGCCGGGAAGAACAAAGTCGGTCGTTGAAGGATTCGCGATCGTTCCGGTTGGCAGTCCGCCCGGGATAATCACGGTCGGCATACCCGGGTTCAGGACCACGGGCGAGCCGCCCACATCCCCGCGAATCAACTGCGTCGTGCTCGTCCCATTATTGGCAACCCAAAAAGGACTGCTAGCCGTCATCGAAATGCCCCAGGGGTTAACCAGAAAAGGATCCAGAACCGGCGAAAGGCCCGGAATATCCGAGATGAAATTTGTTTGCCGGTAGGCGGAGCCTGGTGGAATGACCGGAATGTTTGGCTGCTGTGGGCCCTGATTTTGAGACTGAACCTTTTCTTTCGGCACCACAGATTTTGCGCGCGCCGGCGCTGGGCTCACTATGGGCAGCAGGCAAACATAAAGAATAAAACTGAGCGACAAGCTCATGAGTTTCCGAGTCTGAACTCGTCTCGAAGTCAAACGCAACATTGTGATTCTCCTTGTTTCTTCTGTCGGTTTTCGAATACAGGGAATAATTGATGGCAAACTATTGAGACCAAGGCAGACCGGAGCTTTCGTAATCCTTGTGCCGGTGTTCCCTAAAACCGGGTTGAACGCTGAAACAACGCTGACACCAGGACAGAAAGATGACTTCAGTTGAGCTAATTATCCAAGGGGGTAGCCGGAACTCTATGCTTGAGTAAAGAAGCTGTCAAGAATTTTGTTGCAAACGGGAAGCAACGACAAAGGAGCACACCGCATCGCTTAACCGTAAATTTTTCTTGGGCTTATGCAAACTTGCGGTTAGCTCGCTCTCTGCGTAAAATGTCGGTTCTTTTAATGCCGGGTGACGTAAAGAAGTCTTCCCCTTCGCTTTGCTGTCGCTCGTTCAAAGGGCATCTAATCAGTTTTTATCTGCGTCTTTATCCCGGAGGATTTTTGTGAAGCTAGTTTTTCGCTCTCAGTGCGCCATTGCCGTTCTTATGCTGGTCTTTGGCGCATTTTCGTATGCCAGGGCACAAACGGCGAGCGCCACGCCTGATCCGTTCGTAGTTCAGTTGACCTCGAGCCCGGCAGGCTTTTACTCGTTTGCCGGCGACATCAGCGCTAACGGCCGCTTCGTTGTTTTTGAGTCAAACGGAAATCTGGATACGCAGAATCCACGCAATGCCGACGGCAATCGAGAGTTGTTTCTGATCGATTACGCTCAGCGTCGCATTTTTCAATTAACGGACACAAAGAACGTCCAAAAACCGGCTGCATCTCCAACCCCGACACCGACACCGACACCGACGCCAACTCCCAGCGCCACTCCAACTCCTTCGCCGTTGCCCACGCCTCCTGATTTAAGCCTGGTGAAGATTGAAATAAGCAACAATCAGCCGATGATTAGCTTGGAACCGGCACTCGTTTCAGGCAAAAGGATCTACACAATTGTCTTTAGTTCAAATGCCCCGAATCCGGCAAATTTTGACGGCACAGACAGCGCCGCTTTGGTTGCTGACGGCAATCAGGAAATTTGGATCTATCAGCTGCCGGAAATTGACGACCAGTTTGATCTCTCAAGCGGTGACGAAGTACCCCTGACTGACTTGACTACGGGCATTTTCAGACAAGTAACCGATACGGCACCCAGTCGTCCGCTGCGAACGGGAACGAACCCGCCTGACGTCGTCGATGATAATCGTGAAGCCACGATCAGTGACGATGGCAACACCATCGCATTCATTTCTACGCGGAATCTGGTGCCACCGGGCAATGCAGACTTTAACCCTGAGCTTTTCCTTTGCCGAACTACAGGTGGCTTCGCAGCCGGTACAAACACCTTTACTCAGGGGACGACTACACAGGATACGACGGCGGGGATCAGTGATACCTTGCAGCAAAATCCCTCGCTTTCCGCCAACGGGTCGGTCGTCGCGTTCATCTCTCGCATGAATCCTATTGCCAGCAATGACGATAAGAATCCGGAGATTTTTGCAGCCGATTTTACGGGCTCGGCGCTGACTAATATTCGTCAGATTACGAAAACCAAGACAGAAACTTCGGGCGCCAACGCCGGGCTGAACGTGAATCTACTTAGCCCCGGTCGTCGATTGAGCCGCGATGGGAAGTTCGTGGCATACGAATCAAGGGCCGACGATCCTTCCGCCAACACCGGCACCAACAGCGCTTTCCTCGCAGTATTTGTTTCAGACGTGCCAACGACAGCGGCGACTAACAGCACGGCAAAGCTGGTTAGCTCCCGGGCCATCGCATCTCCGGGCGATGTGATTCATTTCCCCACTTTTACGGATTACGACGGCTCACTGGCTCCCCACACATTGGTTTTTGCTTCAGCGCTCAATTTCAAGCCGGACGGGACTTTCCCTGCGGCCGATCAGGACAGTACGGGGTTGAACTCAGTGCCATCAGGATCGGTGCGGCCGAATCAGATCTTTGCTACGCAGGTTCCGGTTACGTCTGCCAATACCTTTGTAAGGCTGACAAGGAATCCGATTGTCGCCTTTGTCGCCGGGATTCGACCGTTGGCGAGCGGCACGGTCAAGCGAATAACTTTCAACCTGCAATCGATAGAACTTGGCGGCGGCAATAGTGATAACTCCAGTGAGATTTATTATCTATTGACTCCCTCAGTAACGGCGGAGTCGTCTGCCGTTCTGTCGTTCTTTACCGGCGCCAGCAACATGGGACCGCTGCCTGTCGCGAGCCCAACTGCAAGCCCAACGCCAACGCCAAGTCCTACGCCGGGAGTACCGGCAGGGCTGGCCCCAGGCGAGTTGAGTATTGTCAGATCAACTGTTGGACTGGCGAACTCTGATAAGAGTGCTCTGGGTGGCTCGGAAACCGCGCGCAGTCCGATACTGCCCACGGAACTCAATGGCGTATCCGTGTCAGTGAATGGCGCTGCCGCGGGTCTATACTTTGTTGGCGACTCTCCAGCAGAGGGAATTAGTTTTGTAATGCCCATTGGCTTTAGCTCCGGCGTCGTAACCTTCGTCGTAAACAATCGGGGCACAACCTATCGCAGTTTCCTGCAAATCGTGCCGTCCCAGCCCGACATCTTTACTTCTACCAATGATGCGGAGGGCGTTGCCGTTGTTTGCAACATAACGAATACCGCCGTCTCCAATTGCGTTACCGGACCTTTTCAGGTGACCACGGCTGACAGCTCAGGTACGCAGGTCGCGACGAGGCTGGAGATCTACACGACCGGTCTGCGTATCTCTGCCTCGACTGAAACAAGAGTTTCGTTTGTGAACGGCTCCACCACAACAGATATCACTCCCACTTCGGTGAGGCCGAATACGAACATGTTTGGCACCGATCTGATCGACATAGTCTTGCCTGCTTCGCTGGCGGGAACGGCGCCCATTGATTACAAGATTATCGTCACCGTCACCAAGACTGGAGGCCCATTTACCAGCCGGCCCGCGGCAACCGCTCCGCAGGTGACGATCATTCCCTAGCTCAAACCCGATTGGCACTTATTGAGCCCCGTACTCATGGTACGAGGCTCTTTTTTTTTGGGTCACCGAAGAGGAAGTGTTACTATTCCCACCGCAGTTCGCCCTGGCCGGTCTCCGGGACCGGCGCAACCATCTTCCCAATTTTCATCCTCATCGCTGGCAAATGCGACGTCCTAATCCAATCCTGGCAATAATCGCAATCC
>DATGYM010000283.1:0-22236 GCA_035297925.1 Pyrinomonadaceae bacterium | reverse complement strand
GGCGGAAGCCTACGTGCTGACCAAGGAAGAGGGGGGCCGACACACGCCGTTCTTCACGGGATACCGGCCGCAGTTTTACTTTCGCACGACGGACGTGACGGGCGTAGCGCACCTGCCGGAGGGAGTGGAGATGGTGATGCCTGGGGACAACGTGGCGATGGAGATCGAATTGATCGCGCCGATCGCGATGGAGAAGGGACTCCGGTTCGCTATCCGCGAGGGCGGTCGCACGGTGGGAGCGGGCACGGTGTCGGAAGTGGTGGAATAAAAAACGAGTTTTGAGCTTTGAACTTTGAGCTTGAGACTTAGGTCTTAGCCAAGACCAAAGACCAAAGACCAGAGGCCAAAAACCAAAGTTCAAAGTACCAAGCGCAGAGTTCAGGAATTAAGTTATGCCACGCGATAATATTGTTCTTCAGTGTAGTGCATGCAAGAGTCGTAATTACGTAACGACAAAGAATAAGAAGACCACGCCCGACCGGCTTGAGTTTAGTAAGTTCTGTCGCCGTTGCCGCAAACACACTGATCATAAAGAAACCAAGTAACATTGCCGATTGCCAATTGCCGATTTCCGATTAGAGTCAAGATTTAATCGGCAATCGCAAATTGGCAATTGCAAATGTCTGGAGGGGTATAGTGTCAACGGTTAGCACGTCGGTCTCCAAAACCGAAAGTCCGGGTTCGAATCCTGGTACCCCTGCCAGTGAATATGAAAGAGGTCGGTAATCAAAGTCGGCAAGATCATGGATGACCTAGAAAACCCAGACGCTTCTTTACCGCCGCCGCGCACGGCCCGCTTTGGCGAGGGTGTCGAAGGCAAAGGAGCGCGCCGCGAGCGCGGACTCAGCGGCGCCAGGGAAGGCCCCTTCGGGCGCATGGCCCAATTCTTACGCGATGTGCGCGCAGAGATGAAGCGCGTGTCCTGGCCCTCAGCCAGGGAAGTTAAGAACACGACCATCATTACGCTGGTGGCAGTGATCTTTTTTGCAGTCTATTTGTTTTTAGTCGACCGTGTGTGGTCATTTTTGTTGATACAACTCAACCATCTATTGAACTGGATGACCGGAGTGGCCTGAACGGCAAGGAAGCAATATTAATGCAGCAGTGGTTCATACTTCATACCTACTCCGGACACGAGAAGAAGGTTCGCGACAGTCTCAAAGCTCGCGTGCGTGACACTGATCTGCAAAGCGAGATCACAGAGGTTCTGGTGCCTACGGAGACGGTCGTCGAGATGCGCGGCAACAAACGGATCGAATCGTCGCGCATGTTCTATCCCGGCTACGTACTGGTGCAGATCGAATGCGACGAGCGGGGTCACATCCCCGATAATGTTTTCCACATGATTAAGTCGACGCCGAAAGTTACCGGCTTTGTGGGTGGGCACAATCCGACGCCGCTAACGCCGCAGGAAGTCGATCAGATTGTACACAACGTCACTGAGGCAGCGGAAAAACCGAAGCCGAAGTTTTCGTATGCGGCCGGCGAGACGGTCAGAATCAAGTCGGGGCCTTTCCAAAGTTTCACCGGCAAGGTTGAGGAAGTGAATGAAGACAAATCGACCCTGAAAGTGACGGTTACAATATTCGGAAGGTCGACTCCGGTGGAGTTGAATTTCCTGGACGTCGAGAAAGTGACGTTTGCTGAAGAAGAATGAAAGGGCAGTGAATCGTAAATCGTAAATAGTAAATGGAAACCCTCGGCGAACACGTTCACTATTTACTATTCACGATTCACGATTTACTAAACCATGGCAAAGAAAATAACAGGCTACATTAAGTTGCAGGTTCCTGCGGGCAAGGCCAATCCGGCGCCCCCAATTGGTCCGGCGCTTGGACAACATGGTGTCAATATCATGGAGTTCTGCAAGGCGTTCAATGCGAAAACGGCGCAGATGGATCCGGATTTGAAGATTCCCGTCGTGATTACAGTCTACGCAGATCGTTCTTTCACGTTTGAAACCAAGACGCCGCCGGCTGCGGACTTGCTGAAGAAAGCGGCCGGGATTGCAAAAGGTTCCGGCAAGCCGAATCGTGAAAAAGTGGGCACAATTTCCATGGCCAAGATCGAAGAGATCGCGCGCACCAAGATTCAGGACTTGAACACGACCAGCCTGGAGTCGGCAGTAAAGACCATCACTGGAACAGCCAGGCAAATGGGCCTTACGATCGAAGGATGAAGGATGAAGGATGAGTATATCCTTCGCCTCTTTCCAAAATAGAGGGAGGCGCACGGCGCCGCATGAACCTCGGAGACAGTAAATGAAGAAGCACGGAAAGAAATATAATTTAGCAGCTGAAAAGATTGAAGCAGGGCGCAAGTACAACCTCGAGGAAGCAGTCGACAAAGTTAAGGAGATCGCTTTCGCCAAGTTTGACGAAACCGTTGAATTGACCGTTTGGTTGGGCGTAGACCCACGCAAAGCGGATCAACTTGTCCGCGGCACAATCGTTCTTCCTCACGGTCTCGGAAAATCGAAAACAGTTCTTGTGATCGCGCAGGGCGATAAGATCAAGGAAGCCGAAGAGGCAGGCGCGGATTTTGTCGGCGGCGAGGACATGGTCGAAAAGATTAAGGGCGGCTGGCTGGAGTTTGACGCCGTCGTGTCAACGCCGGACATGATGCGACTCGTCGGCGGCCTGGGAAAGGTGTTGGGCCCACGCGGCCTGATGCCCAATCCCAAGACCGGCACCGTGACCTTTGACGTCAAAACCGCGGTCAAGGAAACCAAGGCGGGCAAGGTCGAGTACCGCGTGGATAAGACAGGTGTCATTCACGTGCCCGTCGGCAAGGTTTCTTTCGATGCCGACAAGCTTCGCGACAATACACGTATGCTGCTCGAAGCAGTGGTGAAAGCGAAGCCTTCGACCGCCAAAGGCAAGTATGTAAAGAAGGTGAATTTGGCGGCCACGATGAGTCCGGGTGTTTTGTTGGATGAGGCGGCTTACGCGAAATAAGCGAGGAGCGGACAGGGATGAAAACCAGAGCACAGAAACAAAAAGATTTGGAAGCTCTCACCGAGCAGTTTAAAGCCGCAAAGGCAGCAATGCTGGTCGGGTTCGAGGGTATGACCGTTCCCAAAGATCAGGAACTACGCAATCAGTTGCGTGAGGCGGGAGTTAGTTACGGCGTAGTAAAGAATACTCTTGCTCGCAAAGCCGCGGAAGGAACAGCGTTGGAGCAGGCAGCAGATCAGTTTAAAGGTGTCACGGCGGTCGCGCTCAGCACCGAAGATCCGGTGGGCCTGTCAAAGGCGATTGCAAAATTTACCAAAGCCAACCCTGACATTTTCAAGTTTAAGGTCGGCATCGTGGAAGGCAGTGTCGTTGCCTTGAAAGACGTTGAAGCGATTGCCAGCCTGCCTTCGAAAGAAGAGTTGATCTCAAAAGTAATGTTTTTGATTAATGCTCAGGCGCAACGGCTTGTGACCGTGTTGTCGGCGGTGCCGCGCAACCTGGCAATCGTAATCAAACAGATTGGTGACCAGAAGAGCGGCGACGCCGCTTAGCAGTTTTTGTGATCCTCAATCTCGCGGAAGAGATTGGGATCCAGTATGAATCTGAGATTTGCATTTGCGTTCTTAGAGAAATAGGTTGAATTTGGGATCTGAAATTTGAGATCTCAAAAAAGTAAGCACAGGGCCGGACGCGGAACGAGCTTGACGATGGTCAGGTCGTCTACGGCTTCGACGTTTCGCTCGATTGAGATGCAACCAATCGGCAAAAACGTACCGTGGGTTCTCCTGCTGCGAATATGGAACCCGGCAGTTGTTTTGTGAGCTGACGGCTGAACGGTTAATCAGCACCCAAGAACCCTGAGGAGGATAGAAAGGCAATCATGGCAGCAACACGTGACGATGTTATTGAGTTTTTGAAAAATATGACGCTTCTTGAGGCTTCACAGCTGGTGAAGGATCTGGAAGAGACTTTCGGTGTTTCCGCGGCGGCGGCGGCAGTAGCAGCTCCGGCGGCTGGCGGCGGTGGTGGCGAAGCCGCGGCTCCGGCTGAAGAGAAGACCGAGTTCGATGTGATCCTGCAGGCCGTCGGCGGCAACAAGATCAACGTGATTAAGGTCGTACGCGAAGTGACGGCGCTTGGTCTGAAAGAAGCCAAGGACCTGGTAGAGGCAGCGCCCAAGGCGGTGAAGGAAGGCGTTTCCAAGGAAGAAGCCGAGACCGTTAGGCAAAAACTTGCCGACGCGGGCGCAACCGTCGAGGTCAAATAGTTAAATGTCGAACGTCCAGGGTTCCAGGGTCGGTTACCGCCGGCGTTGAACACTGGACGTGAGACGTGAACTGTCGGTGTTGGCTTGACACTCGTAGACTTGGTGGTTAAGTTAAGAGAGTATTGAGGCGCTGGCGTTATTCCGAAAAAATTCGACAAGAAATAAGCCGCTTTTTTGCTGAAGAAGCGGTCGGGGCGGTCTGCGCTCTGACCGCGTTTTGGCGTCTCCACACATTTTCGGTTGCCGATTGAGGATTGCCGATTTCATTGGCGGTCGAACTCGAATCGGAAATCGGAAATTGAAAATCGGCAATCCATAAGGAACCACTCATGCACGGAAATCTGCTGCAATCAGTAAACACAGGGTTGGGAAAACGCACGAGTCAGGCGCCGGAACGCGTCGACTTTTCAAAGATATCTACAGCCGTTCGTATCCCGAATCTGATCGAGATTCAACGCGAATCGTACAACCGCTTTCTGCAGATGGATTTTCTGCCGGAAGAGCGCGAGAACACGGGACTGCAGGCTGTGTTTCAGTCGGTATTCCCCATTTCCGATTTTCGCGGCACGGCCACGCTGGACTTTGTCGAATATCAGATCGGCAACTGGCAGTGTAAGTGCGGCCGTCTCGAAGGTCTGAACTACCTGCGCGCCAACTGCAAGCACTGCGGCTCAACGATCAAGGTTAATCCGTTGGCGGCAGGGGAAACACTGTGTCACAAATGCGGCACCTTTAACTCGGTTCGCCCGCAGCTTTGCGAAAACTGCGGTGAGCCGGTGGGGCTGAAGCACAAGCACGATCAGCAGGAGTGTCAGGAACGCGGCATGAGTTACAGCGTGCCGCTGAAAGTAAAAATTCGTCTGACCGTTTATGACAAGGATCCGGAAACCGAAGCGCTGTCTATTCGCGACATAAAGGAGGAGGAAGTTTTCTTTGGCGAAATTCCTTTGATGACGGATAACGGCACGTTCATCATCAACGGCACCGAGCGCGTTATCGTTTCGCAGTTGCATCGTTCGCCCGGTGTGTTTTTTAAACGGGGCGCGATCTATATCGCCAAGATCATTCCTTATCGAGGTTCGTGGGTCGAGTTTGAATACGATCAGAAGAACTTGCTTTATGTGCGCGTGGGCAAGCGCAAGTTTTTGGCGTCGATTTTCCTGCGCGCGCTTGGTCTCTGGTTCGGCACCGAACCTGACGGCAAGCTCGTTAAGAGCGATGCAATACTTGAAGAAAGGGTAAAGAATGCCTCCTTTGCGGATGAGGATATCCTGCGCGCGCTTTATGTGACGGATGAAATCAGGGTTGAAGATGGACGCCTGATGATCCAGGTGCCGGAGCAAGGCGCGACCAGCCTCGTCGGCATGAAGGTGGATTTCGATATTAAAGGCCGTGGTCCCGATCCCATCGTGCGTGCGGGCAAGAAAGTTACGACTTCCGCGCTCGAAGCCTTGCGCAAGGCAAACATCGGCGAAGTGGAGATGGAGACCTCGCAATTTGAGGGTGCCTTCGCTCTTTCTGACATCGTCAATAAAGAAAGCGGCGAGGTGATCCTCGAGGCAAACAACGAGATTACTCCGACGAAGTTACAGGAGATCGTCGAAGGCGGCATCGACAGTTTCTCGGTTTTCTTTCCCGAGCGCGACGATATTGGTTCCATTCTGGCGCAGACGCTCAAGAAGGACGTGATTACGAAACCGGTCGATGCGTTGCTGGAGATTTACCGGAAGATGCGTCCCGGCGACCCACCGACTGTCCAGACTGCTTACAAGTTGTTGGAGGCGATGTTCTTTGATCCGCGCAAGTTTGATTTCTCGCGCGTGGGCCGGCTGAAATTCAATATCAAAATGGGTAAGCCGGAGCGCGATCGGATAAACGATCCGTTGCTTTCGGCCAAAGATTTTTACGAGGTGGTCTCTTACGTCTTGAAGATGCGCAAGAACCCCTCCGAGTTTCAGGCTGACGACATCGATCACCTGGGCAATCGACGCGTGCGCGCGGTGGGCGAACTGCTGGAGAACCAGTTCCGCATCGGCCTCGAGCGCATGGAACGTGCGATCAAGGAGAAGATGTCGATCCATCAGGAAATGCAGACCACGATGCCGCGGGATCTGATCAATGCCAAGCCTGTGACAGCGGCGGTGCGGGAGTTTTTTGGCTCGAGCCAACTTTCGCAGTTCATGGATCAAACGAATCCGCTTTCGGAGATCACACACAAACGCCGTCTCTCGGCGCTCGGACCAGGTGGTTTGTCGCGTGAGCGCGCGGGCTTTGAAGTCCGTGACGTGCATCCGACCCATTATGGCCGCATCTGTCCCATTGAGACGCCTGAAGGTCCTAACATCGGCCTGATTTCGAGTCTCTCCTGCTTTGCGCGCATCAATGAATTCGGCTTCATCGAAGCTCCGTACCGAAAAGTGACGGACGGCCGGGTGGTCGAACACGTCCGGGTGCTCAATGGCGGCGACACAAAGCTAAAGCATGGCGAGCACTTGCCCCTGGACGAAGTTGAAAAAATCAACCGAAAGGTTGGCGCCGGCGGCCGCAAGGCTGATTACGAGCCCTGGCCTTTTTACCTGACCGCATGGGAAGAGGATAAACACGTCGTTGGCCAGGCCAACATCGAATTGGATGAGACCGGTTACATCGTCAACGAACGCAACGCGGCGCGTAAAGCCGGTGAATTTATTCTGGCCTTGCGCAAGGACATTGAATACGTCGACGTGTCGCCGAAGCAGCTCGTTTCGGTTGCGGCCTCGCTGATTCCATTCCTGGAGAACGACGACGCCAACCGCGCGCTGATGGGTTCCAACATGCAGCGCCAGTCCGTACCTTTGCTGCGCGCCGAAGCACCCTATATCGGCACCGGAATGGAAAAAACCACGGCCCGCGATTCCGGCGCTGTGGTGGTCGCCAAACGCGACGGTGTAGTTGATTACGTTGATTCGGAACGCGCGATTATTAAGGCCGATCACAACGTTGACGGCACAATTTCGCGCGAGGTGACCGCGGACATCTACACGCTGATCAAGTTTAAGCGTTCTAATCAAAACACCTGCATCAACCAGCGCCCTATCGTGCATGTTGGCGAGCGGGTAGCCAAAGGACAGGTCATCGCTGATGGGCCGTGTACAGACCGCGGTGAGCTGGCCCTGGGCCGCAACGTGCTTGTGGCGTTCATGCCCTGGCGCGGCTACAACTTTGAGGACGCGATTCTGGTTTCCGAGCGCCTCGTAAAAGAGGACTACTACACGTCGATTCACATCGAAGAGCTTGAAATCGAAGCTCGCGATACGAAGCTCGGGCCGGAAGAGATCACACGCGACATTCCCAACGTCGGCGAGAACATGCTTCGCGACCTGGACGAGAGCGGCATCATTCGCATCGGCGCCCAGGTCAAACCCGGTTCTATTCTGGTCGGCAAGGTTACGCCCAAGGGTGAAACGCAACTGACTGCTGAAGAGAAACTGTTGCGCGCCATTTTCGGTGAGAAAGCCGGCGACGTGAAAGACGCTTCGCTGGTTTCGCCTCCCGGCATCGACGGCACTGTAGTGGATGTCCAGGTGTTCACGCGCAAAGGGCAGGAAAAGGACCAACGTTCGCTGGCAATCGAACAGGAAGAGGAAGATCGGTTGCGGCGCGACCTCGAGGACGAAACCCGTATCCTGCGCGAACAACGCGACCAGCGAATCCGTGAGTTGCTCGAAGGCCGCAAGCTTTCGGCTGACCTGACGGTTAATCGCGAGGTAGTTATACCCAAAAGCGTCGCCATCACTCGCGAGATGCTGGAAGGCATCGAAGCGAAGGTGCTCAGGAAAGTACAGATGGCCTCGTCGCGCATCGACGTGGGCGCGGAGATTAAGGAATACGAAGATCGCACCGAACGGCAAATCAAGATTCTCTCGGACATTTACGAAGAGAAGATTGCCAAACTGCGCCAGGGTGATGAGCTTGCTCCCGGCGTCATTAAGATGGTGAAGGTTTTCATCGCCATGAAGCGCAAGCTTTCGGTGGGCGACAAGATGGCCGGCCGTCACGGAAACAAAGGTGTCATCGCACGCATTTTGCCGGAAGAGGACATGCCCTACTTGCCCGACGGGACGCCCGTCGAGATAGTGCTTAATCCGCTCGGCGTGCCATCGCGCATGAACGTGGGCCAAATCCTGGAAACTCACCTGGGTTGGGCGGCGCGCGTTTTGGGTGTTCACTTTGCGACGCCGGTCTTCGATGGCGCGACGGAAGCAGAGATCAAGGAAAAGCTAAAGCTCGCGGGCAAGAGGGCCACCGAGCTTGGTCTTCCGGAAATCATCAACGAGTCTGGCAAGGCCATACTTTATGACGGACTTTCCGGCGATCCTTTTGAGCAGAAGGTGACCGTCGGTTACATCTACATGCTCAAGCTCTCGCACCTTGTAGACGACAAGATTCACGCGCGCTCGATTGGGCCTTACAGCCTGATCACACAACAACCGTTGGGCGGCAAGGCGCAATTCGGTGGTCAGCGATTTGGGGAAATGGAAGTTTGGGCCCTGGAAGCTTATGGCGCCGCGCACATTCTTCAGGAATTGCTGACTGCCAAGTCCGACGACGTCGCCGGGCGTTCCAAGATCTATGAAGCCATCGTCAAAGGCGAAGCTGATTTCGATCCGGGCCTGCCAGAGTCGTTTAACGTGCTGGTGCGCGAGTTACAGTCGCTCTGCCTCGACGTTGAATTGATTAATAAGAAGGTCGCCGGCAACGGTGACGCCGCCGAGGATGGTGTCGGCGAAGCGCTGATTACCAGCGCTGTGGAAGGATAAATAGTTGGCCTTAGGTCTTTGGCCTTGGGTCTTTGCTGTGGCGCCGAAGAGTTTTCGGTAAACCGTTCAAAGACCAAAGGCCCAGGGACCAAAGTCAATGAAACGATTGTGTTGGTCTGAAGGGTAACGGAGAAAATCAAGTGTTTCGATTTCAACAAGAGAAGACGCAATTAGCTCCTGACTTTGAGGCAATAAGAATCTCGCTGGCTTCGCCGGACAAAATACGGCAATGGTCACACGGCGAAGTCACAAAGCCGGAGACGATCAACTACCGTACTTTCAAGCCGGAGCGTGACGGACTGTTCTGCGCGCGCATCTTCGGGCCGGTAGCGGATTGGGAGTGTCTCTGCGGCAAGTACAAGCGCATGAAGCACCGCGGCGTTATCTGTGACAAATGCGGTGTGGAAGTGACGCAGGCAAAAGTGCGCCGCGAACGATTGGGTCACATTGATCTCGCGAGCCCCTGTTCGCACGTCTGGTTTTTCAAGGGCCTGCCTTCGCGCATCGGTCACCTGCTCGACATTCCCCTGCGCGAGCTGGAAAAGGTTCTCTACTTCGAGTCCTATATTGTGATTGATCCGGGCGACGTTCCCGGGATCAAAGAGCGCGAGCTGCTTCCCGACGAGCGCTATCGCGAGCTAGTTCGCGATTATCCGGCGCAGTTTGTTGCCAAGATGGGCGCCGAGGCGATCAAGGAATTGCTGTCGATGGTAAAGGTCGAAGAGCTTTCCGTCGAGCTGCGCAAGCGTATGCGCGAAGAGACTTCGCAGCAGAAAAAACTGAAGTACTCGAAACGTCTGAAGGTCGCCACCAGCTTCCTCAAGTCAGGCAATCGTCCCGAGTGGATGATTCTCGATGTCATCCCCGTCATTCCACCCGAGCTGCGCCCACTGGTACCGCTCGATGGCGGACGTTTCGCCACGTCGGATCTTAACGACCTCTATCGACGCGTCATCAATCGCAACAACCGTCTGAAGAAACTGATGGAGCTGCGCGCGCCGGAAGTAATTGTGCGCAATGAAAAGCGCATGCTTCAGGAAGCCGTCGACGCTTTGTTTGACAATGGCCGTCGCGGACGCGTGCTGCGTGGCGTGAACAATCGACCGCTGAAGTCTTTGAGTGGAACGCTCAAAGGCAAGCAGGGACGTTTCCGCCAGAACTTGCTCGGCAAACGAGTCGACTATTCCGGCCGCTCGGTGATTGTTGTTGGTCCGGAGTTGAAGCTCCACCAGTGCGGCCTGCCGAAAAAGATGGCCCTCGAATTGTTCAAGCCATTTATCTACAACCAGCTTGAGAAGCAGGGTCACGCCGCCACGATTAAGCAGGCGCGCGAGATGGTCGAGCGGCAGGAACCGGTTGTCTGGGACATTCTTGAAGAAGTAATTCGCGAACACCCGGTGCTCCTGAACCGCGCGCCCACGCTTCACCGTCTGGGAATTCAGGCGTTTGAGCCAGTGCTGGTTGAGGGCAAGGCAATCAAGATTCACCCGCTCGTTTGCACGGCGTTCAACGCCGACTTCGACGGCGACCAGATGGCCGTGCACATTCCGCTGTCGCCGGAAGCGCAAATTGAAGCTGCGGTGTTGATGCTTTCGAGCAACAACATCCTCAGTCCCGCAAGCGGCCAGCCAATCGCAGTGCCGTCGCAGGACATCGTGCTCGGCATTTACTACCTGACCCGCGATAAGGCGGGCGCCAAAGGCGAGGGTCGCGTATTCGCATCGCTCGAAGAAGTGTTACTGGCGCTTGACGCTAAGGAAGTCACCACGCAGACCCCGATCAAGCTTCGTATTCAGGGAGACTTGATCGATCTGACTCAGGAGCACGATCCACAGGACATTTTGCGCGCTGCCGTTCAGGAGGATGTGCGGCGCGTGATCGATACTACAGTTGGCCGCGTTATCTTCAACGATTCGATCCCGCCGGGCTTGCCCTTTTTCAACGGCACGTTGAAGAAGAAGGGGTTGCAGTCGCTCGTCAACTATTCGCACATTCGTCTTGGCCACGAGATGACTGTGAAGATGCTTGACGATCTGAAGAACCTCGGCTTCCTCTACGCCACCAAGGCCGGCATCTCGATCGGCATCGACGACCTGGTTACGCCAGATGCCAAACGGCCGCTGGTTGATAAAGCTGAAAAGGATGTGATTGCGGTCGAGCAGCAATATCTCGACGGTGTGATCACCAGCGGCGAGCGCTATAACAAAGTCATCGCCGTGTGGTCCGAGGTGACCGATAAGGTCGCCAAGGAAATGTTCAAGGCGATGGACGAACGAGAAAAATCGTCCGGCGAGCTAAATCCAATCCTCGTCATGAGCGATTCGGGGGCGCGCGGCAGCGCTCAGCAAATTCGGCAGTTGGCCGGCATGCGCGGTTTGATGGCCAAACCTTCGGGCGAGATCATCGAGACCCCGATCAAGGCGAACTTCCGCGAAGGCCTCGACGTGTTGCAGTACTTCATCTCGACGCACGGAGCCCGCAAGGGTTTGGCCGACACGGCCTTGAAGACGGCTGACTCAGGTTACCTGACTCGTCGTCTGGTCGACGTAGCTCAGGACGTGATTATCAGCGAGCCGGATTGCGGCACATTGCGTGGCATTTCCGCTTCGGCAATTGTTGAGGGCGGCGAGGAAATCGAATCGCTGCGCGATCGTATTGTGGGCCGCATTGCACTCGAAGACGTTATCGATCCGGTTGAAGGCCGTGTAATCGTCGAAGCTAATCAGGAGATTGACGAAGACCTTTCGTCAGAAATTCAACGCTCCGGCGTACAGCGCGTGCGCATTCGTTCGGTGTTGACGTGTGAATCTCGTCGCGGTTGCTGCATCAAGTGTTACGGTCGCAACCTGGCAACGGGACGGCCGGTCGAGATCGGCGAAGCAGTAGGTGTTATTGCCGCGCAATCGATCGGCGAGCCGGGCACGCAGCTAACGATGCGTACATTCCATATTGGTGGCACGGCGCGTTTGGAAGAATCTTCGAAACACGAAGCGCGCCAGGACGGCACAATCAAGTATCTTGACCTGCAGACGGTCAAGAGCCGCAAGGGTGAGCGCATCGCCATGAATCGCAACGGCTCCTTAACGATCATCGATGACCGCGGTCGCGAGGCAGCGCGTTACCAGATTGTTTACGGCGCGCACATTCTTGTCGAAGACGGCGTGCGTGTTACTCAGGATCAGTTGTTAGCCACCTGGGACCCGTTCACGTTCGCGATTCTTACCGAAGTCGCAGGTCACGTTAAGTATCAGGACCTGAAGGAAGGCGTGACGTTTGATGAAGAAGTCGACGAGGTAACGGGCCAATCGCGTATGGTCGTGAAAGACTCGCCCGACGAAAAGAAACAGCCTCGTCTGGAAGTTCGCAACGTCAGCAACAAGCTTCTGAAGACTTATCAGATGCCGGTGCGCGCCAACCTTATGGTGGTGGACGGCGAAAACGTAGAACCCGGCGATATCATTGCCAAGATTCCACGCGAAACAACCAAGACCAAGGACATCACAGGTGGTCTGCCGCGCGTGGTTGAGTTGTTTGAAGCGCGACGGCCGGCGGAGACGGCAGTGATGTCGGAAATCGACGGCACTGTCACGCTGGGCCCAATCGCCAAGGGCAAGCGCAAACTAATTATCACCGGTGATGACGGTGAAGAACGCGAGTACGACATTCCGCGCGGCACGCACATCAACGTGCAGGAAGGCGACCGCGTACGTGCCGGCGAGGCTTTGATGGATGGCCCATTGAATCCACACGATATTCTGCGCGTGCTAGGCATGCAGCGCTTGCAGGAGTATCTGGTCAACGAAATCCAGGAGGTTTATCGCCTGCAGGGTGTGAACATCAACGATAAGCACATCGAGGTCATCGTCCGGCAGATGCTGCGCTGGGTGAAGATTAAGGAAGTCGGCGATACAGACTTTCTGCTCGAGGAGCAGGTGGATCGATTTCGCTTCACCGATGAGAACGAACGCGTCAACAACGACGACGGCGAGGTGGCGCAGGCTGAACCGCTGTTGCTCGGCATCACGAAGGCTTCGCTCTCGACTGACTCGTTCATTTCCGCGGCGTCCTTCCAGGAGACCACTCGGGTGCTTACCGAGGCGGCGATATCAGGGCGCATAGACTATTTGCGCGGCCTGAAGGAGAACGTGATCATGGGCCGGTTGATTCCCGCCGGCACGGGCATGGAGTACTACCGCAATGTGGCCATCGCCCGCGACGAAACGATCGATCAAGCTCGCGAGCGCGACCTGGATGATTTTCCTGACATCGTTGGCGGTCACGAGATCGTGACCCCACCGGTTCGCGAGCCGCTGGTTACCGCCAGCACCGACGGCGAAGGTGAGGACATAGTCGAGTAGGACAAACCATTGAATCTGTGCTCGTCTTGATTGGCAGCATCACAGGAAAGTGACAGGCAGCAATGCCTGTCGTACAAACGCAACCGGCGTGGTTCATTCCACGCCGGTCTTTTTATCTGGGCATTGAGACATTGAGGCGTGAAAGATTACCGAGCGGACCCGTCGTCCATCTCGAGACTCGAACGCAGGCGGGCCTGCAACGAAACTAGCCGCGGCGGATCGGTCGGCAGCGCGCCAGCATCGCGCCACTCCCCCAGATGTATGAGTTCAAAGCCTGAAGACAATGCATCATTGACATAGTCCGATGTGTCATGGAGGAACGCGGGGATCAGCTGACGCTCGCCTGTTTGCTTGCTGGTAAATTGCGCTCGCCCGCCCAACATTTGGCGCATTGGGTGTAGCTCGCAAATGAACAGTGTGCCGCCGGGGCTTAACACGCGGGCCGCCTCGGCAAAAAAACGCGGCAAACTTTCCAGGTGCTCCAGCACCAACATCGCCATCACCACGTCAGCCGCAGCATCAGCCAGTGGCCATACTTCGCTAACATCGTGCTGGATGAAACGGACGCGCGAGTCGCGCACGCGCTCTCTTGCTCTTGCGAGCATCTGCGCCGAAAAATCCAGACCCACAATCTGCGAGACGTCGGACCGAGGTGATGCGAGCCATTCGGTATTCCTGCCTGTGCCGCAACCTACCTCGATAATCGTTCGGCCGGAAAGTTTGAGATCTGCTTGCCGCAACACTTCAGCAGCGAGATCGCGCGTGGCGTTTTCCACGCAATCGTAGGTTTGCGCCCACTCGTTGTAGGCCGCAGCAATCTCAGATTCGTTTCGATAGCGAGTCATAACTTTTTGCGTTAGTGCACGATGATATTAAGTGTTTTCCTTTTTTTCTTGCCAGGTTCGATCGCGAAAGACTAACCTCACTTTGCTTCGTTGCTCAATCGTTGCATCGTATGACTGCAAAGGCCGAGACATCCAGTTCCGTCCACGCGGTTGCTCCCGGTTTCTTAACCAGGATTTTCCAACCCGCCCCTGCCGCCCACTTTGAATTAACCGATCCGCAGGAAATAGCCGGCGAATATCGTCGCTGGCAAAAGCGCGTGCTGGTCTCGACCATTGTGGGCTACGCCACGTTTTACTTCGTCAGAAAGAATTTGAGCGTCGCGATGCCGGCAATCGAGAGTGGACTGGGTATTCAAAAAACACAACTCGGTCTGTTCCTGACCTTGCACGGACTGCTATACGGCGTTTCAAAATTTGCCAACGGGTTTCTCAGTGATCGCGCCAATGCACGCGTGCTGATGGTGAGCGGTCTCGGCTTTTCTGCCATTCTCAATATTGCATTTGGGTTCAACTCCGCGGTCATTGCACTGGGACTGATCTGGACGCTGAACGGTTGGGTGCAGGGCATGGGCTTTCCTCCCTGCGCGCGGTTGATGGCCAACTGGTTCGCGCCGAAGGAACTCGCGACCAAATTTTCCCTGTGGAACATGTCGCATCCGATTGGCGGCGGGCTGGTTGTCATTCTTTGCGGCTATCTGGTGGGCATCAACTGGCGTCTCGCGTTCTTTGTGCCTGCTGCTATTGCGCTGGCCTGCTCTGTCTTTCTCTGGTTCACGTTGCCTGACACGCCGCCGAGCGTCGGCCTGCCGGAGCTTGAAGGCACGCGTGACGACAGACGAGTGCGTTTGTCCGGAGTTCAATCAAGCAGCGAATTTCGAAGTTTCATCTACGAGCAGGTCTTTCGCAATAAGTACATCTGGATTGTTTCCATCGCCAACTTCTTCGTATACATCATTCGTTATGCGGTGCTTGACTGGGGCCCGACGCTGCTGACGGAATCCAAGCACATCAAGATCGCGCATGCGGGCTGGATGGTGGGTGGGTTTGAATTCGCCGGGCTCCTCGGCGCGCTGCTGGGCGGTTGGCTTACTGATCGCTGGTTTGCTGGTCGCGCAATTCGCGTATGCTTCATCTACATGGTGCTGGCCGGCATAACGGTATTTCTGTTCTGGGAAGTTCCGGGACAATCAGAGTTACTAACCGCGACGCTGTTGGGGGCCGCAGGCTTTTTCATTTACGGACCGCAATGTCTGCTTGCCGTGGCGGCTGCTAACCTGGCGACGAAAAGAGCGGCGGCGACAGCCATTGGCTTGACCAGCATCTTCGGTTACGCGAGCACCGTTTTGTCAGGTTGGGGACTGGGGGCGCTGGTCCAGTATTACGGCTGGGACAGGGCTTTTCTCGGCCTGCTAATCGTGGCCGCAGCAGGTTCAGCTTTGTTTGCCCTGGCCTGGGCCGCGCCGGCGCATGGCTATTCACAAGGACGAGCTTAAATGAGATTTCCAATACTGATCGTGACGACTATATGCGCCGTTGTGTTCTGCAAGCCAGCGACGGCCCAGCAACCGTTTGAAACTAAAATCGACGAAGTACCGTTTGCGCGGATTGCCGACCCACATGAGATCGACCGTCGTTGTCCGGCGACCGGCAAAAAGGACGGCAACGTTTTTCATTACGCCCAGAACGCTGCGAAAAACAACTTCAAGGCGAAGGGAACGCCCGTCGCTGTTTCCATCCGCGACTTTACTCGCTTGCAGCAGGCATCGCAGCGCAGGATCGAGTCAGGGGCGATCGTCTTACAAGGTAAATATCCGACTGACCGCGCGCGCTTAAAAAATCTGATTACCGTTAGAGGAAAGCGTCTGGGCGAGGGCTCCCTGGTTACGTTTGAGGCTTACATTTTTTCTGCCCGCTACGCCAACACGAAATACACCAGCGATTCCCAGGGGCAACCGCACCAAGGCGAAGCCGTTGATTGCGACAATCCTGAGCTCGACTGGAACGACATCCACCTGGCGTTAAGCGCGGGCGACAATACTCTCGCCGATGAATGCACTACCGTAACCGCTGAAATCAGTCCGCACTACCGCCCGGCGCTGTGGAGCAGATTTCATGATGGACAGAACCCCGAAATCGAGAATGTCCTTCCGGGTCTGCTGCAGGGGCGGGTGCTTTCGAACCCAGGGAATACGCAATCACCGTTGCGCGTGCGCCTGACCGGCCCGCTGTTTTATGACGCGAGCCATCAGCCATGTAAATTCAGCGGCGGAAAAATTGTCGAACGACATACTCCGGAACGGCGTTCCATTTGGGAAATACATCCGCTCTATCGTATTCAAATCTGGGAAGAGCGCCGGCAGCGTTGGCGGGATTTTGATAACTGGGCAAAAGCGAGGCAATAGTCTGTTGGCGAACCAGCACTGGCACGTCTTGGGCGGGCCTGGGCCACGGAGGAAGCCCCATCATGAATATTGAGGTTCTAATTTGGCTTTTATAAAAGCAAAGCAACTCCAGGCCACGAGCGGCGCGCGCAAAGCACCTATGCCCGACGTTATAGCGCCACAACTGGCGACGCTGGTCAGGGAACCGCCAGATGGCGAGGAATGGTTTCACGAGTTGAAGTTCGATGGCTATCGCATGCTTTGTCATTTGGTTCGCGGTAAGGCCCGTTTCTGGAGTCGCAACGGCAAAGACTGGACTGAAAAATTTCCCAATCTGGCCCAGGTGCTGAAGACCTTTCCGGCTACCACTGCAGTTCTCGATGGCGAGGTCGTAATCGTTGACGCCGCTGGTCGCAGCAGTTTTCAAAAATTGCAGCAGTCGATGGGTCGCGGCGGCAAAGCGCCGGCTTTCGTGTTCGAGATTTTCGATTTGATCTACCTCGATGGTTATAACCTGATGCAGACGCCTTTGCGGGAACGAAAGATGCTACTTGAACAGTTGCTTGCCTCGGGCAAAGCAAAAGGACCTTTGCGTTACAGCGATCACGTCGAAGGAAACGGAGCGAGGTTTTTTAAGCAGGCCTGCGAGTACGGGATTGAGGGCGTTGTGTCAAAGCTTGCCGATTCGCCCTACGAGTCAACTCGCAACCGAAACTGGCAGAAATCCAAATGCATTAAGCGACAGGAGTTTGTTATCGCCGGCTACACGCCCTCAAAAAAAGGCTTCCCGGGTTTTGGCTCGCTGGTGCTTGGCGTTTATGAGAAGGGCAAGCTGATTTATTCAGGCAGAGTGGGTACTGGATTCAGTATCAAACAACGTCTTGAGTTGCAGCAGAAACTTGATCGCCTGTCGCAATCTGCAATGCCGTTCGCGACAAAACCGAAAGATCCAGGACTGCGCGATGCGCACTGGGCCAAACCCAAGCTCGTCGGCGAAGTGGAATTTGCTGAATGGACAGCCGACGGTTTGATTCGGCACCCTTCGTTTCAGGGCTTAAGGGAAGATAAAAAACCGGCTGAGATCGTTAGGGAAGAGCCCTCCTGAATATTACACAAGTTCTTTCTTCATTAATTCTTTGTTGATGGCGAACGCCGCTTGCGCGCCTTCCGACGCTGCGACTATTACCAATTGCACGAACCGGGAAGCATCGCCGGCGACGTAAAGTCCGGGGATGCTCGTTGCTTCATAATCCCCCGTATCCACGCAGCCCTGCTCAGTCAACTTGCAGCCGAGTTTTTCTGCAAGATCCGAAGCCTGGTGTTGACCCGTGCTGAAAAACATTCCCCCTCGCGCCAGCGATTCTCCATCTGCAAACACAATATGTTCCAGCGCGCCATTGTTACCTACGAGTCTCGCGATTCGGTCTTCCTTTAGCGTGATGTTGTGTCTCAGCAACCGCCGGCGATCTTCTTCAGGGAGTTCCGCCGGACCGTCGGTGCAAAGCACTATGTCGCGGCTCCACAGAGTCAGCTCAAGTGACAGCCCCGCCCCGTTTTCGCCGCGGCCATAAACCGCCAATGGCTGATCGCGCATTTCCCAACCGTCGCAGTAAGGGCAATGAAAAACGCTGATGCCGTAAAACTCAGACACTCCTTCCACCTCAGGGATGTGATCTACTACACCGGTAGCCAGCAAGAGTTTGCGTCCACTCAAACGCTCGCCATTCCTAAGCGTGATTTCAAAATTGTCTGCCAACTGCCGAGCGTCGGTCACTTCGGCCTGCATGAATTCGACGGTTTGGTATTGGCGCAACTGTTCACGGCCGAGACGAAGGAATTCAGCCGGTTCTATTCCGTCCCGGGTTAAGTAACCATGCAGAGCGTGCGAACGCGCGTTGCGTGGCGTTCCCGCATCGCAAACCAGCACTCGGCGACGGCAGCGGCCCAGCACCAGAGCGGCGCTAAGGCCTGCGGGGCCGGCGCCCACGATGATCACATCAAACATAAATTCCCCCGAAAAATAATCTTCGATTTATTAGAGGGCAACCGCCTTAATTAGGAAGGAGCAAACAAGTTGCACGGCATGGGGCTCAATCCAGGGGGGAGCAGTATAACAATAAAAGACCGGCGGAGCTTATCGCTGCCGCCCGTTGGGATTTGCCAACGCTGCTACGGCTTAGGGAATTGAAGCGGTTTGACTCACCCTGCGAATTCAAGTAGATAAGTGAACGCTCGAAACAGTAACGCGCGGCTACAACCGGCTAATTCGAATGAAGCGGTCAATATTGATTTCCCTGATCGTTGTCTTTTTCCTGACGTTCGGTCAAGGTGCGTGCTCTCGTAAGAAAGCCGTGAAAACAGAGACCGACGCCGCTGCGGCCGGCGCCCATACGACTGAAGAAAACAGGACCCAGGCCCGTGTATATCTGGACGAGGGGAAGGAATTCTATCGCACCGATCAGGATGAAAAGGCGGTCGAAGCTTTTCAGAACGCCATCAAATTAGATCCGGATCTGGCCGAGGTCCACTTCCGGCTTGGCCTGGCCTACGATGCCGTGGGCAAAGAGCACGAAGCCGAAGAGGCCTATAAGAAAGCGATCGAAAAATATAAGAAGTACCTCGAACACAATGATCAGGACCCGGAGGCACATTACAACCTCGGGCAGACGTACGCCGGGCTGCATCTCTATAGCGAAGCTGTGAAGGAATACCGCCAGGCCACGCGGCTCAAGGACGATGACGCCGACATGTTCTACGATCTCGGAACCGCTCTTTCCAAATTGGCACAGTACGACGAGGCGGTTAGTGCATTTTCCAAATCCCTCGAGATTGATCCGGAAAACTATCGCGCCGAAGACGGTCTGGAAGAGGCGCGCGAGGGAGTGGAACGAATCAAAGCCGGGAAGAAGCACCAGGAAGACTTGCTGAAGAAACAACAGAAGGAAGAGGAACAGCAAAACGCGAATGCGAATGGTGGGCTGCCATCGACGCCAACGTCTTCAAACTCGAAAGGAACTTCCGGTTCTAATGCAAATAGATCCGGCGCCAGTAAATCGAATTCAAATCGCGCGAAAAAGCCCGGGCAGTAGTATTAATTATTAAGGGCAGGACGTGCCGGCTCCTGGGTTTCAATTTGGAAAAAGATATTATTAGCAGGTTTAATGGCGGGCGTTGCTCGCCGCAATAAGTAAGGAGCACTAATGGCCACGTATACACCGCCACCATATTTTCCACAGGGGTCGCTGGCCCCGCCAGACAAGAATCGCTATAAGAAATTCAAGCTGATCGTTTTTGCCGTGGTGATTCTGCTGCTGTTGTTGTTGGCTGGCCTTGGCTGGGGAGTTTGGCATTTGCTGAGAGCGGCTCTGTAGTTAGGTCCTGCAACGACCCTGGATAAAGCCCAAATTACGACCACTCACCCGCCGCCGCTTGACAGTTAAGTTGTTGACGCTTATAGTTTCCCGTTTCGGACCTACAGTCTGAAGTAGACAATGCAACGCTCAGTTGGTTCTGTCGGTGTGGAGGCGTTGCGCCGGCTGGTAATTAAGCGGTCGGTTTGACAAATATTGTGGCGTAAGTTGTCCTGCTCGCGTTGGCGTTTGCAATTCAAATCGACCAGCACCCCGCGCAGGCACGCGTGAAAGGCCTCGGCGCCTTCTCGTCTCATATGCGACGCCACAGAAAAGTCGGCTTAAGGGAAGCCATCATCCATACCCGCCTAATCGCGAATTCAGAACATCCCTAACAGAAATATTCTTAACAGGGCAGCTCGCCTGCGCTGACTGCCGGACGTAAGGGATTCAAGCAGAATCTCTCGTGGCTTAAACCACAGGTTCCGGAAAGAGGCAGGTAACGCCCTTTTGCGCTTTGCGCGAGACAGGAAGTCATAACCCGCAACTGCCGGGACTCGAAGGAAAGAAAACGTGCCGACGATAAATCAACTAGTTCGCAAGGGGCGAGAAGCTGTGAAGTACAAGACGGCCAGCCCGGCGCTTCAGAGTTCGCCGCAAAAACGTGGCGTGTGCACGCGTGTATATACGCAAACACCCAAGAAGCCAAACTCGGCTTTGCGTAAGGTTGCGCGTGTTCGCCTGACGAATGGGATCGAGGTAACCACTTACATCCCGGGCGTAGGACACAACCTGCAGGAGCACTCGATCGTGTTGATTCGTGGCGGCCGCGTTAAGGATCTTCCAGGCGTGCGTTACCACGTTATTCGCGGCACGCTCGACTCCGTGGGTGTTGCCGATCGAAAGCAAGGGCGTTCCAAGTATGGAGCGAAGCGACCCAAGGCGGCCGGAAAATAAAATTCTGAAATGACGAGCGCGGAGCGAGGACTTCATCGTTCATCCTTCCGCATTCATAGTTGAAACATTATGCCTAGACGAAGAGTTGCAGAACGACGAGAAGTGCTTCCGGATCCGATTTACACCAGCCCACTGGTGACGAAGTTTATTAATGGCGTCATGTGGGGCGGCAAAAAGTCGTTGGCTGAAAATATTTTTTACAGCGCGATGAAGCAGATCGGAGAAAAGACTGGCGAAGAGCCGCTCAAGGTCTTCAAGCGTGCTATCGATAACGTGAAACCGACGGTTGAGGTTAAGTCGCGCCGCGTCGGTGGCTCCACTTACCAGGTGCCGATTGAGGTCCATCAGGAAAGGCGCGGAGCGCTGGCGATTCGCTGGATTGTTTCCTATGCGCGCGGTCGCGGTGAAAAAACAATGACCGATCGTCTGGCGGGCGAAATTCTCGACGCGGCGAACAATCGCGGTAACTCAGTTAAGAAGAAGGAAGATACACATCGTATGGCGGACGCGAACAAGGCGTTTGCGCACTACAAGTTCTAAAGCGGTGGATAGTAAATGGTGAATAGTAAATAGTCGCTTCTATTGTTCACCACTCATCGGTCACCATTCACGGTTCTTATGGCTAAGCAGGATTTAAATCTAACCAGGAACATCGGCATCATGGCCCACATCGATGCCGGCAAAACCACCACGACTGAACGTATCCTTTATTACACGGGCATCACGCACAAGATTGGCGAGGTGCATGAGGGCACGGCGACGATGGACTGGATGGAGCAGGAGCAGGAGCGCGGCATTACGATTACCAGCGCCGCGACCACTTGTTTCTGGGAACGCAATGGTGTCGATCATCGAATTAACATAATCGATACGCCTGGGCACGTGGATTTCACAATGGAAGTTGAGCGGTCTTTGCGCGTGCTAGACGGCGCTGTCGCCGTGTTTGACGGTGTCGCCGGTGTTGAGCCGCAATCAGAGACCGTATGGCGCCAGGCTGACAAGTATGGCGTGCCGCGGATCTGCTTTATCAACAAATTGGATCGTGCCGGCGCTTCGTTTGATCGTTCGTTTGAGTCGATTATCACCCGCCTGGGCGCCAATCCGGTCGCCATTCAAATTCCCATCGGGCTTGAAGATCAGTTAAAGGGCGTAGTCGATTTGATTTCGATGAAAGCCCTTCTTTGGAAGGACGAAAGCAAAGGATCTGAATACGAAACCACCGAGATTCCCGAGGACCTCAAAGAAGCGGCGACCGTCGCCCGAGAGAAACTCGTGGAGGCAGTGGCTAGTGTCGATGACGGCCTGATGCACAAGTACATCGA